>JASFVL010000221.1:0-6550 GCA_050049875.1 Anaerolineales bacterium
ATCTAATCGTATGGGTCCATCCTCGATCGCATATAGAAGAACTCTTCTTCTCTCAACTTTACGGCCAAAAACGATTCCTCCAGATCCGGCAGCCACCGTGATTTGTAGCGCTAGGATACTTTTACCCACTTTAGGCCGGCCTGCTAAGATAATCAATCCAAAGGGGATAATTCCTGGTACAAGATACTTTGGCTCCGGAAATTCTGTCTCATAAAGTTCCCGTACGGTCCATGTCGTTTTGGGGATGAAAGAGAGTAGATCTCCATTATTGCTAACCGGCTTGAGGATATCTTCCAGTTCTCTTAAGTAATGCTCTGGATCCATATTGGTTTTATCGATGTTTTTTACCAGGGAGGATCCGAATTTAATCGCCTTGCGCTTGGTAGATAGCTTTTTAACCCGCGCGATATATCCTTTGGCCATTGTTGGGCCCAGATCGTAATTTAGCAGCGCTGCCAGTTGTGCAGATCCCCCTGTTTCCTTGAATCGACCCATCCTTTCTAGCTCTGAAATCATTTCCTGCAGATCCCAGCTCCCGACATTGGCCAGGTTGCGCGCGGCTTCGAAGATCCAGCGGTGGACTTCAAGATAAAAATCCTCTGGGGATAGATCCAGCTCGTTGATAAATTCCGGATTAACTAACAAAGTACCGATGATTGACTCCAGGGCAATCGCATTTGGAAAATGCAATAAATTCAAAACTATTATTCCGCATATGTCCCATATATATGACGCGCAATGCCATTCTCCAGAAGCAATTTAGGCTCTCAAACGTAGTTTTCGGTGCCAAAATCGTATGGTTTTACTTCATATTCCATTTCGCGCGTCGATGCCCAAATACCAGCATTTTTTCTCGGTTCATATGCGATTGCCCTGATTATAACGGCTCAAAGGATATGATAAACGACTCTATAGCACCCCTAAAGACCACAACTCATCCGGATAGCGAGCGTGCTGGCTTCCATGCAACTCAGAGTGTCAAACCCCCAAAGACGGGCTGCTCGGTGGCTTGCGTACGCGCTGCGGGCGGCTGGAGGAAGACTCCCCAGTGCTGGGATTCAGAAGCACATTGAGCCAAGAAACAGCGCGCACATCGTATTCATGGCGACCGCACAAATCGCAGACCCAGGAGGGGAAATCAGGCACAGTGATCAGTTCATCGTGCAGCCAGGTGAAATAGGGCCGGTAGCACATCATCATGCGACCCGTCTGGCATTCAGGACAGACCATAAATTGGCAGGGACAATCCTCGTCCATTCGTACATCTCCAGACGTACTTCTGATGATCGTGTTTCAATTTTTCTGTAAATTGCGGGTAAGACCCCGCAATTTACAGAAAAATCACTTCATAGTCCTTCTGATGGAAACAACCGTCAAACCAAAAACTGATCAGTTTCATCAATGCCGGAATCTTCCAAGCGCTTGTGCAATCTAGGGAGCAGCGATGGCGACATCCGGCGTGATGATCACGCCCCAGTCCGTGGGGGGCCAATAGACGAAGAAGGCTTTTCCGATCACGTTTTCCATGGGCACTGAACCCCAATTGTGAGAATCGGATGAGTTGTTGCGGTTGTCTCCCAATACAAATAGTTGGCCCTGGGGAACGGACCAATCCCCGCGGTAAGCGGGGGAGGCGGCGATATAGTCCTCTTCCCAAAGGTTGCCGTTGACATACAAATTGCCGTCTTCGATGCGGATTTGATCCCCGGACAGACCGATCACGCGTTTGATATATTCCTGATCTGGATCGCGCGGGAAGTGAAAGACGACCACGTCTCCGTGGTCGGGTGAGCCAAAATCGTATGCCAACTTGTTGACAATGACGAACTCGCCACTGTGGAGTGTCGGTTCCATACTGGAACCGTCCACACGAATGCGCGCCGAGATGGCGTTGATGCCGATGAAAAGCAGCGCTGAAAGCACGAGGGTTTCCAGGAGATCGAATAGGAAACGCCCCGCGCCCGAACGAGGCTGTTCATCTGCTGCAGGTTCGGGTTCAGCTTGCGTGTGATATTTTTCCAAATCCGTTTGCATATTATCGTTTTATACCAAATAAGTCTCTTCTCGATTTCACCTCACGGCGTGAGGCAAAGGCGGTCTATTATACTTCATCTTTTTCATGGGCAAGGTGGTAAGTCGAGAGTGTATAAGAAAATTATATAACCGCTTCCAAGCGGTAGCAAGGGTAAGCGATGGTATCTTACACGAAAGCAAGGCTGGGCTCGATTTTATTCAAAATTCCAGCCGATTGAAATCCTTTTCCACTATGATGAGGGCGCTGTTAACGTCGTTTTCGCAACAGGATTCTAATGGGGGTGCCCAAAAATGGGTGCGCTTCACGGAGCCGGTTCTCCAGAAAGCGTTCGTAGGTGAAATGGCTCAGCTTAGGGTCATTGACGTACAGCAGGAAGGTGGGCGGGTCACTGCGCAATTGGGTACCATAATATATCTTCAAATGTCGTCCGGCACGAGAAGGAGGCGGGTGATGGTCCAGCGCCCTGCGGATGATGCGGTTAAGCTGAGCGGTGGAAAGGCGCACGAGACGCTCCTCTTGCACCTGTAAAGCTGTTGGCAGAACTTGATCCACGCGCAGACCGGTCTTGGCGGAGATGAACAGTACCGGCACATAATCAATAAAATTTAATTTGTGGCGCACGTGGTAACTGAAATCCTGCATTGTATGCCTGTCGCGGGGGATCGCATCCCATTTATTGACCACCACTACAACGCTTTTCCATGCCTCCAGGATGAAGCCGGCGATATGGGTATCCTGGGCGGTGATCCCCGTGATGGCATCCACCATAAGAAGCGCCACGTCAGAGCGTTCGATGGCGCGTAAAGATCGCAGCACGCTGTATTTCTCAACCCCGGGGGCGATGCGACCGCGCTTGCGAATCCCAGCGGTGTCGATCAGTGTGATGGGGATTTGATTAAAGGTTAGGTAGCTATCAATGGCATCCCGAGTGGTCCCAGGAATGGGACTGACGATGACTCGCTCTTCCCCGACCAAGCGGTTCAAAAGGGTGGACTTACCCACGTTAGGTTTGCCAACGATGGCGATTTTGACGGAATCGTCTTCCTGCTCCTCAACCAGCCCCTGCTCCTGGAAGATATCAACGACAACATCGAGCATATCGCCGGTGCCGGTGCCGTGCAGCGCTGAGATGGGCAGTGGGTCGCCCATGCCCAACTCATAGAATTGGTAGGCCTGGTCGCGGCGAGCCTGACTGTCGCACTTGTTGACGACCAGCAGCACCGGAGGCCAGGGTTGACCCTCCCTCTCGACTTGACGGCGACGCAGGATCTGAGCCACTTCCTGATCCGCTGGAGTGACGCCGCTCTCCACATCGGTGATAAGAAGTATCACATCCGCCTCGCTGATGGCGATTTCGGCCTGGGAGCGTATCTCAGTGATGAACTCTGCAGAACCCACGGAGAGAGGCTGTTGCTGTTTCCCTGGACCAGTTTGGGTGGGATCAATACCGCCAGTATCGACAACATCGAACACGAATCCAGCCCACTCCGCTTCAGCCATCAGGCGATCACGAGTTGTGCCCGGGACCTCGTCAACGACCGCCAGACGCTCTTGGATCAGGCGGTTGAACAGCGTGCTTTTCCCCACATTGGGGCGACCAACGAGGGCAACGAGTGGCTTCGCCATGGGTGTCAGGGGTTACGGCTGGGTCGTCAGCGTCGGGGTAATCGTTCCCGTAGAAGTGGGCGTGGGCGTGGCGGCCGCGCTGATGGTCACCTCGACCGTTTCGGGGAAAATCGACTCCCGCCGGATGCGATCCGGCAGGATTTCCACCGTTGGTGTGATCGTATGTTCACCAATCTCAAGGCCGGTCAAGTCCACCAAAACGCGCACGTCCACGGTGGTCAGATTCTCTAAATCGGGAACAGGACCAAAAAGAATGACATCGATGCTCTCTGGAGCAACTTCAGCCTGCAAACCTGGCAGCAAACCGATCACCTCCACCGAGCGTGAAGTGCTCAGACTGGCGTTGATCGCCGCGATGCCCACCTGCACCAGAACATTGGGGTCTCCCACAACAGTGATCCCTTCGGGAAGGTTGAGCGACAAGATGGTCTCGAAATCATCCGTCGCCCCGCTCAGGTCCAAAGGCTCCGTTTCGACGTAGCCAGGAAGTTGTGTGACCAAGTCTGGATCAGCGGAGAAAATCAAAACGTTGGGAGGCGACACGGTGATATTGGTTTGCCGATATCCTTCTGCCACTTGTCCAGTAGTTAACACCCGGATGACTACATTGCGGTATCCACCTCGCAGGGTTATGGGTAGATTGACAGTCACCCGGCTGGGGGTGAGGGTAACACCAGATACCTGGCTCCCCCTAGTATCCAATGGCTGAAGTGTAAGAGTACGTTCGATGGTCTCATCAGCGCCAGAAATATCCAGGGAAACGCTCACTTCCACCACCTGCTCAACCAAAGATGATCGCCCAGAGACGAGCACTTCTTGGTGGCTCCACTGTGCAGCTTCGGCTTGGTATCCCTGCGCAGGATCGCCGTCGATGTCTGTTTGGATGGTGAGGGTGCGTGTAATGATGGCCTCTAAAGTTATCTCCGTCGAACGGGGGGTTGCTTCCACCACCCGCACAGGGCGAACTTCTGGGGAAATTGAGCGTTGGATGGGCACTTCATGGGTGCCGGGGCCCAATTCGGAGAGATCGATCCAAGCGTTTAGATTCCCGTTCTCATCGTTTAACTGGTTCAAAACAGAGCGAGGGGCATACAGCCTGAAAAGCAAGCGTTCCGGGACATCGCTCACAATTTCAATATCCTCATTTTGGCCGATTATCTCGATAGGCACGGAGAAAGTGCGCTCCTGGTTGGGATCCGCCGCGGTTACTGCCGAAACCCATACGATCAGCGCTAAGACGAACGCCATTATAAGAGAGCTTAAATTTCTACCCAACCAACTCAGCAACCTCAGCATTTAACTCAACTCCTGCCGGGGTTGGTTCAAATCCGGGAAAAACCTTGCCAGAAAAGCCCGCAAGGCATTTCTGGACTGGTAGGGGCGGAAAAAAGCAAGCAAAACGTTCTTCAATCGTTCGGTATCCAAGCGACGGATCATGCGCCCGCCGTGAGCGATGGAGATCGCGCCGGTCTCCTCCGATACCACCACGGCGATGGCATCACTGACCTCAGAAATCCCCATCGCGGCACGGTGGCGCAAACCCATCGGCCGCTCCGGGGAGCGCGTCAGGATTCCGCTCGCTGACAAGGGCAGAACACACGCAGCAGCTACCAGACACGAACCAGAAACGATCACAGCTCCGTCGTGAAGCGGCGTGTTGGGATAGAAAACCTGAATCAGAAGCTCCGGCGTGACGTTGGCGTCCATCATCACCCCCGTTTGAATGTACTCATGCAGATTATCCAAACGTTGAAGCACAATCAGGGCTCCATGCTTGCGATCGGAAAGCCTCGCCGCAGCTGAGACTACTGTATTGATCACCTCCCCGATATCCGAACGATTCTTTCCCGAGGGGAGCAGTGAACCCGTGCGCCCCAAACGCTCCAGGGCGCGGCGTATCTCGGGAGCGAAGATGACCGGAATGGCCAGCAGCAAGGCGGGAAGCGTGTTGCCGACCAGCCAAGAGAACGCCGGCAGCACCTCTAAGCTGGTCAACACCCCCAACAGGGCGATGAGCAAAATGCCACCCCGCAGCAGGACCATCGCTTGTGTGTCTCGCAGCAGGAGCAGAATAATAAAGAACACACCGGTGACCAAGGCTACATCCAAAACACTAAGCCAGTCCAGGCGCTCAAACATAAAGAACAGGTAATCTATCAGATTGTCCAGCAGTTCAGGTAATTGTTCCGTGATAAATTCAACCATCTTATGTCGATTCTTCGTGCGTGATTTTGCCTTAAGAAAAGGCTTTCTGTTAAACTCCTTCGATCGAACCGCGCTCAAACAGGACGCAAAACGCGATCCGCGCGCAAGCGCTTGAAGAACATCACCGATCCGGAGGGCATCGATTCGTTGGCTGCTTCCCTCCAAATGCGCACGCTCAAATCCTCAACGCTTTTCGGTTCGTAATCCAGCGCCCCCCAAATGGCTTGGTGCCGGGCTAACTTGGGCGGCAGGAAGAGCAGCGCGGCTTCACACAGCAATTCCTTCGAGGCGCGCTCCATCTCGCCCGCTAAAAGGTTCACCGACGCTTGCAAAGGAATATCCGGCCTGAGGTAAATTTCATCAACCCGAGATACTAGATTCTCCACTTGCCATCCCAATAAGCCGATGATCTGGTCGTCCTTTTTGAGGAGCAAAAAAGCTTTCTCTCCAAAAGCTGCCATCACGTCCTGACGCTCCAGATCCCGGCTTCCCTTGGTGATCTCAGTTATAAAGGCGGCAATCTCATCAGCCTGGTCAGGACCGGCGCGCATCACGAAGAATTCGCCCTCCACAGCGGCCTCCGGCCTTTCGGCGATGACGACCTTGTCGAGCACGACCTCTTGCCAAGCGCTGAGCACTTGCTTCCAAGTATCTTCGAACGAGCCAGTGTTATAGATGACGACA
>JASFVL010000223.1:0-6545 GCA_050049875.1 Anaerolineales bacterium
GAGCCGACCTCAATATCGGTGTCTTGGGTATTCCTGTGCGCCAATATCTCATCATCCATGCGCGAGACGAATCGACAGCTCAACGATTCAATCTTCAAGAAATCGTGAAAGATCCAGCAGATCCCTCACTGTTAAATCAACATAAGCACATGGTTGCGAAACTATCGGAAAGGAACGCTCGCACTCGAGAACGGGTCACTCAGAGTTTATTAGATTTTCTTCCTCAAGATGTTGATGGATTAGCTGATCACCTCAAAGATTGCGAGCCTTGTCAAGCTTGCTTGGACAATTGTCCGATATGCTCTATTGACTTTCCGCAGCGAGAGGAAAGTGGAAAATACAAACGGCAAAGTCTTATGCGTTGGCTTATCTCTTGTTCGGGATGTGGAATATGCGAGCAATCTTGCCCGAATCACCTCCCCCTCAGCATAATACTCGGACATATACACGACCAACTTGCTGAAAAATACAATTATACAGCTGGAAGATCGATCGAAGAGCCCATCCCCATACTGTAATTTAGATGATTAAATATTACAGGAAACCGGTCTCAATTGAAAAAAACTTCCATACCGCGAAAACATTCGGCATTCAGTTTATGACCCACATCGTGTTCACAATAGGTTACTTCTGCACCAGCTTTCTTTAATGTTTCAACAGCTTGCCGAGCTCGTTCGATGGGGACAAGTTTGTCTTTTTTGCCGTGACTAATGAAAACAGGCACTCCCTGGATCATATTATCTTGAATGTAATCTTTGGATCCTTCCGGCAAGAAACCTGCTAAGCCAGCGAGACCGCTCACTCGCTCAGGGTGCAAAATGGAAAATGCGTAGGCTAAAGCTGCACCTTGACTGAAGCCCGCCAATCGCAGGCGAGAGAAATCAGCGGCGGGCGAATCCGGCCAACGATCCATCAAATCAATCAGAGATTCAACTGGAGAGATGAAATCCCCCATCTCAGGCCAAGATTGCCTCGTTGGGTACCAACCATAACCGCCTAATGGTGTTTTATAAGGTGCTCTAGGTGCGATTATTAGGTGATCAGTAGGTAAACGCTCAGCAAAGATCCACATCGCGTTTTCATCTCCCGTCCAACCATGGAGTAACAGGATCACCGGATGGAGCCCGGCATCCTGTGGCTCCCTGATGCGCATGACCCACCCATTGACTTCCAAAGATTTAAGTTCATTCTGCATAAAAGAATCTCCATTAAGATTAACGATCACCAAAACGCTTCACAATGATTTCGAAGCCGATTAATATTACCCAAATCAGGATAACAGGAGCCAACCCAATAAACAAACAGAGTAATCCTGTGATCGCAGACCGCTGACCGTAAAATAGGTAAATCAAGCCATCCCCCACTAGGAATAAGATAATCAAGAAACCTAAAACCAGACGAGTGTTTGTTTGGCGTGCGTATCGCCGCAGATCACGCTTCACCGTCTGTACTTCCCACCCGGAACAGCTACTTCCCCTATAGCTTCCATAACAATATCTTCAGCTTCTATCTCACGAAGACGCACCCCTGGCCCTAAGATCAAACGGTGAGAAAGGGCTGGAACAGCTATAGCTTTAACATCATCTGGGAGAACAAAATCTCTCCCTTGGATGGCAGCCCAAGCTTGACTGGAACGATACAACGCAAGACTCCCTCTTGGACTAGCACCAAGATAAACTTCCTTTTGAATACGGGTGCTTCTGACGATTTCAACCATGTAACGTTTAATGGATGGTGCTATATATACAGATTGGATGTTTGTTTGGGCTTGAAAAACGCGCTCTACACTCTCCACAGGCTCTAAATCTTCGATTGGATGCTGATATTGTTGTCGATCTAACACAATAATCTCATCCTCCATATCCGGGTAACCCAATCGAATGCGAAAGAAAAAACGGTCCATCTGAGCTTCGGGCAGAGGAAAAGTACCCTCATATTCTATTGGATTTTGAGTTGCCAATACCATGAAGGGTCGGGGAAGAAGATGGGTGACGCCATCGACAGTAACCTGACGTTCTTGCATCGCCTCCAAGAGCGCCGCTTGGGTCTTTGGAGTCGCACGGTTGATCTCGTCCACTAAGACAATTTGAGCCATTATCGGTCCCTTACGATATTCAAACTTTTTATTCACCTGATCAAAAATCGTAACACCCGTCACATCACTCGGTAGCATATCTGGGGTGAACTGAATGCGGCTGAAAGTACACCCTAAAGATTTGGCAATACTCCTTGCCAACATCGTCTTACCCACTCCTGGCACATCCTCAATCAGCAAATGGCCCTGACATAGTAAACATACGACCGCCAACTCCACAGCCTCTCGTTTCCCAATAATGACCTCTTCAACGTTCTTAATGATCGTCTCAGCGAATTCTTGAACGTATTCCATCCCATTCTCCACGAAATATTCTGATAATTTGATATCCTAGCATTGTCAAAATCAGCCGTCTTCTGAGGCGAGACCAAAGATCAATCAAGCGGATATGATCCCCGACGGTTAGGTTCCGGGGACTGTATTGCGATTCAATGTAACGTTCCGTTATACTGCGAACATCCTGGTATATAGCCTCAAACAGAGGTTCCCAACGACTCCCGGACACAAAAGTTTGGATCTTATTAATTAGCTGACCTGCAAATTCATACGGGGTACTTTTTGGATAGACCGGAACACCCAATCTATCACCCAATATATACAGTCGCTGGTAGATCTTAGCTACAGCCACCTGCGGAGTGTTTCGCCTCAATAACCAAATACCCAGCCAGTCCCACAATATAATCACCAACAGAACAAGAACACATAATAGAATTATGATCTTTCCGAAGCTCCACTGGTAACGGGAAACGGTAACATCTAATGGTTCTAGTGGCCCTTCTAATTCGGGTGGAACATCGAAAACACTCTCAGGACGTTCAATCGCTGGCAAGCCACCTGTAGGTTCAAAAGGAACCCAGCCAACCTCCGGAAAGAAGACTTCAACCCAAGAGTGCGCATCAGCTTCAGTAACAATATATCTCCCATTATCTTGGTCGTATAAACCTCTTGCAAAACCTGTCGCGATCCGGGACGGTATACCAGCAGCTCTTGATAAGACCACCATCGAGGTAGCATAGTAATCACAGTAGCCTTTTTGCAACTCGAAAAGGAAATAATCAGCGACATCCTTATCTTCAGGGGGTGCTGGTAAATCTAAAGTATATTCATATGAGCGTAAATAAGTTTCAATCCTTGCTGCTTTGTCGAACACAGTATCGTAAGAATTCGTCAGACTCGATGCCAGGTCTAGAACCCGCTGAGGTATATCTTCAGGAAGCGCCAGATAACGGTCAGCTACCCAGGAAGGATAATCCTCACTTGATCTTCTCAGAGAATCCTTGCTGAACAAAGGTATAAAAGACTGTACCCTATATGAACTGGCTTGCACTGAGACACCGAACAAATCAGGAAGATAATCTCCCGTCTCACTTTCTGATGTTGGAGTGCGCCATACCGCACGGAAATCTTGATCCGCACTAAAAAACCTGCCAGCCGAATAAAGCAAACCACCTTGATCTCTTGTCACACGGACTTCTTGTGTAATTGGGCGATAATTTTCACCTTGATTAAATGCAAACCTTTCACCAGCCTGATAAGACCTACTCGTAATCTTGCCAGTGTTCCACCCAGAACCAGTATATTCATCAAATGTCAAAGAGCGCCAGTAAAGTGGCTCTCTATGAAGCTCATCAGTATCACTGAATCCGGATGTTACAAAAACAACCATGACCACTTGTTGGGATAATTCTGGTCCTGATCCAATAAGGTGGCTTCTAGGAAGTCCTCTCATACCAGAAGCTAAATCAGAGTCTGATCTGCTGCCTTCTCCATATGGTTCCAAGCCGATTGAGCGGACCAAATCTTCTTGCTCTTCCATACGTTCACTTACAAAGTTGCGAACTGGGTTGAAGATCGTTTGAATAGAGATAGATGGCACTAACAAGCTCATAACCATCGCCCCTAAAGACACTAACAAGATTACCCAAATCATCTCTTCACGTATTGTGGCAGCGTAATCAATGCGAGATTGTTCCCAATCCTTTACGCGCTCATCATGCGCTACGATACCCAATAGAGCTAAGGTTGCACCCACGACTGGCACTAAGAGAACACCGCGTCCAACTGTATATGTCAGCACTACTCCAAGAATAACTGTGGCAGGGAGAACAGCCCATAAAGGCTGGAATAGACGGCGTATAGACCAACCTGCCCATGTGGAAGTGATCCAGGTCAACACGCCCCATATCCAAGCTGATACTACAAAATCAATATTAGGTTTTCCTTGAATGAGGTTTTGAATCCACGTATTTAAACGATAAATAACGTCATTACCTCTAAAGGTTATATCTGACCATGCTAGCGTTATTGGTGCAAGATCGGGCGATAAGTTTTCAGATAACCTCGCCCAGAGATAATTTATCCCTGCCCAAATAAGTCTCCCTATCGGTCCAAACAACTGTCCCACCTGAAGAAAAACGACCAAAAGTCCAAAACCAAAACAAATTACCACCACCCATCGCCCTGCAAGCTCCGATCGCGCTAAAAACCAACCGAGTAGCATCCCATAGAATGCAATAGGCCATAATAGTGCGGTCTCCAAATCCGAAACAACCGCACTAATCCCTGATGCCATGCTGATTAAAACGATAAAAAGGAGCGTCATCAACCCAAAGGTATGCCACTCAACCATACTGGTTAACCAGCTGAACAAGCGAGACATTATATTAACCGCCTCCAGCCAAGCTCGCGTGTGTCAAGCGGCAGTGCTCTACCATGAGGGGTTACTCGCCAGCGTTCTTCCATTTCCGGGCGAACTTCTGGTCGGTCGAGCAGATCCGGCGAGATTCGGTAGTGATGGACTCCTAAATCAGTTAAGACATTTTCCAAAGGCGTTATCTCCCCTATTCCTCCAAAGGCATTTACATCCATCAACAAGATGGTCGGGACAATTCCACGCCTCATCAGCAAAACTAGATCATCCATCCAACTCCCTTCCAAATCAGGGGTGATGATGATCAGGCTGCTACGCTGTTTAATTATCGATCGGGTGCTGTTTAACAAATTCGCTAAGCTTCGATCTCCCGGTTCAATCAATGCAAGGGACTGTAGGATTTCCCAACGTTGATCCTCTTCTAGACGCGGTGGCAACCATATCAAATCCTCACCATACGAAACTAAGCCAACAGCCTTACCACTGCGTAATCCCTGATCCGCCAATGATGCTGCCAGAATGATGGCATGTTCTTCGGTAGCTGTTTCCTCCTCACCAACCTGTACCTCTTCGTTCAGATCTAAATAAATCCACCAGTCACTAGAAGGAGTACGGTCAAACGTGCGTACAAAAAGATCTCCCTTGCGAGCAGAGGTGAGCCAATGGATCCTTCGCATACTATCACCAGGTATGTACTCCCGAACGCTGGATGCACTGATGGTTTGTTCGAGAGATGGCGCGATAATGCGACCCTCACCAGCACGGCCCCCAGGCGCGACATCGATAGAGGGTAATGGGACGATTGGTGGCATGACCATCATTGTCGATGTAGCAGAATAACTCAATTCGACAGAAAAAAGTCCAAAGGGATCACTCGAATATAAACTGGTTGGTCCTAACGTGTATAAGCCTCGGCGGGTACAAACACCCTTTTTGAACCAGTGTTTAATTGCCCTTCCTCCCAAACCAGTGACGTTAGATATTTGATAACCCGGCATATCAGAATGATCATTAATGGATATCCAGATTGCAGGAGCCCAACCCTCATTAATTAAAGTAAAACGCTCCTGCAGATGATCTCCAACCTGAGACCAGCCAAATCGCATCTCCCGCCTAAGTGACAGTCCTTGATTTAATGAAAGTGCCCACCGATAACTGAAATAGAATACACCACCCAATCCGACCAATAAGACCATCCATCCTTTATATGGATGGATCAATTGGATCAGAAGCAATATCCCTAATAAAACAATAACAAGGCGAGATTTAAGTTGGATTTTTGTTTGAGGAACAGGACCAATTGATCTCACAATTGTGTCATTATAGCACTAGACATATTAAGGAACAATTAACCAAATAAGAGGTGTGCACGCAAGACTTGTCAGAAGGAATATTGTTGGTAAACCAGCTATAAAATCAGAGAGTGGTGTAAAATGAAAATATGAAATTAAATTCATCCTGGCTTGATAGATTCGAGCAAGAAATCTCCATGGCCGAATCTGCCCGGTCTGAAGGAAATGAAGGTAAAGCACGTGTATGTGCTCGTAGAGCAGCAGGGATCGTCATTGGAGAATACCTAAGACGTCATAAAAAAATTGATGACTATCCAAATAGCAGCTATGCGCGTCTGCAATATATACAAGAGATCACAGGTCTCCCCTCAAAAGTGAAAGAAGTTAGTGAACATATGCTAGCGCGAGTAGATGAGAATCACAACATTCCATTTGAGGTGGACTTGGTTTCAGAAGCACGCTGGTTGGCAAAAGCCTTATTGCCCAACGATTAAATCAAACCCGCGAC
>JASFVL010000224.1:0-6502 GCA_050049875.1 Anaerolineales bacterium
CTGAAAGGCATATCAAACGCGAAAATTGCGTTCCTGGCGTAACCATCTGCGCCAATTTCTTTTGCAAGTGCTTTGGCATCTTCTGGTTCGCCATCGATTACCGCTGGGCTGACTTCAGATGCACAATTTCTTCCATATATGCCTCCTTGGGTCATCTATGACTGAAATTATGATTTTTCCAGGTTGATACCTTCAATGCCATCAAGCACGCTGGGCGGCAACCAGGTATCGAGATCTTTGATTTTTAGAGGGAGTAAATAGGACTGCGTGCGGCGAACGCCAGGAATCTTACCTAGTTTTTCGGTGACGAAATCGAAGAGTTCTTCAATACTCCTAACCCGTAGAGAGATGCTGACATCTGATTCGCCGGTGGCACAGGCTACGTAGCTGATTTGAGGGAGTTTAGCAGCCTGTTCAGCTACCTCACGTACCTTTCCTGGCTCGACCTCGACGAAAACATCCGCCATAACCCCATAACCAACGGTTTCCGGGTTGATGATGGCGCGAATATTGATGATTCCCTTTTCGGTCAAGGTGTTGATTCGATTGGTGACGGTACGCGCCGAAACGCTACCAAGCCGCCGGGCTATTTCGGCACTTGGCATTCTCCCATCTTTGTTTAGCAGGCGAATGATTTTCCAGTCAATACTATCAGGTTTATACATGAGATCCAGCTATCGGTGAATTCTTATGTGGCAAACTAATATCAGGATACACCAAAATTTCCGAAATGTCAATGCTTAGCCAATATTATTTCACTTTCGGATATATAACTGAGAAGTAACTGAATATACAGAAACAAACATGTTATAATGTGCCCGATGTGGAACCATTAGTATTCTTGGCCTGGAAGCGATAAGGAGTGGGATCTTCCTTTGGACCACTGGTTCGTATCCTGCATTTTAATTCCGGGAATCAAGAGCCAATTAAACCCAGAAAGGACATTGAAATGACATCTGAGAAATCGGACCTGGTACTTAAAAATGGGGCAGTTTATACAGTGGATCAGAATAAACGGTGGGCGCGGGCATTAGCAGTTGCTGAAGGAAGAATAGTTGCCGTTGGTTCAGATCAAGACATGGAGACATATATTGGACCAGATACTGAAGTTATAGACCTGGATGGAAAAATGGTCCTGCCAGCCTTCGTGGATAGCCACATGCATCCAGCCTACAGCGCCCATTTGTATCAGTATCAGTTGAACCTTTCTGACGTAATGGAGAAGGATCAAATTCCAGCCTATCTTAATAAAATTAAGCAATTTGCCGACGAGCACTCTGAACAGCCGTGGATCATTGGTTCCGGTTACTCGCGATCCGTATTTGACAAACTCGGTCCCCGGAAAGAGTGGCTTGATGAGATTGACTCTCAACGACCGATCGCCATAACCTCTGTAGATGGGCACTCGATGTGGGTCAATTCCAAAGCGCTGGAATTCGCTAACATTACCAAAGACACTCCTCAACCTGAAGAAGGCGTCATCAAAAAAGACCCAGAGACCGGGCAGCCATCTGGTTTGCTCCAAGAACCAGGGGCCATGAGACTTGTCAGCCAACATATGCCAGAACGTCCAAAGGAAGAGGTCAAGGAATCGCTGCTTTGGCTTCAGCAATGGCTTAACGCTAAGGGAATCACGTCGGTTCACGAAGCGATGTTGGGTATCGATGAACCGAGTATATACGAATCCTACGATGAACTCGCCCAAGAAGGTGAACTGACCGTACGCTATCGTGCCTCCTGGACGATTTCCCCAGAGGGGGGTATCACGGTACAGATCGAAAAAGGAAAAGCTTTAGCCAAAAGATTTACCCACCCTCATTTCAAGGCGCATTCTTTTAAATTCTTCGCTGACCATGTCACCGAGGAAGAAACTGGCTATCTCATCGAACCCTACGCTCATCGGGATGACGATTGGCACGGCATAAAAGTCTGGAAGGACAACAATTTGATCAAGGCTTTCACTCAGGTAGATTCTGCCCACTATCAGATACATGTACACGTCATTGGAGATGCTGCCGCGCGATACACGCTGGATGCGCTAGAAGCCGTGATTGATGTGAATGGGAAAAGGGACTCACGTCACTCTTTCGCACATCTCCAATTAGCGCGACCGGAGGACACCCAACGGATGAATGAGTTAGGCGTTAGTGTTCATACCAGCCCTTACTGGATGATGGTTGACGATTACTTCTGGAAGTTAAATTTGCCATACCTTGGATACGACCGGGCTTTCAATCAGCAATATCCTTTCAACAGCCTCTTTGAAGCTGGTGTCAACGTGACGATTGCCAGCGACTTCCGAGTTAGTGAGCCAGATTTAATGTCGGCATTCTACTTAGGCATGACTCGCCATATACCTCAAACCGTCTTTGATCGCGCCTACAGCATGAAATCAAATTATCGGCGGGTATCAGATCCAGATGCAGAGCTTAAATTAGGTGATCTAGGGGTGTTGCCCCCCCTTGAGGAACGGGCGAGCCTCGAAAAGATAATTGCTGCATCAACGCTTAATGGTGCGTATGCGAACTTTCTGGATAGGGATATCGGCTCTATCGAGGTGGGGAAATTGGCTGATCTGGTCGTCCTTGAGCATAATCTGTTTGATATCGACATCGAGCAGATTCCTACTACTCAGATCGCGATGACATTTTTTGAGGGCAGAGAAGTTTTCAGAAACTCAGAAATTGGCTAAAATGAGAAATTTCTTTTCAATTCCTAACGCACACACGATCAACCCAGAAGTGGTGAAAAACTTTAAGCGAAATCTTTTCGTAAACATTATGGATGCGGGTTTTTGGTTCTTTGGCGATAGTTTCATAGCGGCATACACGATATTACCAGTATTTATGAGCACCTTGACCGATTCGCCTCTTTTGATTGGGCTGATCCCAGCCTTAGAAGGTGCAGGCTGGTTTTTGCCGCAATTGTTTTTAGCCAAGCATTTAGAGGGTAAGAATCGACGATTGCCTATCGTGCTGAAATTAGGAATTTTAGACCGGCTTCCCTACTTACTCCTTGCACTAGGGGCATTTTTTATTCTTAAAGTAGACCCTAAGGTTGCGGTGGGGATCTTTCTTTTGATCTATACGATAAGAGTTTTTTCCAGTGGCTTGGTGGCATTGCCTTGGCAGGAGTTGATCGCTACGGTCATCCCCGTATCCCATCGTGGGCGTTATTGGGGATCCGCGTTAATTCTAGGAAAACTATTGGGCATGATGGGCGCCATGATCGCAGGTTTGATGCTTGCCAAGATTGCATATCCTTTGAATTATGCCTATATGTTTCTGGCTGGGTTTCTTTGTGTGTCAGTTTCATATATTTTCTTAAGTCTTAATATTGAGCCCGAGATAAAGCGACAGGTTTCATCAGATGACATTAATGTTTGGGCTCGAATAAAAAATATACTTGGCACGAACAAGAACTTTGGTATCTATTTGGTCAACCGGGGTTTTGTATTCTTGAGTTTTATGGGATTGGGGTTTGTCACGGTTTACGGTATCCAGAAATTCGATCTACCAATTTCCTATTCCGCGATTTTTACAGTGGTGATGTTAATTTCTGAGATCGTAGGTTATGGGATTTGGGGAACCATCGGTGATAAAGATGGATATAAACGTGTAATTGAATATTGCAATATATTTTTAGTTTTTGGCTTGTTCATGCTCTTGTTCGTGAAATCTGTAGGGTGGTTGTACCTCGTGTTTGGCATCATCAGCTTTGCCCACTCTGGAGAATTTATTGCAGATCAAAATATAGCCATGGAATTTGGGGCAGAAGATGAACGACCAACATACATTGGGATGTCAAAAACCCTCACCGGTCCCTTCTTGTTGGTCGCGCCAATTATCGGTGGTGGTTTGGTGAAGTTATGGGGCTACCAAAGCATGTTTTTGACAGCCTTGATGATATCGATGATTTCTTTTGTAATCATTAAGTTCTTTGTGGAAGAACCCAGGCTTTCCAACTGATTCTCATTCCCCAAATATCGCTAACGCCTCACCTTCAGCTGCATTCATAATCTGATCCAATTCTTCAAGAACCTCATCGGGCAGTGGTTGTGGATGGTGGGTTGCCTCAAGATGTTTGAACTGCTCCCTTGCAATTTCGCGCGGGTCGCGCTGCTGACCATCCACTCCTCGATGTCCGAGCAAAGAGGGCAATCGAAATTGCCGAATGTGTTTGCGGGTGTGTTTCTGCGCCAGGAAGTGGCTGCGCGGTCCTACATCTCGAATCACATCCAAAGCTTGGTCAATCTCGTCCATCCTTTTCTTGTTCACCATTTCATAGACATGATAGATGCTATCGTGGTCGAGTATCACTTCTTCAGGATAAAGTGTGGTGGCGCTTCCCACCAGGCCCATCAAGCCACAGATTTCACCGCCAGCCATGGCGATCATCCCCGATCCGAGTCCAACTTCATAGCCTGATTGCCAACCCAGTTCCGGTGCATCCCCACTTACCCGGGCACCGCCGAGACAAGGCACGTTCCAGGCTTGAGCAATTTGTTTTGCCATCATGTAGGAAGGGGTTGGAACCTCGCTGATATACCCACCTGTACGCGGATTCATCAGAGATGTGAAAACGGCGTGAAATACGGGTGCACCCGGAAAGGCAAGCTGAATAAGGACCATCGCGCTGATTACTTCCGCATCACCCATGACAAGCGCCCCCAGAGGTGTTGCTGGCGCTGTAGATCCCATCGTTGGCATCGCCATGAAGCTGATAGGGATGCCAGCTTCAGCGTAAATAAGGGCGGACTCGATCCCATGCTTATCGTGGCTAAGTGGAGATATCGTGCAGATGTTGGCGCATATCGGTGGACGTGTCATGCGTTCTTCTGTGCTCCCGGCGACAACACTCGCCATTTCTACGATATAAGGTGCTAAGCGCGGATGCACGGTTGTTCCCCCGCGTACATGTTTCAATGTGTTGATCAGGCTGGCATGACAATTGTGCAAGGGCGCAGTATGCCCATATTCCTTTGAGGAAACCATCGGCCAGAAGAAGCTGACTAGTGGGAGCGCATCACACACACGCGCCATCAAGGCGATGTCTTCCTTGCGTGATGGGCGTTTCTCGCGGGTATCTATGTCTATCACATGAACCCCAGTGCCGTCGGTGGAAAGGTATGAGCGGCGACCATCTAATAGCAGGTCGAAACGTTCCTCACGACCTCCAAGGATGAAGGAGCGTGGCGCTGTAGACATCGCTTTTTTTACCAATTCTGGTGGGAGTCGCACGATTTCATTCTCTCGGTCAACCCATGCTCCGTGTTCAGCGAGAATATCCATAGCCTTGGAAGAAGGGAGGTGCACACCGACATCATTTAATAGCTGCATTGTCTTAACTTGCAATGTCTCAAGTTCAGCGGGAGTCAGCACTTCAGCTTTTATAGGGGAAACAAATGGAATGATATCTGGCGTTTTTGTAATCACAATTCGTTACATTCGGGGCTATGAAGTTTCCTCGGAACTTCTGGTGGTTTCTTGATAATTTGTTAGACACTTTTGACAGATACAGGTTTTTCTCACTGCCTTATCGGGAATCTGTCCGAGAAGCTCATCTGGAAACACTAGCGAGTCGCACCAGCACTCCGTGGCAGTGGGATCTTCTGCCAGCGCACAATGATTAGGCCCTCCGCATAGTGGACATCTAGCAGTGTCCAAGGGGGCTTGACTGGTTGGTTTAGCAAATGAAGACATTTCCGATCACCCAAATCTCTCCCAAATCCACTTGGCACCTTTAACAAATATTCCCCGCAGTCTCATTGGACCGGCATAAGGAATGCGATGATTTACTACATAGTGATTGGTAAACTCGTTCGATTCACCAGCCATAAGGTCTGCGATGATGCGACCAAAAGTCTGAGTCGTTGGGACACCTTCGCTCAAACCGACGCCGTAATAGATATTTTTATGATCACCCATCACACCCGCCGATGGAGTCTCCCTCAAAGTGTGGGTAGTTGTACCTCCCCAGGTATGTTCGATTCTTAAACCCTCGAGTTGGGGAAAGAAGGAAAAGAGATCTTTGGCTATTTTCTTAGTATATTTTTTGTCGTTTCCGGAGCACAAGGCATCGTTGTCATAATATTCTGCACCTGAGCCGCCGATAACGATCCGATTATCAGCAGTTAAAACCAGATAGCTGAACATCCTGCGCATATCATATAAACCTTGTCGGTTCTGCCACCCGATCGAATCCCATTGTGCTTTGCTGAGCGGTTCGGTAGCGATTTGGAAAACACTGATCGGAAAAACGCGATTCTTGAAGAATCCAAGTTTATGGGCATAAGCGTTCAAAGCGATGACCAAGATCGGGGCTCGGATATCACCCAATTCCGTGTCGACATGATTAACTCTTCCAGGCGTTATTCGTGTAACGACCGTTCTTTCTCTAACCTCGACACCGATTTGTTCAACTACTCTTTTCATCTCGCGGGCAAGTTTTGCTGGGTTGAGAATGGCGCCATATGGAATGTTCAATCCTGCGATGAAAAGGG
>JASFVL010000225.1:0-6499 GCA_050049875.1 Anaerolineales bacterium
CCGATTATTTACATTATGTTCCGGATGAATCGGCAGAGACTGGTATTGGTAGCCAACCTAACCGGTATAGCCATTAATTTATTACTGAATATCATCCTCATTCCCAGTCTCGGACTCATTGGAGCTCTCTTATCAACAACCGTCGTCCGATTAATCGTCTTAATTTTTTACCATAAACAAGGGAAACATCTCTTAATGGATAAAAAATTCGTGGTGGGTAGCCTTGGTTGAAGAGGGAGAGCTCCACTTCCTAAATCACCTGGCAAGATCTGCAAAAACCGGTATTCACCCATGGGGGGACCGGGCGACACAGTTTTTGTTGGAAGCACTTGAACTACAGCCTGGACAGTTGGTCCTAGAAATTGGTTGTGGTACCGGAGGCACCTTGGTTTGGGTACACGCGAACGCAGATATTCGTCTGTTCGCCATTGATCTCTTAATACCTATGATTGTTGTCGCTCGCAATAGGACAAACTATTGTGGTCTTGCCCACCGGACTTTTCTTACCATTGCTGATGGACGCCGGTTACCTTTTCTTGACAATACATTCGATCGGATATATATTGAATCTGTTTTAGGGTTTCAAACAGGACAAGATATTCGGTCTATGTTAGGCCAGATCCAAAAAGTCCTAAAAACGAGTGGCCGCTGTGTTATAAACGAGTCCATCTGGATGGATACGGTCAGCAAAGCCAAGGTCGATCAAATCGTCACAGAAAGCATCCATCATTTTGGGCTTCCACCTGCCACAAAGGATGGATGGTATCTTCAGGATTGGCAAAAGAACATTTCCCGCGCCGGATTTACGATACTTAGTAATGTCTTGTTTGATGAAAGGAGCCTTCTACGACCCCAAAAGAAGGACCGAGACACTGTTGAATTATTGGATAAATCGACAACATTTTCCAGATACCATCGCGCTCGATCGTATTTAAGTATCCCTATTATTGTAAAGAAAATCCAATACCGGATTCGCCAAAAGAAGGTAAATAGAGATCAGCAGGTACTTGAAGCTCGTTTGTTTATACTTGAAAAAACGAAGGGTTTTATACAAAAATCCAGGTAAAGCTCTAAGAGAGCTGTATTTGGATAAACTCTGGAAATGTTGAAGAGGTTTAATGTTGAGCAAAACCAACACCTATCCCTGGTTAAAGCTTGGCTGCCCTGAATGCTCAGGGGATATCTCACCTGAAACGCTACACTGTGAGAACGGGCACCAATTTTACGAACGGCAGGGGGTTGTATCTCTATTGAATAAAGAAACTAGCACATGGCTACTCGACTTCCTGGATAAGTTTGAAGCGTACCGGGAGAAAAAAGGACTACGCAGCTACAATCCAATGTGGTTTCGACAGTTGCCTTACGGGCCAATTGCTAAGGGTAACTTTGAATGGCGGTACCGCCAAGCCGGATGGGAGATAATCAACCAACGATTAAAAGGACAGCCACGCCAAAAAATATTGGATATTGGTGCCTGGAATGGATGGCTCAGCCATCGGTTAGTTGCTGCTGAGCACCAAGTCGTAGCGGTGGATTATTTTGTGGACCCCCTTGATGGTTTAGGCGCAATGACTCACTATGATGTAGCATGGCCAGCCATCCAGATGGACTTGGAAAATCTTACGAACTTACCTGTAGCATTCGACTTGATTATTGTGAACCACTGTTTGCAATTCTTCGCCACACCATTGGAAACTCTTCGGCAAGCCCAACAACTTTTGATACAAGATGGGAAGATTTTAGTAATCGGCCTCGCATTTTTTGCAGATCCACGCAAACAGATTGAGCGTGTTAAGAGATACCGCACCGAGTTTGGTAAACATGGCGTTGATTTTTTTAAACCCATGAAAGGCTATTTAGACTTTTACGACCGAAAGCACCTCCAACAAGAAGGGATCAAATTTCATCCTTACCAGCAACTCTGGAAAGCGAACTTGAGGTCACAAATAGATCCAACCAGGCCTCGCTATGAATTCGGACTCTACGCGAAGGACAAATAAGTCAGTACTCGTCTCATGCAGAAAGGGCCAAAGCCTCTTCTGTTAAGAGATCGAAGGGATTTCCATGATCCATGGTTGAGCGAGAGACACAGAACCGATGTTGACTGAGTGGGCAGGCAAGTCCAATCTATCCCGGATGATCTTGAGCATGACAATTTTTACCGCGCCTGGATTACCGGTCATCATTTTTGGCCTTATCCAAATCGGGCGATTTGACGGACTTTACGGTCAGGACGCGTACGCTTACCTGGCTTATTCCAGTAAGTCACTCATGACCGCTCTCCGAGAAAGTCAGCCTATTCCACCTTTTTTTTGGCCGCCAGGTTATCCATTACTCATCACGCTGATAGGGCTGGTTACCGGCGTGTCTGCACAAGCAGGTCAATTGATTAGTCTGGCTGCCGGGGCGATAGTACCGGTTTTCACGGCACTAATTGCATACGAGGTATTACCCTCAAGAAACATTAGGTTCGCCCTTATGGCTGGCTTTATAGTGAGTTTTACCGGCCAGCTTTGGCAATCGAGTGTGGTTGTTATGGCGGATACCACGGCGTTGGTTGCGGCCACTATTGGAATTTGGGCACTTATCCGCTTTGGAAAAACTGTGCAAGCTGGTGTTCATGATCGAAAAAACCGAGATCCATTATCAACACTTTGGCTGGCGGTTGCTTCTGGATCCATAGCCTACGCAGTGCTTACCCGTTGGGGGTATGCCCTGGTAGCGATCCCGAGTCTGCTATACACCATATACTACACCTTGAGAATGCCGTGGTATAGAGCGCTGGTCCACCTGGTTCCTGCTTCCGTCGCAGCACTGCTTGTCCTTTCCCCGATCCTCGGAGATGTTTTTGCTTTTATTTTCGGTCCTTCCACCAGCTCTGTTGGATTCATCGGCGATCTCCGCGTTTATTCATGGACCCCTCTAAACATGGTTCGGCGCCAATTTGAGACCGCGGATGGCTTCTTAACATATCGCTATCCAAACGGACTCTACTATGCAATTGCACCGGCCCATTTGTTCTTCTTTACACCGGCACTGGCTATATTTCTCATCCCAGGGTTGATTTTCATCTGGCAGAATAAGAATTTGCATTGGTCTCTCCTGCTTTCCTGGGCAGGGCTAGTCTACCTCTTCCACGCGGGAGCGCCTTGGCAGAATTTCCGCTTTACCCTCGCATACCTGCCGCCACTTGCCATCATTGCTGGACTTGGCATTGTTAAAGTCATTGAGCGAGCACCAACTTTCATTCGCTGGGCTACAGCCTTTACTTACCTATTGGGTCTCGTCTGGATGGCTTTCGGGGGCCTGAAATTGACCAACAGATTCGTGGATCGAAAGAATTACCATTCAGAGATTCTGGCTGCTATCGAGGAACAGCTTCCCCCGGACGGGAAGTTGATTGCCTTCAATCTCACACTTGCCTACCGGCATTATTACGATCGCGAAGTTTTTGAGCTCTTCGACTTGGATATAAACACGCTTGAGAACCTAGTGCTAAACCAGCAACCCCTCTACTTGCTAGCTGATCCTGTGAACATCTCTAATCAATGGATTGGCCGCTCCCCAGAGATCAACCTCCGTTGGCTGAAGGAAAACACCCATCTTACTCAGATCGGAGAACACAACCCGTACATATTATATATCGTGAATCCATAAGCCAATGAGTACGGAGGACATAGTCAAGCCATGCATTTTCTGAAATCAAATTCGAAGTGGGACTTCTCCAAGCGTGCTTGCAAACGGTTTTCTCAGGAGGAGAACAATACCCATCTCTTGGCTACCATTAATGATGTCACCTACGAAAAAATGGAAATCTACCAAGCCGGCTCTTCGAATTAATGAGAATTGCTCTGATCACCCCCGGTTTCAGCGCGGATGAGCGTGATTGGTGTATACCGGTTCTGCTGAATCTGGTGCGCGAGCTGGCGCGTGAGCACGAGGTACACGTCTTCACCCTGCGCTACCCGCATTGCCGCGGCACCTATCAAGTGCACCGGGTGGCGGTGCATGCTTTTAGTGGCGCCGCTGCGGCGGGCTTGGATCGTCTGCCCTTGATGGCGCGAGCTCTGGCGAGCGTGGTGCGCCAGCATCGCCGCGGGCCTTTCGATGTGCTGCACGGTCTGTGGGCCGATGAGCCCGGTTTCCTGGCCGTACTTGGAGGCCGCCTCCTGGGTCCTCCAAGCGCGGTTTCGCTGCTTGGGGGTGAGCTGGTCAGCATGCCAGAGATCGGATACGGTGGGCAGCTCAGTCGGGTCAATCGCTGGCTGGTGCGGACGGCGCTGCGCCGGACGGATGTCGTAACGGCTGGTTCGACCTATTTGAGCCGTTTGGCACATCCCCACGTGGCCCCAGAGCGGCTGGAACTGCTGTCCCTGGGCGTGGATGCCGGGATGTTTTACCCCGGAGTCGCTGACCCCGATCCTTTGGCTGAGGGTGAAATCAAGCTGCTGCACGTGGGCTCGCTGACGGCGGTGAAGGACCAGAACATGCTCTTGCGGGCGTTTTCCCTTATAGCGCCTCAGTTTCCAGATGCTTACCTGCACATTGTCGGCGGCGGAAACCTGCGCAGCGATTTGGAAAACCTGGCTGTCTCTCTGGGAATAGGTGAACAAGTTGTGTTTCACGGGGCGGTTTCCCACGAACGCCTGCCGGATTATTACCGCGCGGCTGATTTGTGTCTGTTCTCTTCGCGCTACGAAAGCCAGGGAATGGTGGTGCTGGAGGCCGCCGCCTGCGAGTGCGCGTTGGTTGGCACCGCCGTTGGCCTGCTGCCCGAGCTGGTTCCAGGCGTTCTGGCGGTGCCTGTGGGTGATGTCGAAGCCCTAGCGGAGGGGGCGCTCCGCCTGCTGCAGGACAAAGCTAAGCGGGCTGAGGTGGGCCGCGCGGCGCGGGAGCGCGTTGAGGCGCAGTACACGCTGGCGCACACGGTAGACGCTCTGCTGGCGCTTTATGGGCGCTTGGTCGAGAAGTGATCAGGGGACACGGAAGTTCAGCGGAGGGGGGATTATTATGCCGCGACAGCACTGAGAGCTGCGTATAGTCATTTAGAGGCAAAAGAATTGGAAATTTACCAGCCTTGGACCACTAGGGGTAGATAGCTGCTGCTGGTGTCTCTCACCTGGCCTGAGTCGGGATCCAACATCAACGATGAGACGTCGAGCGCCTCGAAGTCTGAACCGTGCACTTGCCCCAACTCCTGCAGCATGTCGTTGTCCCAGCGCTCATCAGGAGCACCCGTGATGTACCAAGCTGAGCCGTTGTCGGCCAGGATCAGTCCGTACGTTTTGAGGGCGCGCAGGATGACCTGCACCTCGGGCGAGAATCCGGAGATGTCGAAGTCGGCCCGCAGGCGGAAGCGCTGGCCCATGGGCGGGTACTGCGAGTCGGTCAGATTGGAGGCGTAGTGGCGCGCAGGCCAGACGTAGTCCCGGCGGGTCTCAGGGGCAGTGAAGCGCAGGGCGTGGTTGATCTCGCCGTTGATGATTTCCTCATAGCGCACCAACCCAGGCAGGATGGGTAAACCGGCCGCGTCCGCTGAGGTCCAGCCCGTGGGCCGTAGAGCGTGGGAATTTAGGTCGAAGATGGCCCCCGAGCCGGCTTGCCAACTCCCGTCCGGCTGCGGGAAAGCGTAGAACAACTCGTACAAAAGACAGGCGTCGCGGTCCACCACCAGCACGTGGCGGTCGCCGTCGCTCTCCGGACCGCCCTCGATGGGCGCGTCGGTGGGAATCGGGTAGGGGCCGGGGTCGCTTTCGTCCGCGTAGTTAAAGCTCACTGACACCTTCGCCTGAGTGCCCGGGACGTCCACGTAGGGGATGCCGATGGGACCGCCTTCCCAGGTACCGGAACCAAAATCAGCTTTGAGTGAGGCGTCCGCCCCGATGGTTTGAATGTAAGCTGCCGAGTTGGGGTCCAAGGGCAGCGTGTCCACCGTTGTGTTCCAAATGTTGTCGGCGGGGAAAACCTGACAGTCCGCCACACTGGGTGGGGAGGGGGAGCCGGGGACGTGAGGGGTAAGTGTGTTTTTTGATGAATCAAGGGTTTCGGGGAGTTCTCTTTCAGGGGGCGCGGCGGGTGTAGAGGAACTGGGTGGGGATAGCGTGCAGAACACCAGGAAGAGGGGGAGCGTGGCAGCCAGGGGGATCAAGCGTGTTTTCAAGGGTCTATAAAATCAGTCTTTTGGATAAACTGCTAGGAACACAGTCGCCTCCTGGCGGTCTCGGGGCCAGCGGTAGGCCCGGCAGCGAGTGTCGGCGGGGAGTACCAGCAGGTCTCCGGGATCCAACACGCGGTCCGCTTGGTCCGGCGCTTCGAACTCGACCCTGAGTTGTCCCTGCAGGACGACGATCAGGTCCACCATGGGCTGGGAGAACCAGTCGGGATCGACGGCCTCGTCCTGCTTGGAGACCCACACAGCCTCGATTCCCTCTCCAGTGTGGAGCCGACCAACGCGACCGAAGGGAGTCTCGGTGACCTCCAGGGCGTCAGCCTCCAGAAG
>JASFVL010000226.1:0-6496 GCA_050049875.1 Anaerolineales bacterium
GTACTTCTTTTCTGAAAATTGTGGGGCATCCCCCCCAATTTATGGAAAATCTGCAAAATAATCACCGCTGAGCTGTAATATAATTTTATTTGGATTCAACACATCAAGCCTAAACGGTTGGGTGAGTAGAATATCAACAAAATCTTGTTACAGCCCTATGTATATTTCTCCATCAAGCGGAATTCCGAGTGCATGAACAATGAATTAGACACTCCGGGCTTGCACGAACCAATTCAAGCAATATATACCTCTCTGAACGATGTGATCAAAAAAGAAAGCGATTAGAATAGGCAACTATAATTGTTGAGCAACAATCAAGGATTTTAGATGGAGCAGATCCGTGAAACCCATACAGTAGTTGCTCAGAGCGATTGCTTCATGGTATATAAATTCACAGATGCTATATGGCAGGGACGCTTTGGAGAGTTCGCAAGATGTGTCCATATCATTGATTCAGCTTGACGCTATTGAACAGCGGAGGATAGAAATGAACAAACCACAAGAGACATTTATACAAAGATTTTTAAAGTTGGAAACTTCTGGCGGCATAATTCTCATGTTTGCTACTGTGGTGGCTTTGGTATTGGCAAACACACCATTAAATTCTTATTATGCTCTGCTGATTGACACTCCCGTTGAGGTTAGAATTGGCGCTCTGGAGATTGCGAAACCTTTGTTGCTTTGGGTCAACGATGGATTAATGGCTTTGTTCTTTTTTCTGGTAGGTCTTGAGTTGAAGCGAGAGTTGATTGAAGGTGAGTTGTCGGATAGAAGAAAAATTGTTTTACCTGGTGTTGGAGCAATCGGAGGGATGCTGTTTCCCGCGCTGATATATATATATTTCAACTATGAAGACCCCACGGCTATGAAAGGGTGGGCAATTCCAGCAGCTACTGACATCGCATTTGCTTTGGGAATCCTGTCCTTATTGGGATCTAAAGTGCCCATTAGTATCAAAATATTCCTCACATCTTTAGCAATTTTTGACGACATTGGTGCCATAATTATCATAGCTCTTTTCTACACTGAGAATATCTCTATGATTGCACTTGTGGTTGTTGCTATCTGTATCCCAATTCTTGCCCTATTTAATCGGCGCAATATCGAATCAAGGAGTTTATATGCAATCATAGGGATTGTAATGTGGGTTGCAATGTTAAAGTCTGGTGTGCATGCAACTCTGACTGGTGTTATCTTAGCAATGTTTATTCCAATGAAGTCAAATACGAGAAGAGATTATTCACCGCTAAAGACTTTGGAACATGATTTGCATTCTGCGGTTGCATATATCATATTACCAACCTTTGCATTCGCAAATGCCGGGATAAGGGTTGTTGGCTTAGAAGGGGAACAAATTTTCCATGGTGTGCCTCTTGGGATTGCTCTTGGCTTGTTTGTTGGTAAGCAGCTCGGGATTTTCAGTTTATGTTGGTTGGTAATAAAACTGAAATTAACCAGTTTGCCAAAGGGTATGTCTTTGGGTTCATTATATGGTGCTGCAGCGCTATGTGGTGTGGGTTTTACGATGAGCCTTTTTATCGGTTCGCTTGCTTTTGAAGAGACAGGTATCAACCTGTTGTTTGACGAGCGATTAGGTATTATGTTGGGATCATTGTTGTCTGGTATCGTCGGGTACCTCGTGCTTCGTGTAAGTTTGCGTTCTAATCCAACATAGACATTAAAGGTTGCACTGAGAGCGGAACAGTACGATTTGATAACCATGCTGTGCAAGAAGGTTGCTGGTAGATCCCTGGCGACTCTCTGGCTGGGACACGCCCCACGTTCTTCTTCATGACAAGTCTTGCGTGCACACCTTATTTCGCAGGTAATTTATGCTCAAGATCGAATAAAATATGATGATCAGAAGTTTCGCATATAGAGGTGTTGGGGGGATTGGTCGGGTGCAACTCACCCAATCCTCTCACATCTAGCCTGAAAGTTCGGAAATCCCAAAGTTATAGCTCGAAACTAATTTGGAGAATATAATTTAATTAGACGGAGGATCTGGCATGAAGAACCTATTGATCGTAATCATGATTTCTTTCGTGATGCTTGGGATTGTTGGGTGTACAGCTGGACCGAATGAACTGGCAAATTCCCCTGATGAGGAAGGGGAGGTTGCTGGTTTTTGGCAAGGTCTGTGGCATGGGTTTATCTCTCCATTCACATTCCTGATCTCGCTCTTCTCAGACAGTGTACATATTTACGAAGTTCATAATAATGGGGGATGGTACAACTTCGGTTTTATGTTCGGAGTATCGATCATCCTAGGCGGTGGCGGAGGAGGTGCTGCCAGACGTCGGCGTTGATTTCTCTAGGTAAAACCTATTATCGTACTGTAGCGCGATTACCTCCGTTTTAACTCTTTTGTGATTCCATCAGGCTTCCAAATGGTGGGGATATTTGGAGGGAGTAAAATCGCGGGTTTATAGGTGCGCGTATGAAAGTGAATCTTTTGGATCTAATAAATGGAGAGATTAATGTCTTTCGCCCAGAGGAAACCCGGATGGTATTGCAAAAGGCATACGAGGCATTATTAAACGGTGGTCATTTGGTGATAGAAGTACACACGCTGGCGGCCGTGCGTGCGATTGGAGAAAATGGATCGAGATGGAATGCGCTGGAAAGTGAGCTGTTCTCGGAAGAACCACATTTAATGTTGAAGGAAACTTATTGGGATGAAGTACTGCGAGTGGCAACGGAGAGGTATTACATTATAGATGCAGTGAGTGGGGGGGTAGTACGTCATGCGGCTAGTATACAGGGCTATACGGAGAAGGAGGATGTGAAGCTCCTAGAGGATTGCGGCTTCGGAGCGATTCGGACACATCCATCATTAGGTGGGAAAGATGGGGAGCGAGATAAGAATTATGTGGTCTATGTGGCTAAAGCGTTGCAGCTGGAATAATTTTGTTTGTGGCATACCTCGCTCCTTATGAACTGCGATAATTGAGAGGTGTTTCAGCATTCATACGTTACGTCTTGATTGGATAGTTGATTTAAATAACCAGGTTTTGGGGGACTCACATTCATTTTTGCTTGCCACCGTAAGTGAAAATTGTTACAATCTCTTTTGTGTGAGAACGATTTGCTCTCCTGTTCTCGTTTTTACGCCGTGTTGACCTCTCGGCTTTGTTGATCCCTGGATGGTGCAGTTCACCCACTCCGAAGACAGCTTGACTGCCGCCATCCAGGTGCAACATCCGGTCTTCTTACCATTGGTTAACAAGATTTAATATAGTTAGTAGCGTACTGTCGAAAACTTGTGTTGAATTCCCAAAGGATAGGTAGTTCTCCCGTTTTTTGATACCTTTAGCGTCTAGGAACTAACGCCCAAAAAGACTGCCAGTCCTGTCTTCGCTATGTGGGCAAACGTCCTCTGAAGCGTCAACAGACTTAGATGCCAAAAACAAAGGTCCATGATTGGCGATCTCGTATCGATCCAAGAGGAGATGTACTTTGAACTCAAAACTCCTACTTGAAAAAGTGGAAGCATACTTGCATAAATTGTGTCTGGAAATCCCTACCAGACGTGTTGGGAGCGAAGGAAACCGATCGGCAACGGATTTCTTTGCAGATACAATGACATCTTTCGGATTTGAGGTCGAATCCCCGGAATTTGAGTGCATCGATTGGGTGCAGGATGGTGCTACCCTCAAGCTGGGAGATATATCCTTTGATGTGTATGTTAGCCCATACTCATTAAGCTGTCAGGTCGGCGCGCCGCTTGCGGTTATCTCTACGCTTGAGGAATTAGAGGCTGTTGATACCGCTGAGAAGGTCATCTTGGTCAAGGGGGAGCTTGCAAAAGAGCAATTGATGCCAAAGAACTTCCCCTTCTATAATCCCGACCATCACAAGCGGATCATCCAGCTGCTGGAGACAAAAAAGCCACAAGCGATCATCGCAGCCACTTCACGGGATCCAGCGGTGGCAGGCGCTGTCTATCCATTCCCCCTCATCGAGGATGGTGATTTCGATATCCCATCGGTATATATGACGGAAGAAACGGGCTACAAACTGGCTGAACACGAAGGCAAGCAGCTTTCACTCGAGATCCGCGCAAGTCGAATCCCCGCTAAAGCCTGCAACGTCATCACCCGGAAAGGCGCTCATTCAAATCGCAGAGTTGTCCTGTTTGCACACATTGACGCTAAAGACGGCACACCTGGTGCAGCTGATAATGCTGCTGGGGTCATCGTTCTGCTCCTTCTGGGGGAACTGCTGGCTGATTATTCCGGCGATCTCGGCATTGAAATCGTGGCTTTGAACGGTGAAGATTACTACTCCAGTCCAGGGGAGCAGCAGTACCTCCGTATCAATGTGGGTAAGTTTGACGATATTCTTCTTGGTATCAATCTTGATGGGGTGGGTTATTATCGAGGCAAGACCGCATATTCTTTATATGATTGCACCTCTAAGTTGGCCGATTTGATCCACGAAGCGTTTTCCCCTCACCAGGATATGGTCGCAGGGGAACCTTGGTACCAGGGAGATCACGGCCTCTTCCTGATGAACCAAACACCAGCCCTGGCAATTACGTCGGAGAAATTCATTGAATTGTTGATGGAAATAGCACACACGCCTAAGGATAACCCAGGGATTGTTGATCCCAATAAACTTATCTATGCTGCACTGGCCCTGCGGGATTTGATGTTAAAACTGGATCGGATTTAATTGTAGGTAGCAGCTATGAAGGCTGTCTAATTTGGAGCGACGAATAACACTTGCCAACCCTTGAGACAGGAACCTCAACTTGAGGAAGTCAAAAGACAATTTAACCCAGGTCAATAATATTCACTAGCAATTAGGAGGCTGAAATGAAAAAAGTCTATATTCTAGTAGCTGTTCTCATAATGTCAGCGTGCACTGCTGAACCGAGTATGGAAGCTACAGTTGAGTCAACCACCGTGCCACCCACCGAGCAGTCTGCAACAGAAGCTTCTCAATTATCTGATCAGCCAAGCAGTCCAATGCCAAACGAACGGGGGGAACTATTCGCCGCTTCTGGCGTATGTGCCGCCTGCCATACCAAGATGACAGATGAGGCAGGAAACGATGTCTCTAATGACGTCTTTTGGCGATCTTCGATGATGGCCAACGCCAGTCGAGACCCTTATTGGCGGGCATCTGTCATGGGAGAGGTTCTCAGCAACCCTGAATATCAAGCAGTCATTGAGGACAAGTGCGCCACTTGCCACACGCCGATGGCGCGTTACACAGCTTTCGTTGCGGGCGACGCAGGAAAGTTGTTTCAAGATGGCTTTTTCCATCAAGATAACGAAATTCACACCCTGGCTTTGGATGGTGTTTCGTGTACCCTGTGTCACCAGATCCAAGAAGAAGGATTCGGAGAGCAGGAAGGTTACAGCGGCGGTTTCGTGATTGACAAACAGGCGCCCACCGGTGAGCGTATAGCGTTCGGTCCCTACGCTGTGGATGAAGCGCTAGCTGTTGTCATGCAGGGAGCTTCCGGTTTTGCCCCAGTGGAAAGTCCCCACGTCGAGGAATCCGAGCTGTGCGCGACATGCCACACACTGTATACACCTTATCTTGATGCAAAGGGAGAGATCGCTGGCGAGTTTCCCGAACAGATGCCTTATCTGGAGTGGCTGCACAGCGATTACCCAGAAGCAAAGTCCTGCCAGGGCTGTCACATGCCGCAAGCCCAAGGGGGTGTGGTGCTCTCCATCACTGGTGGGGAACCTCGTAGTCCCTTCTACCAGCACGAATTTGTCGGTGGCAACGTTTACATGCTGGATATCCTACGCACGTATGGTGAAGAGATGAACGTTATTGCCTCCGAGGCAGAATTTGCTGCCAAGGCAATGAGCGTGAGCGACCAACTCCAGAACCGCACTGTGTCTATTACCGCCGATGCTAGTCTTTCTGACTCAGAGCTTTTAGTGAATGTGGCTGTTGAAAGTCACGTGGGTCATAAATTCCCTTCGGGTTTTCCCGCTCGAAGAACCTGGCTGAATGTTACGATAGCGGACGCCGAGGGGCAGGTTTTATTTGAGTCTGGGGCTGTTAACCCAGATGGCTCCATCATCGGCAACGATAACGACTCCGATCCAAAATCTTATGAGCCCCATTACCAGAGTATTGACAGTCCAGATCAAGTACAGATCTATGAAGCGATCATGCAAGACACCGAAGGGAGTTTGACCACTACCTTGCTGCGCGGCGCGGCGTACGTCAAGGACAATCGCCTACTTCCCACAGGCTTTGACAAGCTCAAAGCCCCCAGTGATATTGCTGTCAGCGGATTGGCATTCGAGGATCAGGATTTTCTGGGAGGGGAAGACACCATCCAATACGAAGTTGACATAGGTGATGCCGAAGGACCATTCACTGTGACAGTCAATATGTTCTATCAATCGATCAGTTCACGTTGGGCAGAAAACCTGCGGCAATATGATGCGCTCGAAATCTCTGATTTTATCGGGTATTATGAGAGCATCCCAAATCTACCGGTGCTCGCAGCCAGCCAAGT
>JASFVL010000029.1:0-23296 GCA_050049875.1 Anaerolineales bacterium
TGTTGCATCACGTACAGACGTTTGATTTCCTTCATGGTTAATGTCACTCTCTTTTGCATAGGGTGACATTTTCCCTGAACAGTTAAGGGGTGTCAATTTCGCTGAACAATAACAACTTGTTCCAAGATATCTTGATCTATTGTACGGTTGCAGATAAAATCAAATACTCTAAATCTATTTAAGCTATCTAAGAATGGATTTATGGATTTATGTCTGAAGAATTATTTTATGCGCAAGCGATAAAGGACTTCCATCAAGCCCGGCGTGAAGCTTTAATCCAGGATATCTTCGCACGAATAACTGGAAAATCAGATCAATTAGAATTACTTTCCTATGAAGATGTGCGCAAAAAACTCCGGATTGTAGAAGCTAGAAAAAAAGAATTAAAAGATATTCCTCTAGACGCGATCATAGGTAGTGTAGGCCGCTATACAGATTTCACACGCAACTTTTTGCCCCTGAAGGATAGCGACAGAAGCCGATGGTCATGGGTAATGGCAAAAACCACTGCCCTGGAAGGTTTACCACCTATTCAAGTTTATCAAATTGGAGACGCTTATTTCGTTATAGATGGAAATCACCGAGTATCTGTGGCTCGCCAATTGGATGCCAGCCATATTCAGGCTTATGTAACCCAGGTTCGATCCAAACTACCCTTGAGCCCTGATACTAAACCTGATGATTTGATAATGAAAGCGGAATACCTCGATTTCCTCGAAAAAACGCAATTAGATCAATCACGCCCTGAAGCGGACTTGAGTGTGACCATTCCAGGTCAATACCCAATCCTTGAAGAACATATCTCTGTACACCGATATTTTATGGGGATTGAGGAAGAACGCCGAATTCCATACGGAGAAGCGGCATCACATTGGTTTGATACAGTCTACACTCCAGTAGCTAAACTTATCCAAGAAAGAGGTATTCTACGTCATTTCCCTGAGCGGACTGAAACTGATTTGTATCTTTGGATAACTAAACACCATACCGAATTACAAGAATCATTAGGTTGGGAAATCACCCAAGGTCCCGCTATCGCAAATTTAATCGAATCGGCTGATCAGGATATATCCAAATCTCTCTCAAAAGTTGGATCCAAAATCCTGGAAATCATTACTCCTACTGCTCTTGAATCAGGTCCTCCAGCAGGTGAATGGCGTAAAGGTCAACTACATCTCCACAGAGCAGACATCATGTTCTCTGATATTTTGGTGGCAATAAGTGCGGAAGAGACCGGATGGTTAGCATTAGAACAAGCTCTCATTTTTGCTCAACACGAGAGTAACTTATCGCACCTCCATGGACTCCATGTCTTGAGCGAGGAGTCATACCTGGGGGATGAACATCTTCTCTCAATCCAAGATACTTTCTCCCATCGAGTTCAGGAATTTGGGGTAACTGGGAGTCTGGCATTTGAACGCGGAAGCGTTGCACGCTGGATATGTGAAAGAGCTCAATGGGTAGATATAATTATTACAACTTTAGTTCATCCTCCCGAGGATAAGGCCATTAAACGATTAAGCTCTGGATTCAGGACAATTATCCGGCGATGTCCCAGACCCATACTAGCTGTACCAGGAAGAGTAACAGCATTGGATCGAGCACTCTTAGCATACGATGACAGTCCAAAGGCAAAGGAAGCCCTTTTTATAGCTGCGTATTTCGCCAGCAAGTGGGGGATTCCATTAACGGTTGCCAACGTATATATAAAGGGTCAGTCGGTTGAAAAATACTTAACAGATGCACAAAAATATCTGGAAAAATTAAACATTCAAGCAGATTATGTACTAGATGAGTGCGATTCAATTTCAGATTCCATTCTAGAAATCGCTAAAGAATATAAAAGTGATCTCATAGTCATGGGGGGATATGAAGCCAGCCCAGTCTATGAAATGGTTACAGGTAGTACTGTGGATCAGGTTTTAAGAGATACACATATCCCTGTATTGATCTGTCGATAAGGGGTTTGTGATTCAGTTTTTCTGTAATTTTCGCGGGTTTGATAGTAATTTATTGCAAAATCCCTGCATAAATTAGAGATATTGCAGCTATCAAGATTGCTTAATCCAAGAATGACTTTATTTTCGTTATTCGATATCCGTACGTATTAATAACTGTTGTCTCTCGGTATCTAGTCTCCGTTGTTGCGTCCGGTCTGTACACATGTGTGTGTCCATGAAAGTGATAAGCCGGCTTGAATACTTGCAGCAACCAACGAAAAGCTTTAATTCCTTGATGGGGCATATCCATCTTATCGTGGATCCCCCAAGGTGGTGCATGCGTTACAAATACATCCAAATATCGATCATAGCGAATACGATTGAATAGTAATCCCGGTGTCAAGCGTAACACATGACTCCACATCTCTCCCTGTGAATATTGAAATGCTCCTTGTTTTTTGTACCTTATACTACCCTCTACACCAGCTAAAATTAACCCCTCTTGATTTATGATCTGGCTATGCAAATTTATACCCCCCAACGGATATGCTCGTTGCCCTCCGTCACTTAACTCGACCATAGAATCATGATTGCCGCGCACAAAGAATAAAGGAATATCCAACATACTTTGGATATATTCTTGGTAGTAATATGGTAAATCCCCACAAGCGATTACGATATTCGCATGGGAAAACTTTAGTCGTATTTGCTGACTGTAGATAAAGGGGATAACGGTATCACTAACGGAAAGAATGACCATGGAAAATCAAATATTATCTAAAAGAACAATCATGATTTAAGTTTATTAATTTTTTAGATTTTCAACTATAAATATCTTCGTTGTCATGTTATCATCAATTTACAAAACCCAAACTTGGTTCAAACATCAATTTAAAGGAGCACCATGGAAACAAATTATAACCATATCCAAGATATAGTCGATCAAATTCCAGATGTACCTCCAGACAGTATTTTAAGCCGAACATTTCATCAAGACGATCATAGTAGGGTTGTTCTATTCGGCTTTGCCCCCGGTCAAGAGTTATCCGAACACACTGCTTCAAAACCAGCGATCCTGCTCTTCTTAAAGGGAGAAGCCGAGTTAATATTGGGTCAGGACCAACTTAGTGCTAAAACTGGAACCTTCGTTCACATGCCAGCTCACTTGCCGCACAGTATCTACGCGAACACATCCGTTATAATGCTTCTTATTCTGTTTGAAATGGCAGAATGAGAAGGAAAGAAATTAGGATTATTCATGCGAATCTTATCTGTAGTTACTGGTGAATATGGAAACCGGCATGTAGAGAATTTAAATAAACATGGACCAGATCATTGGGATATCAAAGTTTGGCAAGCACCCAAAATCCTACCGCCGGTAATTGATTATCCAGAGGATTATCTCCCGGAGTCCTTTCAACCTGCTGATTTGATTTTATCTTTTGCAGAAATCAAGGGAGTTGCTGAACTCCTACCTGATATCGCCGAAATGACTGGAGCTCAATCTGTTTTGGTTGCAGTTGACAATGAAGCTTGGTTACCTAAAGGACTGGAACGGCAACTTCATGGCTGGTTAGAAAAGATCGGCGTGACCTGCGTATCACCGAAACCATTATGTTCCCTAACAGAGGATGAATATGGTATTTCGCGCCGAGAAAGCCGAGCTTACGACGATGCACTTATCGCTGAATTTGTACAGTACTTTGGAAAACCAACTTTAGATCTCACAGTTGACCCAGATACTCGGAAGATTGTAGCAGCAGAAGTGAAGCGTGATGCTGTCTGCGGGTGTGCACGCTATGTGGCTCAAGGACTTATTGGTATAAATGTGGATGATGCAGAGGAAAAAGCAGGTCTTCTCCATCACCACTATCCATGCTTGGCTAGTATGGCGAAATTACCCGATTTTAACCATGATACCTTGATGCACGAATCAGGAAACCTGTTGAAAGATAACGTTGCTGCACAAGTCAAACCATACAAGCAAATACGATATATTGAGCCTGGAAAGAGATCTGATTAACCCAGATGCCAAGTCTCACACGCTGGTACATCAAAATATTAATAGATTATTTTATTGCTGCGCAATTAATTGGGTTTCGTTATTCTATTCAAAGCATCCGGGACCTACCAACCACCTGGGGGGGACCAATCCCTTTCATAAGAGTTTTAACAATTTATATCGATGCCTTGAAGTGATTAACTGAATCCCCTAATCCATACGTTAGATAGTGAATATAAATAATACATGAAGATAAAAAGCATCCAAGGTAGACTCATTCTTCTATTTATATTTTTTGTTTTATTGGTAACTATCTCAGCCGGAGCTACGATTTGGAGTCTAAATGCTCAGAGGACTGATGCAGTTGTTATCAACCTTGCAGGACGTCAACGCATGTTGATCCAACAAATGACGCGTTTGGTTCAAGAGATCAAGAGTAATGACAGGACTCTCCTTGTCACCGAACTATCGAATTCGATAAGTAAATTTGATAAAACCCTAGCTGCGCTAAAAGATGGTGGGCAAGCACCATATCTCCAAGATCAATCTGTCGATATACCTCCAACAAAATCTATCGAAATCCAAACACAAATAGATCTTGTGTCCGAGACTTGGAGTGATTTCCAAACAAATTTAACCACTATTATTCAGGAGGAACCTAGCTCAATAAAATTTACATCTGCAGCTGAAGAGGTGGAAAATATTTCCCCTCATTTCCTTGAGCTTATGGACTTAACGGTACGCTTATTTGAAAGGGAATCCACGGCGAAGCTAATACGTGTCCGGGGTATGCAAGTCGGATTTATAATCAGTGCGTTCCTACTCTTAATCCTCGGTGGATGGGTGACAAAATCATCCATATTAAATCCACTTCAAATCTTAGCAAAAAATACAAAGCAAATTGGTGACGGGGATTTAAATACACCAATAAATATTAATAATCCAAAAGAGATAAATGATTTAGCAAACACACTTGACACCATGAGGATGCAATTAAAAACTTCCCACATGGAATTGGTCTCATGGACTGAGACACTGGAAATGAGAGTCGAACAGCGAACACGAGAAGTAGACACACTTTATGAAGTCAGTAAAGATATCTCCTCCCGACTTGACCTCAATCACCTTCTCGATTCAATAACAGAAAAAACCCGCGAATTGCTGGATTGCGAGACAGCTACGCTCTGCATGTTAACAGATGATGGAAATACCTTAAGCATTCAAGCACATAGCGGTCCGAGAGCAGCTATTTCGGGTAAGGAAACGAATTCTCAAATCGGTTTAGGGAAGCAGATTCTATCTGGTAAAGAAGCTATCATGTGCAGTCGTGGTGAATGTTCAGGTTTTTGTAATATCTTAAAACCCTCCTATCGAAACAGCCATTTAGCAGCTCCACTTTGGGTAGAAGACCGAGTCATTGGTGCACTCTGTGTTGGTAATTCCAATAGAGAAGCTTTCCCTCCAGAGAATGAGCAACTTCTAACAAAACTGGCGAATTCAGCAGCTATAGCCATTGAGAACGCACGTCTATACGCAAAAGCCGAGAAGGTTGCGGCCTTGGAAGAGCGCCAGCGTATCGCCGCGGAAATTCACGATGGTCTAGCTCAAACGCTTAGTTATTTGGGGTTAAGCATCGACCAAGTAGAGGATTTACTGCAAAATAACGAACAAAAGTCAGCATTTGAGAAATTAGAAAAAATCCGAACGACAATCAACCAAACCACAGATAAAGTACGTACATCTATCGCAGACTTATTGGACAAGACACCTACTCAACTCAGCTTGCAGAACTGCCTTGGATCTTTGGTCTCTGAATATTCCTCCCAACACAATTTGGTTATAGATTGGCGAGATCAAATTGAAACGGAAATATTTTTGCCTCGAAGTAATAGCGAACAAATATTACAAATAGCGAAAGAAGCGCTATTAAATTCTCACAATCATGCTAATGCAAATAATATTCATTTAATTTTGAAGATAATTGGTGGTGATTATTATCTAATTGTTCGTGATGATGGTATTGGGTTTGATCCGAGCCATCATGCTACAGACAACAAGGATCATTTTGGTCTGCAGGTTATGCAGGCGCGAGCGAATCGGCTAGGTGGTCAATTACAGGTAAATTCGAGATTAGGAAAAGGAACACAAATAATATTGTCGTGGTCAAAAGATCGATCGCCAATTATCAATGCTGATGATTAACTAATTAGATCTATACAACAAAAAAATGAGCCCAATTCGTGTTTTATTAGCCGACGATCATATATTATTTAGGGAAGGTTTAGGCGGGATAATAGATTCCCAACCGGATATGGAAGTAATAGGTGAAGCTAGTGATGGATTAGAAGCTATTGTCAAAGCCGCTAAATTAATCCCAGATTTAATCCTCATGGACATTCAGATGCCTGGTTGTGATGGCGTCGAAGCAACCCGAAAAATTAAAAATACTTTACCAAACGTAACTATCGTCATGCTAACTGTACAAAACGATGAAGAAAAACTATTCCAAGCGATAAAATATGGTGCCCAAGGGTACATTCTCAAAAATATCCGATCCAAGGATATGTTAAAAATGCTTAGAGGGGCGCTCAGTGGTGAGGCGGCCATTACACCTGATTTAGCAGGTCATGTATTAGAGGAATTCAGGCGTGTCAGCAGAAAGATACCACCAGAATTAGATGAAGAATCGGTATCATTAACAACTCGGGAAAAAGATGTTCTCAGTTTAGTTGCTGCAGGAAGGACGGATAAAGAGATCGCTGAAAACCTAACAATCAGTATTCACACAGTAAAGAGCCACATGAGGAATATTTTAGCAAAGTTGCATGTAGAAAACCGCCGTCAAGCTGCTCAGTTAGCGAAGCATAAGGGATGGGTGTAGTTGCAAATTAAAGAGAGTGATGAGCTAAATCAGACCTAGCAATTAGAATTAGTTCTTAAGCAAATAGAATTAGTTCTTAAACCACGAAGAGCGATCACAAGATCGCTCTTTTTTCATCCCATTATTAATCAATGAGGGATAGAAGTTGCACACCTAACATGTAAAAATTTGATAAGCCTTTCCAAGATATGTGTACTTTTAGGATGTGCCTTGATCCAAAAAAAATACCCAACCGTGATCCCCAATACTGAAACATACCGGCAAATGGTTAAGTGTCAAGCAGCTTGTCCAGTACTGACGGATGCTCGTGGATACGTCACGGCATTAGCGCGAGGAGAACTCGATCTTGGCTACCAGATTGCACACGATCCCAACCCACTGTCCACGATCTGTGGGCGAATTTGCGGTGCTCCATGTGAGGACGCCTGTCGCCGTAGCGAAATTGGTCCAGATCATCAGCCTGTAGCGATTCGTCCCCTTAAAAGAGTCTTGACTGAACGCTATGGTCCCGAAGCGCAAGTACGTCTTCCTGTAGGTAGAAACAAAGAAAGCCAGAATAAAGAAAAAACCCCTGGAAAACCTGGCTTTGACTTTTCCAGCCCAGGCTGGTCACAGCAAAATCTAAAAGTCTTGGCCGCTCAGCCGAATAGAAAAAAAGGTCGCATCGCAATAATTGGCGCTGGACCATCAAGTCTTAGTGCGGCCCACGATCTCGCTCTCCTTCGACATGAAGTCGTTATTTATGAAGCGGGACCAAAATCTGGTGGCATGATGCGCTACGGTGTCCCAATCTACCGGATGGATTGGGAAGCAATGGACCAGGAAGTTAAATCCATAATTGACCTCGGTGTCGAGATCCAATACAACACCCGCATTGGTGAAGATATTCCCCTTAAGCAGCTCCGTCAAGAATATGATGCTATTTATTTGGGGATTGGATTAATGCAGGGGCGCCAGATCAATATAGAAGGTTCAACCTTGGATGGAGTAATCCCCGCCGTCGATCTTTTACTTAATTACAACTTAGGGTATCGAGTTGAATTAGGTCAACGTGTGATCGTGGTTGGGGGTGGTGACGTGGCAATGGATGCTGCTCGTACAGCCCTCCGTTTAGGGGTGGCGACTTCGGAACAAAAAAAGGTGCTCTCAGAGACTAAAGCTCGATTGGATGACGAAGCAGAAACAGTACGAACAGCTTTTGATGTCGCTCGGACAGCATTGCGGTTAGGTGTATCAGATGTACGGGTTATCGCATTGGAATCCTGGGAAGAACTACCTGCATCTGAGTTAGAAATTGAGGAAACCCTTGAGGAGGGTATTAAAGTATACCCTCGCCATGGTCCTATCCGCATCATAGGAAAAAACAATGAGGTTATCGGACTTGAGATTATTGATGTCGCCTCCGTATTTGATGAGGCGGGTCGTTTTTCCCCACGTTTTATCCCCGGAACGAACCGCATATGGGATTGTGACAATGTTATTCTTGCTATCGGTCAATCCGCTGATTTAGCAGCATTGCAGGGGGCAGATGATGTTGAAACAACACCACGAGGTTTGGTGGCGATTAACCCCAAAACAGGTCAAACTTCTGCAGAGGATGTCTTTGCTGGAGGGGATGTAGCTCAAGGTCCACGTCTGATAATTCATGCGGTTAAAGATGGTCACATAGCAGCTTTGGGCATTGAGGAATATATTCAGGGACGAAAAATTAGAAGCGAACTAACGATGCACTGGGAGGAGATTCCTAATCACAGTATGCCCCAGAATTGGACGAAGTATCAAAGAACACGGGTTCCCTCCTTGCCTGTTAATCGGAGGACGGGTCTTACCCAGACCGAGTTGGGGTATTCAAAAGATCAAGGGAGAATACAGGCATTACGCTGTTTGGAATGCAGTATAAATACCATCTTTGACAGCAGTAAATGCATCCTCTGCAATGGCTGTGTAGATGTGTGTCCTTGGAATTGCTTAATAATTGTCCGAATTGACAGCCTTGAGGGCAAAGCTCTGCCCTCCTTAGTTGATTCCTTCTTAGGTAAACCGCCGGACTACTGGGCTACTGAAAAAACACCGACAGCTGCTGCGATGATAAAAGACGACACCGCTTGCACTCGATGTGCACTATGCGCAGAAAGATGCCCCACGGGCGCAATTACGATGGAAAAGTTTCGCTTTGATGAACAGCTCAGCTATGAACCAGAAAGTTGATGGATGATGGCTACTCAAAAATCATCTGAACGTAGTGATTATGATGTTATGAGATCCCGAGTCACTCGCTTCATTACACAATCCCGAGTATGGCGCTCCATATTCCGCCATGGATGGCCGGATAACCCATTAGATCGCTCCCTGGTGATGACAAGCAACCTGTTTTTTCACCTCCACCCAGTCAATATCAGTCTGAAAAGTCTTAAATGGACCTACTCGTTTGGGTTGGGTATTTTGTCGACAGTGGTATTCCTTGAACTTGCTCTGACAGGCGTACTTCTGATGTTCTATTATTCGCCAGCTGTCGAACATGCCTATAGCGATGTTGTCCGATTACAAACCCAAATACCATTTGGGCAATTGCTGCGTAACATGCATCGATGGGGAGCGCATCTGATGGTACTCCTGGTCGTACTGCATATGGCTCGGGTGTTCTACACAGGGGCCTATAAACCTCCAAGAGAGTTTAATTGGATAGTCGGAGTCTTTCTATTGCTACTAACCTTAGGAGCAAGCTTCACTGGATACTTACTCCCCTGGGATCAGCTTGCTTACTGGGCGATTACGGTGGGAACTAGTGTGGCATCGTATGCGCCATTTCTTGGAGAACAGATTCGTCAAATACTATTGGGTGGACCTGAAATTGGGCAGCAAGCACTTATCCGTTTCTATGCATTACATATTATTGTTATTCCCGCTCTAATCACACTGCTAACCAGCTTACATATTTGGAGAGTTCGGAAAGATGGTGGTTTAGCTGTAAATGAGGAGAAATAAGGACAGACTCATGTCTCAATCACCAAAAACCGATTTTTTCTCAACGGATGGTACCAAAACTTATAACTTAGTTGAACTGGTCAAAGGTCCACCGACTACGATGGTTGAGAAAGGTCCAGATGGGACAGTGTTTTCATTTCCCATTGTGGCCCTTATCGAGTTGTTATTAGCTCTTGGCTTATCCTTGGTTCTCTTGATCATATCATTAGCACGCAATGCACCTCTCGAAGAATTTGCTAACCCAAACACAACGACTGATCCTGCCAAAGCTCCGTGGTATTTCATGGGATTGCAGGAGATGCTTGAGCACGGTCACCCTACCTTGATGGCGATGATATTCCCGACAATCATCGTCTTATTCGTACTAGCGATTCCCTATTTAGATCATACTCGAGAAGGAGCAGGTCGCTGGTTTACATCGAATCGCGGCAAAAAAATAACCCTAAATACAACACTGTATGCCCTTATTGTGATGCCAACTTTCATTCTGCTTGACAACACTTTTCCCCCTCGGGAATTATTGCGCGATGTTCTGCCAGAATTCATCCCTCAAATCATCATCCCATTTTTCATCCTATCAATAATTGTGCTCTTCCCGTTGTTTATCTTAAGGCGTTATAAGCCATCGATGAGGGAAACCGTGATGATGTTATTCACCCTCTTATTCGTATCTGCGATTGTTTTCACCCTAACAGGGTTTTTCTTCCGGGGACCTGGTTTTGAACTGTACCTTCCGTGGAATATGCCACACGGATACAGCCCATTTGATAATTTGTAAATAAAGATCTAAATTTATGAATCAAACGGAAAACAAACCATATCAACCAAGATTGTCACGGCGAACCTTTCTGGGAATAACCTTCTTCGGAAGTTTGATAATCTTTTTCGTTGAAAGTATAGTGGCGTTGTTCAAATTTTTAAAACCCATTCCCACTGGAGCTTTTGGCGGTGAGGTATATGCAGGCCGCGTAGATGAATTCGAAATCAACAGTGTTAACAGGGTTTTAAAGGGTCGTTTTTACCTGGTGCGAACAGAAGATGGACTGCTGGCATTGTGGCAGAAATGCACTCACCTTGGTTGTTCGGTGCCATGGGAGAAAGATCGAAATGAGTTCCATTGCCCATGCCATGGTTCTGTCTTCAACCAAGTTGGTGAAGTAAAAGGTGGACCAGCACCCAGACCGCTGGATATTTTCCCAATTACCATTCGGAGTGGTGAAATCTGGGTGAATACGGGGGAACCGACCCAGCGTTCACGATTCGATCGAGATCAAGTCACAGGAGCGTAATAGGAGCACCATAACCGCCATGGACCCCGAAAATAACCTTAAATCGCATGAGGATTACTCCACTCATTTGATCGTGGGGATAATTCTCATCCTGGTGTTGGCGATTGGAGTGGGATTGTACTGGTTGAATGACAGCACTCGGTTGGAAGTCGCGGCCAAAGAGCTGTTAAGTGATCGTATCGATCGAGGGGAGGAAATATACATAGATCAATGTGGAACCTGCCATGGAGTGGAGGGAGGAGGAGGCTTAGGCCCAGCGCTTAATGACCGCAGTCTATTAAAAAATACACTCGACGATGTTTTTTTCTCAGTTATCCGTTCAGGCATACCCAATACTCAAATGCCCGCTTGGAGTGTCGATTTTGGAGGTCCTTTGACGGATGAGGATATCAGAGATGTTGTCGCATTTATGAGGGCATGGGAACCCACTGCACCAGAGAGCACTCCAGAAACTGATCAACCGGATCCAAAAAGAGGGGCTCTATTGTTTGCCAGTACCTGTGCGGTTTGTCATGGGGAAGAAGGGAAGGTTGGTCAAGAGGGTGTACCCGGGATAAACAATCCAGAACGTTTACAAAGATTGGAAAACGATTGGTATCGAGAAGTGATCGCGAATGGGCGACCAGCGCAAGGTATGCCAACCTGGGGTACAGTTCTATCCCCCCAACAACTAGATGATCTCGTTGCTCTCATAGATGCATGGCGAGAAGGTGAAACAGTTAATCCTCCCTACTCTAACACGACTTTATTTGAACGGGCATCTTTTGCACTGTCTCAAGAAGATACCCAAAGCGCACGTTTACATTTAGAGAGAGCTTTACAAGTGACGTCAGATCCTGGGGCTAAAATGATTCGCAATGTGCTAGGACAGATTGACAATGGTGACTTGGAAGGAGCTCTAGGTGCACTACAAGCCTTACAGAAACAGTGGCCTTTGGGGGATCCTGCTTCAGGAGCGCAGATTTACAGTACAACCTGCTCAGCATGTCATGGTCCACAAGGAGAAGGAGGTATTGGGACAGCCCTCCAAGACAATGAATTCATTCAAGATAAAAGCAATGCGCAACTTCTCGGTTTTTTATTGGAAGGACGTCCAGGAACAGCGATGGCTGGATTTGAAGAGCGCTTAAGCGAAGCCAACATTGCTGACCTGATCGCTTTCTTGCGTTTGTGGCAAAAATGAAAAAAAGACGTGTTTTGCTTTGCTGTGCTGAACATCTCCTTGGCGAGGCTCTAGAAAATTTGCTCCGAACGATGGAGGATGTTGCCCTTCTGGGTCCCTGTGTGTTGGATACACAAATACTCACGAGAATCACTGAAGAAAATCCTGACATATTATTAGTCGCCACTGAATCGGATCAATCTGAGGAAATTGCCAACCTAACAACAAAAATAATGAAAAGACACCCCAACCTACCTATCATTCTAAGCACTTTAACCAAGAATGTAGTCAGAGTATACAGATCTCATGAACTGCCCGCTCGAGCGGACGACTTAATAAACGTTATCCGAAATCTGCCTGGATAAGATGAGAGATTCGGAGGTTTTTTATGCAATCCAATCATAAGCAACACAGAAGGAGAACGCTGTCTTACCTGAATGTGATTATCTTTAGTTTCATCTCTCTAACGACAGTATATATCGTTAAGGCAGCTCCGATCGGTCAATCTAATGAACAGGGAAAAGCAATTTTTGAACAGCGATGTATCGCCTGTCACACGATCGGAGATGGACCACTTGTAGGACCAGACCTTCTCGGAGTCACGACACGCCGTGAGCGTGATTGGCTCGTACAATTCATTGGCGCTCCAAATGAATTAATCGACGAGGGAGATCCTATCGCCACCAAACTTCTTGAAGAATATAACAATATTGTTATGCCAAATCTAGGGCTAACTGATTCAGAAATTGAAGCAATCCTTGCATACATTGAAAGTCAAGAGACAACTCCAGGAGAAAAGCCCCCAACCGAGCCATTACTTGATGGCGATCTTGAAAGAGGCTGGAACATCTTTACTGGCGAACGAAGGCTAACCAATGGAGGTGTTCCCTGCATGAGTTGTCACAACATTGGAGGTATTGGACGCTTTGGCGGTGGCACTCTCGGTCCCGACTTAACCCATGTCCACCAGCGTTATGGTGAAAATGGTCTTGCCAGCGCGTTGGATACCATAACATTTCCAACTATGCAAGGAGTTTATGCAGAGAAACCGCTTACAAATCAAGAGCAGGCTGACCTGCGAACATTTCTCGCGTGGGCAGACGCAGAAGGAGATGAAAAACCAGCTAGCCAGTTCAACTCTAGTTTTTGGACATGGGGGGCAATTGGCATGGTCGCACTTTTCTCAATCATGGCAGTATTTTGGCCCAGGCAAAGAGAGAGTATTTCAACAAAATTAAGAAACACTTAATTGTGATCACAATCAACCCATTAGATCCTATAGTTAATTCTTGACTATGTTCATTGCAACAATCGGAGGAACCCATGACGAAATGGACTAGAGAGATAGTCTCTCCCAACGAAAGAAAATGGGAGGAATTTTATCGAAACCGCTTCCAACACGATCAACGTGTACGCACTACCCATGGCGTAAATTGTACTGGCAGTTGCTCCTGGGAAGTGTTTGTTAAGGATGGTATCGTGACTTGGGAATTACAAGCATTGGATTATCCCGAGTTGGAAGAGGGATTGCCACCTTACGAACCACGAGGCTGTCAACGTGGTATTAGCTTCTCTTGGTACCTATACAGTCCAATTCGAGTCAAATATCCATATGGTCGAGGCGTGTTGATCGATATGTGGAGGGAAGCAAAAAGACAATATGATGACCCGGTAGCAGCATGGGCTTCAGTTGTTTCCAACCTTGAGAAGCGTAAACGGTATCAACGAGCCCGTGGTAAAGGTGGATTCAGGAGAATATCATGGGATGAAGCTTTGGAAATTATCGCCGCATCCGTTATTTATACAATTAAACAACATGGTCCTGACCGGGTGATTGGATTTTCTCCAATTCCAGCAATGTCACAAATCAGCTACGCTGGAGGCAGCCGCTTTCTCTCCTTACTCGGGGGGGTCGTGATGAGTTTCTATGATTGGTATTGCGATTTGCCGCCAGCAAGTCCGGAGATATGGGGAGAACAGACTGATGTTCACGAGTCAGCTGATTGGTACAACTCCCGATTTATTGCCGTTATGGGATCTAACATTAATATGACACGTACCCCAGATACGCACTTTATATCTGAGGTGCGCCACGCTGGTGCAAAACTAACCGTATTCTCACCCGATTTCTCACAAGTAGCTAAGTATGCAGACTATTGGATTCCAGTTCACGCTGGACAAGATACAGCATTCTGGATGGCGGTAAATCACGTTATCTTAAAAGAGTTCTATGTTCAGCGCCAAGTTCCTTATTTCCAGGAATACCTGAAGCAGTACACCGATATGCCATTTTTAGTTGAAATCGAGGGAAAAAAACCTTGTAAATATTTACGGGCCAACAAATTAAAGTCTTATCGGAATACCGAAAATGGTGATTGGAAACTGCTTGTTTGGGATCAGGTAAGTGGGAAACCGCGCATGCCTAAAGGCAGCCTCGGTTTTCGATGGTCCCAAGCCGATGAGGGAAAATGGAACCTGGAGATGAAAGATGGTCTGAGTGATGAAGAGATCCTCCCCGAACTAACGTTCATAGAAGAATATGACGATGTAGCAACTTTGGAACTTGATGATTTCTCAAACAACTCTACGAACGTACGAGGCGTGCCAGTGCGATATGTGGATATCGATGGAGAACGTATCGCAGTTACAACTGTATTCGATCTAATGATGGCTCAGTTCGGGGTTGATCGTGGACTACCTGGAGATTACCCTAAAGGCTATGATGAAGATCAAGCCTATACCCCCACCTGGCAGGAGAAATTTACTGGTATTCATAAGGATACTTGCATACGATACGCTCGAGAGTGGGCTATAAATGGAGAGAAAACCAAAGGGAAAAACCTGGTTATCATCGGTGCAGGTGCAAATCATTGGTATCACAACAATTTACTATATCGATCTGCCATTGTAGCTTTGATGTTAACCGGTAGTGTAGGGGTCAATGGTGGTGGATTAGCACATTATGTCGGCCAAGAAAAAGTAGTCAACCAAGCTTCTTGGGCAGCTATCGCTTTTGCATTGGATTGGAGTATGGCCCCACGTCACCAAAATACCCCCTCCTTTCACTACGTCCATACCGATCAGTGGCGCTATGAACGTGGTTATTCAGCTTACGACAAATTGTCGACTCACAGCGGTGAAACTGGCTCGACCGAAAATGATCATACTATCGACCAACAAATTCGGGCTGTTCACCGGGGGTGGTTACCCTTCTTCCCGCAATTTAACCGTAGCTCATTGGATATTGTCAACGAAGCCATAGATCGTGGCGCAGAGAGTGACAATCAAATCATTGAGGACATTGTTGGAAAGCTCAAATCGGGCAAATTAAAATTTTCGGTAGAAGATCCTGACGCCCCAGAGAACTGGCCAAGGGTTTGGTTCATATGGCGTGGAAATGCCATCGGTACAAGTGCTAAGGGTCACGAGTACTTCCTCAAGCATTATTTAGGAACTCACTCAAATACTATCGCAGAAGAAGTTGCATTAGATCACACGAAAGAAGTTGTATATCACAAAAATGCTCCTGTTGGAAAACTAGACTTGGTCGTTGATCTCAACTTCCGCATGGATACTTCCGCACTTTACTCGGACATTGTCTTACCTGCCGCCACTTGGTATGAGAAGGACGACCTCAACACAACAGATTTGCATTCTTTTATCAACCCTATGCAGGCTGCGGTACCCCCGACTTGGGAATCGAAAAGCGATTGGGACATTTTTAAGGCCGTTGCACGAAAAGTTAGTGAGCTAGCAACTTCTCACCTATCAGAACCTATCAAGGATATCGTCATGCTCCCGCTCCAACACGATACACCTGATGAACTCGCTCAACCACAAATTGGGGACTGGAATACCGGTGAGGTTGAAGCGATTCCAGGTAAAACAATGCCAAAATTTCGTGTTGTGGAACGAAACTATGCTGATCTCTACAATCATATGATTAGTTTGGGTAGAGGAGTGGAAAAGAACGGCGTCGCTGCTCATGGTCTACGCATCCCTGTAGAAGACGAATACCAATACTTGCTCCGAGATCAACCCCTCACATCTAAACTGGTTACTTCTAATAACGGTAGAAATTACCCCTCTCTAGAATTCGGGAGGCAGGTTTGCAATACCATCTTGCGTTTAGACCCAGCTTCCAATGGAGAACTGGCCCACCGAGCATTTAAAGCAGAAGAGAAGAAAACTGGCTTATCACTCAGTGATATAGCTCAATCCAATCGGGATGTTCGCTATAACTTCTCAGACATCGTGGCACAGCCCAGGAGAGTTCTCACAACACCTACCTGGTCTGGATTGGTAAACAAAGGTCGAGCATACTCACCCTTCACACTAAATGTAGAACGTCTTGTCCCCTGGCGGACTCTAACTGGGCGGCAACACTTCTATCTCGATCACGCTGGGTACCTTCAGTGGGGTGAACATTTACCAGTATATAAACCTCGACCAGATCACACCATGTTGGATGAAACGGAAAGCAGTCGAGCTGAAGCCCAAGGAAAATTGCTCAATTATATAACCCCTCATGGCAAGTGGAGTATCCATTCCACGTATTCTGAAAACCTACGAATGATGACCTTATCACGTGGAAATTACCCGGTCTGGATCAATAACAAAGATGCTGAGGAGATGGGTATAAAGGACAATGATTGGGTTGAAGTTTTCAACGATAACGGTGTGTTCGTCCAACGAGCTATTGTATCTGCACGTATCCCTCTAGGTACAGTCTTTGTCTACCATGCAACAGAACGTACCGTCGGTATACCTAAATCACCTCTGCGAGGTAACCGACGAGCAGGGATGAATAACTCGCTAACCCGAGCGCGACTTAAGCCAGTATTGATGTCTGGAGGTTATGCGCAATTTACGTACTTCTTTAATTATTGGGGGCCTACTGGCGTTAATCGGGATACACAAGTGTTTGTCAGGCGGATTGATAAACCAGATTATTGAAATAACGAAGAATGTAAATCACATCATGAGTGCAAAACACCATTGGATGGATTCAAGGATGAATATTAAAGGAGAAAGACAATGAGAGTCCGCACCCACATGAGCATGCTCTTTCATCTCGATAAATGTATTGGATGTCACACTTGTTCAATCGCTTGCAAGAACCTATGGACTGATCGCAAAGGGGCAGAATATATGTGGTGGAATAATGTCGAGACACGGCCTGGTACTGGGTATCCAACCCAATGGGAGGTTCAACAACACTATCAAGGTGGGTGGGAGTACAGCAATGGAGACCTGCGTTTACGCCTTCATTCACGACCTAAAGGCTTGTTGAATCTATTCTACAACCCTGCTCTACCTGATCTCGAAGATTATTATGAACCTTTCACCTTCCGGTATCAAGACTTGTTCAGCGCTCCTGAGGAGGATGATCAACCAACAGCGATCCCTATATCGCAGATTACAGGGCAACCTATCGACATCAAAACAGGTCCAAATTGGGATGATGACCTAGGTGGATCTTCAATCTACGCGAAGAATGACCCCAATTTAGATAATTTAAATGAAAACGTGCGCGGCCAACTAGATCAATTAGAACGCTTGGTATTTAACTATTTGCCACGTATCTGTAATCACTGTCTTAACCCTGCCTGTGTAGCTGCCTGTCCATCTGGAGCGATCTATAAACGAGCTGAGGATGGTGTTGTACTGGTTAATGAAAATAAATGCCGCGCATGGCGGATGTGTGTGGCTGCCTGTCCCTATAAAAAAGTTTATTACAACTGGTCAACCGGCAAGTCAGAGAAATGCATCTTGTGCTTTCCTCGATTAGAGACTGGTCAATCGCCTGCTTGTGCACACTCCTGCGTAGGACGAATTCGATATATGGGAGTTTTGCTCTACGATGCCGATCAAATACCTGAAGCAGCGATGGTACCAGATGAAGAATTGATTCAATCCCAGCGCAAGCTTATCCTAGATCCATTCGACCACAAAGTGATCGCTAATGCTCAACATAATGGGATCGATGATGGTTGGATTGAGGCAGCCCAAAATTCTCCAGTTTACAAATTCGTTAAAGAGTGGGAGATTGCTCTACCCCTGCGTCCAGAATTTCGAACGATGGTGATGATGTACTATATCCCTCCCCTCTCCCCGGTAGTTAGTGTGACAGAGAATAAACTATTCAGGTTGGATCTTTCCCAGGAGCAACATGACTTTGAGCTTTTTGAGAGGTTAGACGCAGCTCGTTTACCGATTAAATATTTAGCGAATCTATTTGCTGCTGGGGATGAATCGATCGTTGAACCTGTATTGCTCAAATTACTAGCTGTACGCGTTTACATGCGCAGAAAAACTGTCGAGGGTATGGTGGATGAGGTAGCAAAACATGCCCTTAAGAAGGCTGGTATCACTTTAGAACAAGCTGAAGCGATATATAAGCTCACAACCCAACCCACAGCTCAGGAGCGCTTTGTGCTGCCTCCCTACCACAGGGAAATGGGCATCGAAGCCAGAATGGACCCTTTGGCACACAAAGGTCAAACTGGCATAGGTTATCTCCAACCAGCAAAAAGAAGTTCCTAAAAGTGTCGAGAGGTGAAGCCATGGGAATATATCAACAACTAGCCGAAGCTTTGCAATACCCCTATCAAGGCCAATTCATTAATCTTCAAAAGAATTTAGATCAATCGGTAAATGGAAGTGTAAAAAAAAGCCTCACAAAATTTATCCAGAAGATGCAAGATCTTAGCTTATCTGAAAGAGAAGAACTGTACACCCGAACGCTAGATCTAAACCCCCAAGCAGTTCCTTATGTCGGCTACCATGCTTGGGGGGAGAGCTACAAGCGAGGGGCATTCATGTCTGGATTAAACAAAATGATGGATCAACTTGGAATTAATAAGGACGGTGAGCTTCCTGACCACCTCGTCCCAATCCTCCGATACTTGGAGGTTTCGTCATCACCCATACATGAATTGAACGAGGTTTTTCTGAAAAGTATTAAGACTATGCGAAAGGACCTTAAAAGTTCGGAGTCTGATAACCCTTACAACGACTTGCTTGCAGCTATAGAGAGTGCATACAAATCCAGCAAGTCAGATCTCGAGACATGATTATCAACTTGATACACTCTCTTTTATTTTTCTATGGAGGTAGATGATGATTCTGGATCAATTTCTATTTGTTATTTTCCCTTATATCTCACTAACTTTGTTCTTTGCAGTGACTGCATATCGCTCTGTCTTTCGCGAATTTACGGTGAGCAGTCTATCTTCCCAATTATTAGAGCGGAAAAAGCTGTATTGGGGATCGATCTCCTTCCACTATGGCATCGTGCTTATATTGCTCATGCACCTTTTAGCGTTGATCTTCCCAAAAAGTCTCCTTCTTTGGAACAGTGTACCAATTCGTCTTTATATATTGGAATTCACAGGATTGGCATTAGGTTTATGGAGCTTAATTGGGTTGATGATCCTTTTCTGGCGAAGGATATCTGAACCTCGGATTCGTGCTGTTTCCACACCAATGGATCTGATTCTCGTTGCACTTCTATTGATATCCGTTGTCACAGGCGTATTAACGGCGACGAATTACCGATTTGGTTCGACTTGGTTTGCAGGAGTGTTCGCGCCTTATATTGGATCAATTCTAAGTTTCCAACCACGCCCCTCACTTGTCTCACCACTTCCATGGATAATCCAATTGCACGTGCTAAATTTCTTTGTTTTGTTGGCAGTTTTTCCCTTTTCACGGTTGATCCACATAATCACAGTGCCATTGGGATATATCATTCGACCGTGGCAAATTGTTATTTGGATCCAAAAACCGAGTTCCTTTTCAAAAGAAGAACTATAAATAATTGGAGGCATGACATGAAACTTGTAGGAAATCCAAAGCAAGGTTTATTTGGGGCAACCTTAGGATTTTTCACCGGGTTTGCTGCGGTATCCCTATTTGGTCCTACCGCAAGCCGTTTCCAGGAATTAATGGGTCTGAGCCCTGTTCTTGTAGGATTATTAGTAGCAGCTCCATCTCTTTCGGGATCCTTATTACGTATACCTTTTGGCGCTTGGGTAGACACCACTGGTGGGCGTAAACCTTTCCTTATTCTTTTATGGTTATCAGTTGTGGGTATGTTAGGGCTCCTGTTGGTTGTTTATTTTCTTTATCCTGACCAGTTGACTCTCTCAATTTACCCAGTACTCCTCATTCTTGGGGTACTATCCGGTTGCGGGATTGCAACCTTCTCAGTTGGTATCGGTCAGGTTTCTTATTGGTTCCCACAGAATAAACAAGGTTCAGCCTTAGGGGCTTATGCAGGCATTGGAAACCTAGCTCCGGGACTTTTTTCTTTTCTTTTACCAATTGCACTCGGTAGTTGGGGTTTGTCAGGTGCATACTTAACTTGGCTTCTTTTTTTGACTATTGGAGTAGTGCTTTATCAGTTCACTGGACTAAACGCTTATTACTTCCAACTACGTGATCAAAATCAATCCGCGGAGGAAGCCAAGGAAAATGCGAGATCCTCGGGACAAGAACTTTTTCCAAGCGGGGGTACGCGGGAAAGTTTAATCAAAGCTGCGAAGATCTGGAAAACTTGGTTGTTAGTAGCCATCTACTTCACAACATTTGGGGGATTTATTGCGCTGACAGCCTGGTTCCCGACCTATTGGACCTCATACTACAAGTTAAGTGCTGTTACTGCTGGTGGTCTAACTGCACTTTACTCACTAACTGCTTCTGCTATAAGAGTTCCGGGAGGGACAATATCAGATAGGCTTGGAGGAGAGAAAACTGCGCTTATATCTTTAGTCACGATGTTGATCGGTGCAATATTAATGACAACATCAAATATATATTTGCTCAGCATCATAGGCGAAATACTGCTAGCGATTGGTATGGGAGTAACTAACGCGGCAGTTTTTAAATTAATGCCTCAATACATCAGTGAGGCCGTTGGAGGTGCTGCAGGGTGGATCGGAGGATTAGGTGCTTTTGGTGGATTTGCCATTCCCCCTATCATGGGAGCATTTGTGCGAGCTCAAGGTGATACAGGTTATGCAACAGGTTTCTTAGTTTTCGTAATTTTAGCCACCACATCCCTAGGGTTAGCCTACCGACTAAAACGTATGGACGAATCAGGTGTGAGTTCCCCCATATTGCAAACTGAATGATGCTTTAGATATCTTGCTAACGCTTCTGTTTCTTTCGTATCTTAGCCCAAGTGTCTCGTAAAGAGATCGTTCGGTTAAATACGAGTGATCCATTCGAAGAATCAGGGTCAACATTAAAATATCCCACGCGCTCAAATTGGAAGCGATCTCCTACTTCTGCAGATCCTAAGCTGGGTTCAACTTTACAGTTTGTTAGGATTTTGATAGAGGCAGGATTGATAAAATCTGTGAAATCCTCGCCAACATTCACATCAAGGGGGTTTTCTACGGTGAAAAGGCGATCATAAAGACGCACCTCCGCATCCAAAGCATTGTCTGCTGAGACCCAGTGAAGTGTTCCGCGAACCTTTCTACCGTCAGGTGCATATCCGCCACGGGTTTCTGGGTCGTATGTACAATGCAACTCTACAACTTCACCGTTCCCATCCTTTATGACATCTACACATTTGATGAAATAACCATAGCGTAATCGTACTTCTCTCCCGGGCGCTAACCTAAAAAATTTTCGGGGTGGGTCTTCCATGAAATCATCACTTTCGATATAAAGTTGGCGCGAAAAGGGAACTTGGCGGGTCCCCATGTTTTCATCCTCGGGGTTATTAATCGCTTCAAGTTCTTCGATTTTATCTTCCGGATAATTGATAATCACAACTTTTAGGGGATTCAGAACACCCATGACTCGTGGGGAGTTTATATTCAAATCTTGGCGAATGTGATGATCAAATAATGCCATATCGACCAAGCTCTCACGTTTGGCAATGCCAATTGTGTCACAAAAATCACGGATGGCCTGAGGAGGTACTCCACGACGACGCAGTCCTGAGAGTGTGGGCATGCGGGGATCATCCCAACCGTTCACAAAGCCCCCCTCCACTAATTTGATCAAGCGTCTCTTACTCAATACTGTATAACTTAGATTGAGACGTGCAAATTCGATTTGGCGGGGATGAAAGATATTTAATTGATCCAAGAACCAATTGTAGAGCGGACGATGGTCTTCGTATGCTAAATCACATAATGAATGTGTTATCCCTTCGATGGAATCTGATTGACCATGGGCATAATCATACATCGGGTAGATACACCACTTATCTCCGGTTCTATGATGAGATTCGTGGATGATGCGATACATAACCGGATCACGCATATTTATATTCGGTGACGCCATATCTATCTTTGCGCGTAAAACCCGTTTTCCTTCTGCGAATTCTCCATTCTTCATGCGCTCAAATAAATCTAAATTCTCCTCTATCGATCTATCGCGGTAGGGACTTCCCTTGCCTGGCTCGATCAATGTGCCCCGATATTCCCGGATTTCCTCAGCACTCAGATCGTCCACATATGCTTTACCAGCCTTAATAAGCTTAATTGCCCAAGTGTAGAGTTGGTCAAAATAATCCGATGCATAATACAGGCGATCTTCCCAGTCAAAACCTAACCACTTCACGTCATTGATAATCGAATCGACGTATTCCTCCTCCTCCTTGGTAGGATTGGTATCATCAAAGCGTAAATTATACAAACCCCCAAAGTCCTCAGCGATGCCAAAATCGATGCATATTGCCTTAGCATGACCAATGTGTAAATAACCATTCGGTTCTGGAGGAAACCTTGTGTGGACTTTGGAATATCTACCTTCCCTCAGATCTTCCTCGATCATCTCACGGATAAAATCGATGGATTCGTTTGGTTCAGAAGCATTCATAAATTGGTTCCTTAACATCACATTACAAAAGTAATTGAATATCAGAAAAACTAATCGGTTTATAGGATCAATACCTTCGCCAAAAATGACTAACTGAAAAGGGCAACCTGTAGTAGAGTTGTTGTTGAGCAAAACATCATCTCAGAACCTACAGGAAGCCCAGATGGATATTTTACCGGAAAATACACGGCACTT
>JASFVL010000227.1:0-6480 GCA_050049875.1 Anaerolineales bacterium
GCTTGCTGAAGCGCGTTACAGTTTGGTTAAGGAAAAGGATTACCCACCAGAAAAAGATGTGTCGGAGGATGCCCCCCGAGTCGGTGTCTTTATCTGTCATTGTGGGACCAATATTGCCGGTGTAGTGGATGTGGCTGAGGTAACTGAATACGCTCAAAATCTACCTGACGTTGTTGTGGCAGACCACAACTTATTCACCTGCTCAACAGATACGCAAGCAAACATCCAGGCAGCCATTGAGGAATACAATCTCAACAGGGTTGTTGTGGCTTCATGCACACCGCGAACACACGAAAGGCTGTTTCAGAACACCATTCGGGAAGCGGGGTTGAATTTCTATTTGTTTGAGATGGCTAACATTCGCGATCAATGCTCGTGGGTGCACCGAGATTTCCCCGAGCAAGCTACTGAAAAAGCTAAGGACCTCGTCCGCATGGCAGTCGCTAAAGTGCGATTGGTAGAGCCACTGCAGCGCAGGACCTTGGAATTCAACCATGATGCTCTGATAATCGGTGGCGGGCTTGCTGGAATGACTGCTGCCCTTGATCTGGCTGATCAGGGTTTCCAGGTTTCGTTAATGGAGCGAGAAAGCGTTTTGGGTGGCAACATGCGTCACCTGAAATTTCTGCTCAGCCACGCGAATCCCCAGGAATTGTTGCGTGAGAAGATTCAGAAGACCTTCGCTCACCCCAATATCCATGTTTTTCTAAACGCAGAAATTGACACATTTGAAGGTAGCCTGGGCAAATTCAAGACACAAATTAAAGTCAACCCACCGTCCCAGAACTTAGGCCAGCAGTTAGATCTCAATTCAGATGAAGCGGCTTGGGAACCCTCTTGGGAGGCTACTGAAACTGCACCTTGGGAGGTTACTCCGATCGCTGATCCTCACCCGGTCATCAAGCACGGTGTCACCATTGTGGCGACTGGTGGGCAAGCATATAAACCTTCTGAGTATCTATACGGTCAGGATGATCGAGTACTCACCCAATTGGAATTAGAAAACAGATTGGTATATCAGCAATCCGAGATAAAAGGATTGGACTCTGTGGTCATGATCCAATGTGTTGGCTCACGCACAGTAGAGCGTCCCTACTGCAGCCGCTTATGCTGCGGTCAGGCGGTGAAGAACGCCTTGGAGATCAAAACTATCAGCCCAGAAACAGAGGTTTACATTCTTTACCGAGATATGCGGACTTATGGTTTGTTGGAAAAGTATTACCGTAAAGCTCGAGAAGCAGGTGTGATCTTTTTGCGCTTTGAGGAGCATACCCCTCCAGTGGTTAATCAGCCAAAAGGGGATCAAGCGAAGCTGCCTGTAATCATCCACGACGCTATGTTGGATATGGATATTGCCTTGAGGGCAGACCGAGTTGTCCTGTCTGTTGCAACTGTGCCCCAACCTGACGCTGGCGATCTAGCTCAACTTTTAAAAGTTCCATTAACCCAAGATGGTTTCTTTCAAGAAGCGCACCTCAAGTTGGCGCCTGTTGAATTCGCCAGTGAAGGAATTTTCTTGTGTGGTATGGCTCACTACCCCAAGAAAGCAGTCACTGAAAGTGTTGTTCAGGCTTCTGCTGCAGCTGCTCGGGCTGCGACCGTGCTTTCCCAAAGTGCGATCGAGATTGAGCCGACGATATCTCATGTTCGCTCGGATCGATGCGATGGTTGCGCTTATTGTGTAGACCCTTGCCCCTTCAGCGCGATTACCTTGGTGGAGTATGAGACAGCAGATGGGCAGATCAAGAAGCGTGTGGAGGTTGACGAGGCGCTTTGCAAAGGTTGCGGAACCTGCCAAGCAACCTGCCCGAAAGACGCCATATATATCCGCCATTTCAAGCTGGATCAACTGCGCGCTATGACCATGGCAGCTCTCGATTTATAGGTTAATTTTTGCGTTGGCGACCTATTTAGGTCTTCAACTTGTGGAGAATTATGGATGACCAACGATAATGGCTACCAACCTCTCATCATCGCTTACTGCTGTTATTGGTGTGCTTATACGGCAGCGGATTTAGCGGGGACTTCCCGTATGCAATATCCACCGAATGTGCGTATCATTCGAGTTCAGTGCAGCGGTATGGTTCATCCCAATTTGGTTATCGATGCCCTTACAAATGGAGCCGATGGGGTTCTAATGTTGGGCTGTCATCCAGGTGATTGTCACTATCGTGAAGGCAACCTTCGGGCTCAATCGCGCGCTGACGCCATTGATATGATGCTGGAGGATTTTGACCTCGAGCCGGAGCGTTATCGTTTGGAATGGGTATCTGCAAGTGAAGGGCCGCGTTTCGCTGAGGTGATTCGCGCAATGGTCTCGGAGTTAAAAGAACTCGGACCCAGTGTTTACGCATATTAGAGGGGAGGGTTGAATTAGAAAGGAGGTGTAATCTGAGGACCTGTAAAGTTTCTATCATCAAGGTGGTTAAATCCTGTAGTTCGTCCCTTATGGAAGGAGGAACAATATGGCTGTAAAAGTCGCTCAGGAATGGTTTGCGATCTGCGGTGGGTGCGAAGTCACCATCCTGGACGTTGGTGAACCCTTATTGGATCTGTTGCCCGAATTAGAGTTCGTCCACATGCCGGTCATTATGGACCATAAAGTGTTTGGACAAACTGGGGAAGAGAACCAAGCGGACATCCCCGAAGCGGATGTTGGTATTATCACGGGTGGCATCCGCAACCAGGAGAACAAAGAGCTCGCTGAACTTATGCGTTCAAGGGTTAATTTTTTGATCTCCATGGGTTCATGCGCGTGCTATGGCGGCGTCCCCGCATTGGCAAACCAATTTCCTGTAGAAGAAGTTTACAACAGAGTATTTAAGAGTAACGGTACCACGGACCCCGGAGAGATTCCTTCCGGGGATGTTCCCGAACTTTTAGATCGTGTTTACGCCTTGGACGAGGTAGTTAATGTGGATCTCAAACTACCTGGATGCCCGACAACGCCCCAGATGTTTACGGCAGCGGTACTCCACTTGTTAAAGGGTAGTCCATTGGAAATCTCCGAGAAGAGCGTTTGCGATACATGCCCGGTCATTCGGGAGGAGAAGGCTGGATCTGGCATCACCATAAAGCGGCCATTGGAGCCCATCGAAGGGGTTGGTGAATCTCTTGAGACTGTACGTTGTCTTATGGAGCAGGGCTTCCTATGCCAAGGACCTGCTACCCGTGCTGGTTGTGCAGGTGATGAGGGTGCACCGCGTTGCATCCGAGCCTATATGCCCTGCCGAGGCTGCTTTGGTCCGTTATCCGAAAGGGCAAATCCGATGGTGGACATGATGGGCGCGATCTCATCGATTGGTCTTAACCCTCGCGATATACCAGACCGGGCAGCTCAGTTTAATCGTTTTGCTGGTTCGGGTCGCCTGCGACCCAGGAGAGCAAGGAGGTAACCATGGGACAGACACTTACTATACAACCTGTCAGCCGCATCGAAGGTCATGCCAAGGTCACCATCCAATTGGATGATAGCGGTAATGTGTCCGACGCACGCGTAAATGTCATCGAACTTCGTGGCTTCGAGCGTTTCTGCGTTGGGAAACCCGTAGAAGAGATGCCGCGTATCACGACACGCATCTGTGGTGTTTGCCCCTGGTCACATCACTTAGCATCTGCGAAAGCTACAGACGCCGTATTTGGAGTCGAACCCCCACCAGCGGGTAAGAAGTTGCGTCAGCTTTGTAACAGCATTGCTTACATGGAAGAGCATATCCTGCACTTTTATGTTTTAGCAGGACCGGACTTCGTCTTGGGACCGGATGCTGAGTATCCGGTGCGAAACGTGATCGGTATTCTAAACGCTGTTCCAGATGTAGGTAAGCAAGTTGTACGTGTGCGCCACATGTGCGCCCAAATGCTGGAGATGATCGCTGGAAAAGCCATTCACCCGGCTGCGGCTGTTCCGGGAGGCTTTAGCCGTCCCTTGCAGCCTGAGGAGCGCGATCAATTGCTCCCCATGGCTGAAGAAGCCCTGGAGCTGGCTAAGTTCTCGATCAAGTTCGCGAAGGAGAATATCTTTCCAAAATACTTGGATGTGGTCAAGACAGTCGGAACGCTGACGAGCGGTTTCTTAGGCACGGTGACGGATGATGGAGCGCTTGATCTGTACGATGGCAAGTTGCGTATGATGTACTCCGATGGGACATATGAGGAATTCCTCCCCGCAGATTACAGCGATTACATTGGCGAGCACGTTGAACCCTGGACATACCTGAAGTTCCCTTATGCTAAAAAACGCGGTCCATGGGAGCTGCGCGATGACGCACCCAGTCTTTACCGGGTGAACACGTTAGCGCGGCTTAATGTGGCGGATTACATCCCCACTCCATTAGCACAAAAGGAGTTGGAGGAATTTAGGGCTGCTTTTGGGAGACCGGCCCAGCTAACACTTCTGTATCACTGGGCGCGTTTGATCGAACTTCTTTACAATGCTGAAATGGCGATGCACTTGCTCAACGATCCCGAGATCACCAGTCGTGAGACACGTGTTCCAGTAACCCCAAGAGAGGCGCGGGGCGTTGGTGTGGTTGAAGCTCCTCGTGGGACGCTTATTCACGATTACACAACAGATGGGGATGGATTACTCACCCATGTGAATCTTATCGTAGCAACGTGCCAGAACAACTCGGCTATCAATTTGTCCGTAAAACAAGCTGCCGAGATGCTCATTCAGGATGGTAATTACGATCAAGGCATTCTCAACACCGTTGAGATGACTATCCGGGCGTACGACCCCTGCTTATCCTGTGCGACTCACCGTCTGGATGGAACGCTTCCAGTCAAGCTGGATATCGTCGATCTTGATGGCGAGCTTATGGAGACATTGACCAACTAATGGTGTTAGAGACCCGAAGGTAAAAGGGTTAGACCTACCAAATTGGGAATGGTTCTGGTGGTTTGCCCCTCAATCGCTCCCTTCACAACAGCGTATAGTCTAGTGGTACAACCTTCGGGTCTCACTCTCATTGAATCAACGAATAGCTTTTCCGATGACAGCCTTACCATCCTTCTGCCGAGCGCGTGTGTTGATCCTCGGAGTAGGCAATGTATTGTTTGGGGATGATGGTTTTGGTCCCAGCGTAGCAGAAAAATTGCTGCAAGCCTACAAAATTCCAGAGGATATTTATGTCATGGATGTGGGCACCGGCGTTCGGAAATTACTTTTCACGCTAACTTTGAGTGAATTTAAGCCTGAAGAAATCATTGTCGTTGATGCTGTGGATTGGGGGGAAGAGATAGGGCAGGTTAAAGAGATTCTAGCCGGTGATCTCCCCTTCACCAAGATTGATGATTTCTCCCTGCATCAGGTACCCACTTCCAATATGTTGCGCGAGCTGCAGGAGGACTGTGGTGTTGAGGTTCGTGTCGTCGCGTGTGACGTGGGAGTGGTATCCCAAGAGATTCAGCCCGGACTATCCCTGGAGGTTCAAAAGGCGGTTATTGATGCCTGCCAGGCGATTGCCTCCCGGTATTGTCTCAAAAGGATCAATGGGAATGAGCAGGGAGATGTGGGGATGCTGCATTGGATATATCATTCTTAAATCCTCCCTGGCAATTGATTTATCAACGATCCTCTTTGTAATCCCTGTAGTACACCACTCTTATTATGACTTTCCCTTGTTATTACTTTCTCGTGGGGGTAAATCCAAAAAGTAGTGTACTATACTTGTAGAAAAATCTGTTTTTTGATAACAGTCACCTGAGAATAGAAAAGATATCACAGGGTTATGTGGCGATTTTTCTATAAATTGCGGGGTATCACCCGCATTATATAGAGAAACTGGAACAACAGCCATCACTACCTATGGCGTGAGGAAGCTTAGGACATCCTCTTCGCATAGGAATTCTATTATGCAAATCTGCTCCCATAACATTTTTTTATTTGAACGCTAGAGATTGTCGGTTTACAATGCAAGAAAAATCTAGAATAGGATATTCTCATGGATCAATATCGAGTAAAACTAGGAAGCAATGTGGATCTCAGCCAATGGGATCCCAATGACACAAGCTTGGTCGACGGTGGGAAGGATGCCGCGAAGGATGCTCTCGACGAACTTAACGATCTTTTGGAAGATTTACAAGAGCTTCTTTACGCTGAAAACAGACAAAGAGTGCTAGTAGTCCTTCAAGCAATGGATAGCGGTGGGAAGGATGGGACCATACGGCATGTTTTTGAAGGGGTTAATCCACAAGGTGTGAAAGTGGCTAATTTTAAAGTCCCCAATGAAGAGGAGTTAGAACATGATTATCTTTGGCGGGTTCACAAACGTACCCCAAGGAAGGGGGAGATTGTGATTTTTAATCGCAGCCACTATGAGGATGTGTTAGTCGTTCGAGTGCACAATCTTGTGCCATCGCAGGTATGGGGGAAGCGTTATGAACATATCAATCATTTTGAGCGCATGTTGGTGGATGAGGGCATGACTATTTTGAAGTTCTACTTACATATTGATTTGAAAGAACAAAAGGAGCGATTCC
>JASFVL010000228.1:0-6474 GCA_050049875.1 Anaerolineales bacterium
GCTTTCATCGGTCCCAAACCTTCCTCCATCGCAGCTATGGGAGATAAGGCCATCGCTCGCGCCACCGTAGCATCGGCGGGCATCCCCGTGGTGCCAGGAACGGAAGGAGAAGGTTCGCTGCCCAATGCTGAATTGTTGGAATTAGCTCCGAAAATTGGGTTCCCATTGTTAATAAAGGCAACAGCAGGCGGAGGCGGCAAAGGGATGCGCGAAGTGCGCAATATCGAGCAAATGCCCGCCCTGCTGGACGCTGCCAGGAGGGAGGCTGAAGCTGCCTTTGGGGATGGCAACGTCTATTTAGAGAAACTGGTCGAGGGCGCTCGCCACATTGAAATCCAGATTCTGGCAGATACCCTTGGATCCGTAATTCACTTAGGAGAGCGCGAATGCTCCCTTCAACGACGCCACCAAAAACTACTGGAAGAGTCCCCCTCTCCATTTGTTGGTAATGACGAGGATTTGCGTCAGCGGATGGGTGAAGTAGCAGTGCGAGCAGCTCAAGCTGTAGGCTACGTCAACGCCGGCACCATTGAATTCTTAGTGGACAAAGAAAAGAATTTTTTCTTCTTAGAGATGAACACACGTCTTCAGGTGGAACACCCCGTCACCGAAGCAGTCACTGGGGTGGATATCGTCAAAGAGCAAATCCGCATCGCCCGCGGGCGCTCCTTGGGTCATACCCAAGAGGATATTTCCATCAAGGGCTGGGCGATTGAGTGCCGTATCAACGCCGAGAATCCCTATCAAAACTTCATGCCTTCCACAGGGCGCATTACCCACCTACTCCTGCCCACAGGACCCGGAGTGCGTGTGGATACCGGCGTGTATCCCGGCTTCGAAATTTCACCTTATTATGATTCGCTGATTTCGAAATTAATCGTATACGGCGAGACGCGCGCTGAAGCCATACTGCGCATGCGCCGCGCTTTGGAAGAGTACAAAATCGTCGGCGTGCGCACCAACATCTCCTTCCACCAGAATCTGATGGATTCCCACCGCTTTATGGCTGGACGATTCGACACCCGCTTCGTTGAAGAACGCTTCTCGATGGAAACCGCCGAGGAGAGCAAAGCCAAGTATCCCGACATCGCTGCAATCATCGCTACATTGGTAGCCCACCAGCAGACTCAGCGCTCCGCACACGTCATTCAGCGTGGCAAACGTGATACCAGCAACTGGAAGTGGGTTGGGCGCTGGGAGCGCATGCACCGTTAACGCAATCTAACCTCCGTCCTGGCATGCAATCCACTCATAATTCTCTTTCAGTTGGGCAAGTCCTAAAGGTTTAAAGAACGATGAACTATATCACCACAGTTAACGAACACGAGTACACGATAGAAATCTTGGACGAGCATAACGTCGTCATCGATGGTAAGCTCTACCAGGTGGATTTCGAATCCGTTAGCGGCCAGCCAGTCTACTCGCTTTTGCTGGACGGAAAATCTTACGAAGCCTCTGTGTATTCGAATGATGAGGATTGGCAGGTGCTGCTGCACGGGATGCGCTATCCTGTTCGAGTGGAAGACGAACGCGAAAAACGCCTGCGTGCAGCCTTAGGGGGCGGCCCTATCCAGAGCGGTGAGTTCCACCTCAAAGCTCCAATGCCGGGACTCGTAGTCGCCGTGCCCGTAGAGGAGGGTCAGCAGATCACAAAAGATGACGTACTGCTCATTCTGGAATCCATGAAGATGCAGAACGAGCTTAAGTCCCCGCGCGATGGTGTCATCTCCCGTGTACGTGTTAAATCAGGGGACAGCGTGGAGCAACGCCAAACCTTATTGAGCGTGACGTAGTGAAAGAACTGGAAGTCAAATTCTATCTTCAAGACTTGCGAGCTTTGAGGCAGTGCCTTAAGCGGTTGGGAAGCCATAAAACACAAGCGCGTCACCATGAGCACAACTTGCGCTTCGATACCCCCAGCGGCGACTTGGAACTTCAACACCAGGTTTTACGCTTGCGCCGGGGTAAATCGGCACGTCTGACATATAAAGGGCCAGCTGGCGTACAAGGCGGGGTCAGCGCCAGACGGGAAATCGAATTCAAAGTGTCGGATTACACCGCGGCGCGCACCCTATTGGAGCATCTGGGGTATCAGGTTAGTATGATCTATGAGAAATACCGCACGACGTATCAGTTGAACGAAGTGATCATCACCCTGGACGAAATGCCCTATGGGGACTTTGTTGAACTGGAAGGGCCAAACCCTGAAAGTATTCAAGCCGTCAACCAGCTACTCAGTTTGGACTGGGAGGCGCGCATCATAGAAAATTACCTTGTGTTATTCGACCGCTTACGATCCAAATTGAGTTTGACTTTTCACGACTTGACCTTTGCTAACTTTGAATCGCTCGACGTATCTCCAGAAACCTTAGGGGTTCGACCAGCAGATCAATAAGTGTAGGTCTTTTTTCAGTATCCCTTTGCATCTCAGTCCTCCCCGTGATAGAATACGCTTCATACTTAGATCACCGGAGCGCATCTTAAGGCTCCATTCGTGATCTACAGGAAGCCCAAATCGGACTCATCGGGTGATAAAAAATCACTGCGTTCCGTGATGGGCACATACCGAAAAAATAGTAGCGGAGGCTTTAATGTCCGATATGGTTGAAGTGGTTATTGATAGCATTCGCGTCAGCTTAATGTCGCAGCAACGCATCGTCATCCTGCGCGAGGTAGACGCTGAGCGCTATCTGGCCATCTGGGTTGGTGTCTATGAAGCAGAACATCTCACCATTGCCCTGCAAGATGTAGAAGCCGCTCGCCCGCTAACCTACGACTTATTCAAGAACGTTTTTAAGCAGCTCGACGCGCGCATTCTTCGTGTAGAGGTTGTTGATCTACGCGATGCCACATTCTTTGGCAATGTAGTTGTCGAGGTGAATGGGCGCGTCATCAACATCGACGCGAGACCCTCAGATGCCCTCAATTTGGCGGTCCGGACCAATGTACCCATCCTGGTTTCGCGCAAGGTGATGGAGGAAGCCGGCATCCTTCCTGACGAAGACCTGGCTGAAGAAACCGAAGAACTAGAAGGGGAGCCAGAAGAAACCCAAGAGCGACTCGAAATCTTCGAAGATTTCCTAGACACATTGGAACTGGATGAAGAAGACGACGAAGACGAAGATCAAGAGTAACCCATCTTATTCCGGTGGAAAGTGAAAAACTGATCACCGCCAATCCTACACATAAGACCGCCGCCTCCAGAAGCTCAGATGGTTTCTCTGCGGCGGTCGCTCACTTGTAAATGTGAACCTGACCCATGAACGACTTCCCCTCCTTTGAGAACGTATCATCCGCTGGCCCTCAGATCGTCCCCCACAGCCGTGAAGCGGAGGAAGCTCTAATAGGCTCTATCCTGATCAACCCGGAAGCTTATTACGATGTGGCTGAATTTCTCCAAGCGGAGGATTTTTATATTCACCGACATCGCTGGATCTGGGAGACTTTTGTCCACTTGAACGAGCATCGCTCACCGATTGACTTCTTGACCGTCACGGAGGAGCTGGATCAACGCGATCAACTAAGCGAAGTTGGGGGGCGCGCCTATCTTACCGCATTGATCAACAACGTTCCTTCATCCCTGCACGCCGAAGCCTATGGGCACATCATTGAAGAAACCGCCACCCGCCGCCGCATGTTGGAGGCCGCCAATAGAATTGCCAAACTCGCCTACAAGGAGGAGCTGGGCATCGAAACAGTGATGGATGACGCTGAAAAGGCGGTCTTCGGCGTCAGCGAACGCCGTTTGGCGCGTGAGATGCAGCCCATAAAGAGCGTTCTCAGCGAATACTATGACCGCATTGATGAGCTCTCCCGGCGGGGGGAGGACATCTTGGGCGTACCGACCGGCTTTATTGACTTAGATCGCTTGTTGGGCGGGATGCAGCCTTCCGACTTTCTGATCATCGCTGGACGCCCTGGGATGGGCAAGACGGGCTTCGTCATCTCCGCTGCAAGACACGCCGCGCTGGTAAACAAGAAGCATGTGGCAATATTCTCACTGGAGATGTCCAACGAGCAGCTCGCCCAGCGGCTGATCTCACAAGAGACCGGCATTGACTCTCAGCGCTTGCGCGATGGAAAACTCTCCGATGAACAGTGGCCGCTTTTTACCCATGCCATCGAAGTGCTCAGCGATACCCACATTTTTCTGGACGATACCCCCGCCATCACCCCCTTGCAGCTGCGTACCAAATGCCGCCGCTTGCACCTCGAACACCGCCTGGATTTAATTTGCGTGGACTACTTGCAACTGATGACCGGCGACACTCGTCCGGAAAACCGCGTCCAGGAGGTTTCATATATCTCGCGTAATTTGAAGGTTCTGGCTCGCGAGCTCAAGGTCCCCGTATTGGCAGCAGCCCAACTCTCGCGCGCCGTGGAACAACGCGCCGAGAAGAAGCCGGTGCTTTCCGATTTGCGTGAATCAGGTTCCCTGGAGCAGGACGCTGATGTGGTCATGTTCATCTACCGTCCGGAACATTACGATGAGGATACCCTCAAACCGAATATCGCTGAAATCATGCTGTCAAAGCACCGCAATGGTCCCGTCGGCAATGTGGAGTTGGTCTTTATCAAACACTTAGCCAAGTTCGAAAACGCCGCCACACGACAAATCGATCTATCTCGAGTAGCGTAATGACTTATAACGGTCTTTCCTCCGGGAAGGTGCGCTTTACCCGCCTCCCGGAACCTTTCTTCAGTGAACTGCTGCCGCAAATTGACCATCTGGGTGAACTTAAAGTCACCCTTTATGCGCTGTGGCAGCTGGAGCATATGGGTGGTGAATTCCGCTACCTACAGGAAACTGACTTCCATGGGGATGCTCGCTTTATGCAAGGCATGCATGAGAATCCAGAGCAGGCTCAAGCCGTTTTGCTAGACTCCCTGGAGCGAGCTGTCGAGCGGGGAACTTTGCTCAGAGCAGAGGTGGAACGGATGGGTGAGCAGGTCGCTCTTTACTTCTTCAACTCCCCAAAAGGGCGTGTTGCGGTAGAATCCATCCAGCAAGGTGAATGGCGCCCCACCAGCGACCCCCATCTTCCAGTGGAGCTAGCCCCCGAACGACCCAGCATTTACCAGCTTTATGAAGAGAATATCGGCCCTCTGACCCCGATGATCGCTGAAGCCCTGCAAGATGCTGAGGACACCTACCCCTCCACCTGGATTGAGGAAGCCTTCCAGATCGCAGTGGAGAGAAACGTGCGCAACTGGCGCTATGTGGCGGCAATCTTACGCCGCTGGCAAGAACGAGGTCGTGATGAAAGAGGAACTAGAAGAGACACTGAAGCGAGTCGACGCCGCTATGCCGAGTGGGAAGCAGACTGAAGGCGAGCACAAACCCACCGCTCAAGCGCGCGGTTTGCCCGGTGATCCCAATTGCCCAATCTGCGGCGGTGTGGGCTATCTGCGCCAAGAGGTGCCGATCGATCATCCCGACTTTGGGAAACTGCAGGCTTGCACCTGCCGCCAGAATCAGATTACCCAGCAGATCCACCAGCGCCTATACTCCCTCAGCAACCTGGATCGACTGAGCCATTTGACGTTTGAAAACTTTCACGCGCGCGGGCGGGTCGGTTTACGAGCGGCGCAGGCGGACTCGCTGGAACAAGCTTACAACCAGGCGCACATATTTGCCAAATCGCGTAAGGGTTGGTTGCTGCTCCAAGGCGGGTACGGCAGCGGGAAGACCCACTTGGCCGCTGCGATCGCCAATTTCGTCGTCGACCTGGACATACCGACCCTCTTCATCACCGTCCCCGATCTGCTGGACAACCTGCGCTTCGCCTATGACGACCCCGAATCCACCTTCCAGGCGCGCTTCGAAGAGATTCGCAGCGCCCAAATGCTGATCATGGACGATTTCGGCACCCAAAACGCCACTCCTTGGGCGGAGGAAAAGCTCTTTCAGATCTTAAATTTTCGCTATATCAACGACCTACCCTTGGTGGTGACCACCAACCTGATGCTGGAAGAGATCGAACCGCGCATTCGCTCGCGTTTGGAAGACCCTGAGATGGTGACGCGGGTGAACATCCTGGCTCCAGACTATCGGCGTCCTGCCCACGACACACTGGGGTACTCTGAGCTTTCCTCATCCCTGGATTTCTTACACAATCTCACTTTTGCCACCTTCGACCTGCGTGAGCGAGAGGGATTGCACATGGATCACGTCAAAAGCCTGGAAAAGGCGTTCAAAACAGCCCGCCAGTTCGCCGAAGAACCCGACGGGTGGCTGGTGCTCACCGGAACCTACGGCTGCGGCAAAACTCACTTGGCTGCGGCAATCGCCAATTATCGCGCCGACTTGGGACATCGCGCCGAATTCGTCGTCGTCCCCGACCTAATGGATCACCTGCGAGCTACGTTCGGTCCTCGCAGCACAGTCAGTTTGGACCGCTTGTTTGAACGGGTCAAAAACGCCCACTTATTGGTGCTGGATGATTTGGGCACCCAGCAGAGGACCCCATGGGC
>JASFVL010000230.1:0-6451 GCA_050049875.1 Anaerolineales bacterium
AAATCCAAACCAAAGTAGAGCAGCAGCCCCCCCAAGATCGGTCTAGGGAAAAATGTGAGCAGCCTGGCACCACCGAAAAGCATCAAACCACAAATTGCTCCCGCCATGAGACCGACAATCCTTCCGTATGCCTTAAATCGATGCGCCAGTACAGATAACATCACAGATTGAAACCCCACCAACCCCCCGCCCAACCCAGAAAGGAGATTTGCCACCCCAGCAACCCGCAATTCACGATTTAGGTCCAGGTCCTTCTCTGTAGCAAGCTCAACCGCAGAAGCGCTTAGAAGTAAACCCAAGACACTGATGATCAAAATTGTGGCGATATTGCCACTCTGACCAAGGATATTGTTCCAATTGACAATTTGTAGACTTTTGAAATTTAACGGCTGCCAAGCCATTTTCCCTGGCAATTCTCCGAGCAGTAAACCACTATCGACGGCTTGATCGATGGATGTACCAGTTATGAGTAGACCCATATAAAAAACCAGCACCGCCCCGATTAATATCGCTGGCATCACTAGAGAACTGTGAAAGCGCCTCAGACCAACAAATAAGACCAACGCCAATATCAATCCTGGCAGCCAATGGAGTATCTGATCGGGTTGAATCAAAGCCATCATGTTCGAGAATGTTAATGAGTAATCCGCCATCACGACAAATGAGCCCTGTGCTAGCAACCATCCTGTACCTGCAATGAAGCCACCAATAACGGGATAAGGCACGAAACGCACCAAGCCACCTAATTTGAAGGATCCTATTAGTAACAAGATCCCCCCAGAAAGCAAGGTCGTAATGGCTATGGTCACCAGGACGATTTCTAATTTGTTCTCCAGCCCAACATTCTTGGCGCTGCTGACCAATCCAGAGACAACAATCACCATGATCACATTGGGACTATCTTGCAAGGTCCCAATGATGACAGGTACCGAACCCATTATCGATATCCCGACCAGCATTATCATGCCGGTAAACAAAGCTATACCGATACTCAGGGGTAAATAGGCTTTGAGTTCCCCAGAGAAAAGCAAGCTGCCCATTGAAATGGCAAAGAAAACCTCGGTTAATCCAATTAGCATCCCCAACATCAAGCTGATGGATAGCTTATCGGAAGTAACCTCATTCCACAACCAATGACGGATATTTCGCATCATGGATAAAAACTCAAAATGCTATATTAGACCTATCACTCTTTTGCCCAACTGGGTCTGCGCTCACCACACATGAAGCTGGCGATGTATTCCGCTGCTGGGTGATTCACTTCTCTACTGGCTCGAATTACCGCCTGACGGTCGTATTCCACCTGATGGAAGCTTAAGGTATACCCTTCACCATTTGCATCTAGCAAGGTGTACCGTGCTCTCAAATCCGGGGGAAAGGGATTGCTGACGGACCCCGGATTAACCAGCCGCACACCTCGGATTGTTCTATCGAAAGTTGTGTGGGTATGACCAAAAAGAATCAACTCCGCATCTACCCCCCTGATGAGCTCTTCAATGTCTTCATCCGTCAAACCAGGGTGGATGCCACCCCCATCATCGTTTCCCGGTGCTGCATGCACCGCTAAGACTCTGGTGCCATCAGGTAATTTAACTCGTATTTCCAGAGGAAGTTCTGAAAGCCATGGCAGCCATCCGGCTGAACCTACTGCGCCTGTCGTCCAAGCAAAGCTGCTCGCGATGTGAGCATAAACCTCCATCAGCTTTAGATTCTTCCTCACCTCCACTAACGAAGGTCCGGGCTGTTGCTGCTCAACCAAGTAGCGGTCCGTGTTGCCGCGAATAAGCTTCACATCTGACAAGCGCTCCAAGCGTTGCAGCACCCCAACTGGATCGAAGCCAATCGCAGCGTAATCACCCAGCAGCCAATACTGATCCACTCCTCCTTTGCGTTCCACATCTTCGAGGACGGCATCCAAGGCAATGGAATTGCCGTGAATATCGGCTAGGATAGCGGAACGGAATTCGGAGGTAACTGGTATTGAGTTTGAGGTCGATTTTTGCATGAATTTTACGGATTCACATTGATCAAGCTTTCATGACCTCGCTTGACGATCTCATCCGGAAAGGGACGAGCCTTGCGTTCTATCGTATCCATGTGTACACCGAACAAAACCGTCGTGGCTGCGATCTCTTTTGTCTCATCCAAGCGCATCTCATGGTAGAAGCGGATCGTTTTTTCCTTGATTTCAAGGATGCCGGAATAGATTGAGAGCGTATCTCCAGCTCTTAATTCGCGCTTGTATTTAATGTTCTGTTCAAGGGCAGCCATGCCGCGTTGATTTTCCCGCAGGTAGGAGGAGGTAATCCCCAGATCGGAAAATAACTGCCAAGTGGCCTCATCGAACTTGGAAACGTACCACATCACGTTCATGTGTCCAACATGATCGCACTGCCAAGGATAAACCACACCACGATGAGTGAGCATTAATTGGGTCAACTTGATATTCTCCTTCCTCAGAGAGATTGCTGATTATATCACTTCAAGAAGCCAACCTGCGCTGCATATCATTCACCCATTGGGAGTCCAATCGCTGTAAGCGCTTCTTCTTTAAGTTCTCTTTACAAACCCAACGGACATCCCGATCGGAATCCATCAACCAAGTCTCTAGCATCGCTTTCCCCTTTTGAGGAGATGCGCAAATAGCCACACTCCAACAGTACCCCAAAGCTTTCCGAAGAGCTTTGAAATTGGGTGCCCTGCGATCAACCTCCTCTTTTATTGAGATGGTAATCTCATCAAGGATTTGCAGTACTGTCTCCGCTACCTTTTCGTTATTTAGCAAATCGGGTTCGCATAATCCAGCTGCTGCTGCCCGCCGCTCCAGCAAGCTGCCCGTTACCCAACCCTTCATCTCCGCGATTAAAGAGAGTACATCATGTCGACCATAAGCTTGAAGACCCATCGCAACCGCTTCCCGCACCCGCCAGCGAGGGTCGTTAGCTAAGCTACGCAATTCACCCAAACGCTCAATTTGACCTTCGGATAGAAGTCTTCCTATACCCAACGCACCGCAAAACGCCAGGAACTCTCCGGGAGTATTGGTCGGCGCGATCTCGGCGTTGTTTTCAAGTTGACTTTCAAAAAGTTCAGCCTCACCTTCCAATGCAACAGCTCTTGCCAGCTCGATATTTGCCCGGGGTCCCGGCAAGCGCGATTGTTCCAGAAGATATGGCTCCCAATCCTTCAGGTTGCGTAAGATTTGGCGGTACTGATCAACTTTTTTCATATAACAAGTTATCTATAGGACTTATTTACTCATAATTCTCCGATGAGGGGTTTAAACTAGCTAATAAACCTGGTATATTTCCCAAGTGTTCAACCTCGTAGTATCGTTGGTAGTCTACATCTGGTAAGTCAACGTTCTCATACATCCATGTCAATTCATTCGGGACATATACCACCCACCCTCCCAGTTCAATAACCGGAAGGATATCCGATCGTAAAGAATTTCCCACCATCAAGAAGCGAGATGGAGAAATATCATAGCGTTGAAGAATGACGGCATAGGTGCTAACTTTCTTGTCGCTGACGATTTCGATGTAATCGAAATAATCCCCCAGGCCTGATTTTTCTACCTTGATCTGTTGGTGGAGCAAATCCCCTTTGGTGATCAGCATCAAGGGGAAATCCACGGAGATGTTTTCCACAGTTTCCCGCGCGTGGTCAAAAAGTTTAACCTCCGCCGAAATCATATCCCTCGAAAAATCAATCAGATCCTGGATGTCAGCATTGGAAACCTGCCCGTTTGTGAGATCTATCGCCGATTCGATCAATGACAAAACAAAGCTGACAACACCATAACCGAAATATTCCAAATTGTTGATTTCAATTTCGTGTATTAGCTCATCAATATCGCCTGCAAGGGGATACTTCGCCATCATCTTTCTAAACAGCTCCCTACCCCGGCGGTAGAGAGACTCGTTATGCCACAAAGTATCGTCAGCATCGAATGCGATCAGATCGAACATAGACGATTACCTACAAGAAAATGTATCCTAGAAGGATAAAGATATAAGTGATCATGAGGCCCAACTTGATCATCCCGGGACTCTTAGATTTCCTGCGATCGTTCCATCCGCCGGGGGTATGTAGTTCTGCTCGCTTCTCTTCCACTGGGAATGCTTTTTCATTTCCATGACAAGACAAACGTCTTGAGGCCGACATCCCGCTTGGTAAATTTCCCCCGAGTTAAGTCCGCCGTCAAGATGATCTAGAATCAAATCGATCTTATCATATCTCAAGCCAAGGCCAAACTCGTCAGTAAGTCCAGGCAGCATATCCGGCGACGGGGCTTGATCCAAGATTATCGTCGGGACGTTTAGATAACGGGCTAATTGCCGAACCTGGGTTTTATACAAACCCTTCAGGGGCTGTATGGGGAGATCATCGATTCCATCTTTGACAAACCAACCCAACTGCCACTCCGTTAGATTCGCAGCTCCTACAGGCAACAAATTCATCGTCCGGGCTTGATCCTCCAGAAGTTCTCGACGGTAGCGATGGCGGATGTTTATCCCATCTTCCGGATGATTGATCAAAGATCTGAAATTCCAGCCACCTGGATCATCGTCATGGATCGCTGTCTGACCCTTTCGAAGAGAGGAAAGAAAAGGCGATTCTTTATATATCCATCGATATGTGTTCACAAGCATGCGGTTTACCGTCCCTGAAACGGAGGTCAAGCGCATACCAAATGTGGTGTAAATTCCTTGCTCATGCAATGCCCGCTCAATGGATCTCTCTTCTATTATTAAATTAAGCCATTCCGCAACCAAGTGAGCACTCTTTCTCAATTTAGGGAGGCTGAAACGATCATAAAGATAAACAACCTTAACCAATTTATTCCCAAGGGCTCTCACCGCTAAAGTAGTTAGCACTGTAGAATCGATCCCGCCGCTGAGCCCGATTAAAATTCCATTCACACTGCGAGATCGAAAAATTTGGCGGAGATTGACTTGAATCTGTTTTACAGCTTTGTCTGCGTCTATGGAAAGGAGCTTGCTCATAATGGTGCTTCAATTTAAACATAGACCTTCAAAGGAGCTACTCTCCTATGTGTTCCGTTTGGAGATAGCGAAGTCTTTGAGGATTTCAAGCTGACCAATATGGAAAGTTTCATGCCAATGAAAACCTTCTAGATGCATCCAAACGGGCTTCTCACCCCGGTCGGTGGATACCAAATTGTTTAGGTCTTCGTTTGGTGCATCCACCAAAGCTTTGGAAATCATCTCCTGAGAGCGTTCTAAATCGGAGATTAATTCTTCAAATTGTCGAGCGTCTTCATCACTAACGATCGGTTCCGAACCAGTCTGGTAACGCTCCTGGATTTCTTGCGACCATATGGAATCCTCACCTAACAACTCCAAAGCGGTATTCCGCCGCGAGATGATGTGCCCCAAGACCCAGTTCAAACAGTTGGCTGGGAATGGCGGTTGATACACACTATCCTCATGGCTCAGACCATCCGTGATCCGTTTTATCAACCAAGTGTTGACCTCATAGTCATCCTTTATAGCATCTGATATTTTCTGATTCATCAGCAACCTCTATCCAAGTTAACCATTACACAGGCTTCAAGACCTGTTTCTCAACATTTTTACTGTTCCAGATACATATTGTATATATACAAGATCTCAAAATGAGAGGAGATTTTGGTTTCTTACTCTTTCATCGCAACAGCTACAAGCCTACGGGCTTTGTGATCGTAAGGGCTCCCTTCGAGCCCACCAAAGATATTGACTACTTGAAACCCGACTCCTTTGAGCATCTCCCTCAGTTCCGCAGCTGAATAGATCCAATGGGTGACTTTGAATTCGTGCCGCATCCCCTCTTCGATCTTGATCCAGCGGTTTTTCATCCTGCTCCAATCACTTGTAACCATGCGCTCTTCCAAATGGATGATGCCATTATACTCTCGCCAATCACGCTGCCGAAAAATGCGTGCCATAATCTCCTTACCCATCATTTCCATAAGCAGTTTACCCCCTTCTTTCAAGGAACGAAAGAGATTTTCTAAGACCTTAATGTTCTCCTCAGGATCTTCAAAGTAACCGAAGGTCGTGAAGAGTGATAGAGCAACATCGAATGACGATTCTCTCCGAAAAGAGCGCATATCCGCTTGAACAAACTCAACTTCCAAACCTTCCTGCTCTACTTTCTGTTTGGCTTGATTTAGGTACAAGATTGTACGATCGACGCCAGTAACAGAAAAACCATGCCTAGCCAATTCTAGAGCATGTCGCCCAGGTCCACACCCCATATCGAGAATCTTTGCCTTTCGAGTGAGATCCAACAAGGTAATTAGCGCGTTCACCTCTTCAAGTGCCGATTCCCAACGATCTTCGCTGAACATCATGGTGGCCATCGTTTGCCAAAATTCGTCGTCTTGATGCCAGGTATTATCCATTTTCATGTCATCCATCGTTTCAAAATGGGTTGCGATGTTGAT
>JASFVL010000231.1:0-6444 GCA_050049875.1 Anaerolineales bacterium
CACTTTAATTTCCGAACTCTGCAAGTTGCTCATAATGATAATCGCAATCTCGTCATCAGGATAATGTTCGATCAATGCCCGGAAACCAGTGTAGGTGCCTCCATGACCCGCGGCACGATGCCCAAGCCTTTCACCGATAAACCAACCATACCCGTAACCTACCTCGTCATAGGGGGGCGCATAAGGAAAATACTGGGTCGATACAACTGGCGTGAAGATCTTCTCAATCAACTCTTGTGGAAGGAGCTCCCCGGTGTAGAAGGAGCGATCCCAGCGATACAAGTCTTCCACGGTTGAATACAATCCCCCAGCAGAATATGGGAGAGATGGGTTGATAAATTCGGCTTCAAAACCCACATATCTATATCCTACCGCTAAACCGGTATCGTCATGTGGATATCCGGTGTTCGTCATCCCGAGAGGCTCGAAGATTTGGGACTGCAAAAATTCTTCATAGGACTGCCCGGAAACTTGTTCGATCAGAATACCGAGTAACAAGTACCCCGTGCTGCTGTAAGCGAATTTCTCCCCTGGCTCAAAATCAAGGGGGGCTTCTTTGAACCACCCAATGATTTCGTCTGGCTTATAGGATACGCCCGGTTCGTTTTTGCCCTCATAGAACTCCCCAGAATCGGGCAGACCGGAGGTATGCGTTAGCAATTGATGGATCGTAATCGCTTTCCAGTGATCTGGGCAACCTGGGACATACTCGCAAACCGGATCATCTAGTTCGTATTTTCCCTGCGCGTGCATGATCAAAACTGCCACAGCGGTGAATTGTTTCGTTACCGAACCGATGTGGTAACGCGTTTGGGGGCTATTCGGAATGTCGTTTTCTACGTCCGCCATACCATATCCAGCGCTGAGCAATACGTCATCACCTTGAGCGATCAGAACCGCACCGCTGAACTTTTCCTGATCGGCTAAATCAGCCATATATACATCAATGTCTTCGACGACTTCTTCTGGTATGGGGGTAGCTGTTGGTGCCTGAAGAAGACCACAGGCAGACAAAAGCATCCCAATAATTATTAGGATTAAAACAAGCTTTGATTTGTGAAACATCATTTCCCTCCCCGGAACTAAACTACTCTATTTATGATGCGGACTAAAACATGATTTCTTGTGCTCTTTTTATATTGACAAACCATCCTCCTAATACTTGATTATGGTGGGCAATGATCTGCGGCGCAGTGAGGAGATCCGTGTCCCAAGTGCTGTGTGCATCCATGACCAAAGTGACTTCGTAGCCCAGACTGTATGCGCGCCGGCAGGTTGTATCAACGCAGTATTCAGTTTGTATCCCAGCGATAATTAATTTCCTAACATCTTTGGATATCAATTCACGCTGCAAATTTGTATCCTGAAAAGCGTCCGGGTGATGCTTCTGAATGACAACATCACCTTCGATTGGAGCAATCGCAGGATGGATTTCCCACCCCGGAGTGCCGGGTTCATCAATGGCACCTTCCGGACCACAGTGTTGAATATAGATAAGAGGCACGCTCGCTGAGCGAGCATGGGCAACCAACGCAATAACCTTCGCAAGGAGGTTTCTCCTCCCGAAGACCGGCGGCTCTTCATCAAAGTTGCAAACTTGAATATCAATTATCAGGAGAGCAGTTCTATTATTCATTTCCACTAATTCTTTTAAAGGAGTTCATGTAGCTGCACCCTTGGTCTGCTTGTTTCGTGACAAATAGCGTGGTCCAAATACAGACACAATCGCGATGGCTAGTACCCACAACAGCCCTACCGCTAACATAAACGCTATCTTTAACCCATTTGGCAATGGAAATGCAGGCAATGTTACATACAATGTGCTGTCGAAAGCCGTGTGGTACAGAACAGTGATCAGTAAACTTCCTTTCGTATGGTTATACACCCAAGTGTATAGAATTGCCAACGCCGGTGCTCCTACCATAAACCAAAACACAGGCTGGTTGTATTGACCAGCACCTGCAATCCAAAATGCCGGTAGGTGCCATAAGCCCCACATGACTCCAACAATTAGGCTGGCCGTAAGCGCGTTATTTCTGCTTTGTAACTTCGGCAGTGCAAAACCCTAGCCACCCAAACTCTTCTGACAGTGGGCCGCCAAAGAAAATGATTAAGGGAAGGATGGATACCAGCGATCTCAGTTGGCTGCGAACATCCAAGTGGACGTCCCTGCCACTGAAAAGTGGATAGAGTAGTACTACACAAAACGCTATCACCCCAGTTGAAAACATTACAAAGATATACCATTGAACGCCAACCTGCCACACGAGAAGTCGACCCAACAACTCTCGGATACCAGACATCCCCCTCTCAATCCTGGTCATGATGATCCCGGCTAATGTGGGGCCATAGCCTGCGAGCACGAACAGAAAAAATGGTATTTGGAAGGGGAGGTTGTCTTGCGAGGACAGGGCAACTGGAACTCAAAACAGCCATGTGATCCCAAATGTTAAGACAAAGAACGCCAAAATTGGATGTCGTCTAGCCAATGCTAATATCTTGTGAGACATAACGGAGTGAGCTGGTACTTATGCAATCATCCTAGGATTTCTCTCCCCCAAAAGTTCTGATTATTACTGTTAGTGCGATGGTTCCCAATAGTGCTGAGATTAAGCCTGCAAACAACCCGATAAGCACTGGTGAAAGGTCTGTTGCTGCGGCTAAGCCAACTGCAACTCCAGTAACCCAACCTGCAACAACCACCGATACAATGATGGCTGTCTTCTCTTTTCTAGTCCACTTTCTTCCCATTCTATATAGCTCCTTACTAACATACGTTTACATCACAAGAAAGCCGGTTTGGGTTGATACGGATTATTTGGTTCAGAAGGGATTAAATGATGTTCATTTCTGAGAACACGTTTTACGATCCATTCACACCAAGGCTCAATTGGTTCATTTAACTCCTCTATTTCATCCAAAGACAGATAGGCTGCTTGGTCTGTTTCTACTCCCCCATCAGCTAACGGCTCCCCCGCTACGTGGCGACACAGATAGATGATCCCTATAGAATTTTCCCAGGATAGGTTTTGTATTCCTAACAACCCTTCTATTTCAGCGGTGACACCGCCTTCTTCTAGGGTTTCTCGTACTGCTGCTGAGCTTGGAAATTCTTCCGTCTCTACAATCCCCCACGGTATGCTCCACTGGCCTTCAAGGGATGCGCCTTTCACTTGACGAATAAGTAAAGCCTTATTCTCTCGTAAAACCACAGCCCCTACACAGATAACTCTCCTCGCAGGCCAAGATTGTGAACTGTTATCTAAGGCTGGCATCATCCTTGCCTTTTTCATGCGGAACTAAATATATTATACTGGTTTGGTTAATAGATCGGCTTTCAAGGAGTTTCAATCAATATATACAACAGTCTATCAAATCGGTTTATTTACTTACGGAGTATTGTTTGTAACAAACAATGTTTCGGTGCCGAAACAGCTTCCCTGTCACCTTTCCTAAACACACTGCTTTGACTACGGTGGATTATCTGACCCCAACCCACCCCGAATGCGGTGTCTGTGCGACCACGAGCAATGGATGTTATTGACTCACACCGTTTAGGGTTATATGCGAAGGGACTTATGAATAGAAAGCTGAAGCCCCCTACAGTGAGATGTAATCTTATTCAGTCTGTCTTCTGATATCTTCTAACCGATCAAGCTCATCCATATATTGAGCCCAAAGTCTTTCCTCCTCCTCCGTGAATTCGCGGTTATCCGCCTCCGCCAATTCTAGAAGCCGAGTGAGCTTCTGGATGAGGTTATAACGGATTCTGAGTTTTCCGGTGTCCATCCAGTGTGCTTGTTTATTCTCCATAACAAATTCCTCCTCAGATGGGGTGGATACTTGATTTAATAGGATTTCCTGATCTATTATGATTATAATAGGTCTGAGCAGGAATACTTCTATCGCCTACCCTACCCCACCTGGTGAGCGACCAACAGGTGGGCTTTTTAAACATGTAACCCCTTTGGAATAAAATTAGAGTAAGATAGCGTTTCGGTGCTGAAACAACTTCTCGGTCTTGGTCCCTGAACTCGCTGCCGGGACCAGGGTGAATTATCTGACTGATACTGTGTACAAACTAGCTGCCGGTTCCCTGGCTCCCGATGATGCCTTACGGCAGATCCGGATGTGGGTACAAGATGAATGCAGGATTGAACGTTTCGGTGCCGAAACACTTTCCAAGACCGGTTTATATCAAGATGGGTGTAAAATCCAACCTCACTAGGAAAAAATAAATCCGTCTTGAAATTCGTTCACAGTAAATAACAGTCATACATACCACTAACTGATGGTTTTTTAGAAATAGATATCTAAGAGAACATTCACCTCTAAATACATCAAGAAGAAAGATGCTGGATAATACTCCAGCATCTTAAATACTCTTACAGTGCTGGCGATTAGTTTGTACTGGGCGTGGCGATCAGGAAATACCCAAAGCCAAGAGCAAGCACCAAATAGAGTACCACTGTTAGCCAGCCGAGAGCATTCATAGCTCCAGACAATTGAGCCATGATCGCAATGACGAAGCCAACGATGTCGCCAACAAATACCGATATGGAAAAAGCCCTTTGGGTTGCTAATTCTGATGTATTTCTCGCTAACCAGAGAAGTATTCCTAACAGGAAGAACGCTTGACCGAAAAAGCGTGCCATTAGAATACTACTATCATTTGTTGACATACCATAGAGCGATGCAACCGTCTCTGGAATGAAAACAAAACCGAGGCCGAATAGTACACATATTACAGCCTTAACAGACATCCAATTCTTGAGTGTCATCTGAAATCTCCCTTGGTAAACAATGCTTGGATCGAAAAAAATATTCAACTTTTATCGGATTAATGCTCCTATATCTGAAGTTATGTTGCTGAATAAAAGACACCTCCTTCCTTATAATTATCATGAAATAAATACAAAAACCGTCCGCGCATGGCCGGTTTCGCTATTGGCTCCCCAGAGACCTTCCCCTTATTGCGATGTCTGTTTTGATGTCAGGGGCAAGCGACCAAATTACAATCCCTGGTTCGTTACCTCCATCTCAATTGAAGTTTGAAGATTTAAGTTGTGTGTAGCCCCGCCTTAGTACCCTGGTTCGATAGCGCCCTCCTTTTTTACTATCCAACTCGCCGATTTTGAGCAAGTAGTATAGCAGACTACCCAACTCTCTGCAATATATATTTGATCACATATCCAAGATTGGTGTGCTATTTGTATCATGGCTTTGAACGTTTCGGTGCCGAAACACTTATCCAGTTCCGGTTAAATTACTCCGAGGCTGCCCTCCAACCCTAAGCATCTACACAGTGGGCTTGGACAGCAGCCTCGTCTATCTTTCAGAACAAATTCAGGGGGTGTGTAAACCTAACCCCTACCCACGATCCTCCATCAGGAACGACGCGTAGCGGACCAGCTCCCGCAATACGGACGGTGACATCTTACCGCTCTCCAAGCGGTTCACCGCCCGCTGGAAGACCTCAGCAATTTCCGGGTCCTGGCGGATGAACGCCGCCACAGAGCGCACTAAATCGTCGTCCTCTAAATCTAACAATAAAGACGTCCTGATCCCCATCCAAGCGGCGATTTTCTCGATGGTGGGTATGTCCATGTTCTCCCCATCCAAAGCCCTCAAGAGCGTGGTATGGGATATGCCAATCTCACGCGCCGCAGCGCGCACACTCAGTTTGCGTTGGTCCAATGCGTCACGAAGCAGTTCTGTTCGCATGATGCCTCTCCTTGTTGTCTAATATTACTTAAGTCGGATTATTCTACACCAGGATGGCAACTCTGTCAACCATTTTGTTGACTACTTGGTACAGGAATGGTATAATACTCGACATATCGGAATAGTTGTTATCCACATGATAAAAAGAATAACCAAAGAAGCCTACGTTGAAATCCTGTCCCCTATGGAGAGAAAGGGTCTCCACGAAGGACGGGTGCTCCACCGGCTGCACAGGCACTACTGCGAGCCGATGGGAGCCAGAGGCCACTGCACCAGGGACTGCTCCCAATGCAAGTCCAACCTTAAGAGGATCCTCGCTGCCGCTCAATTAGAAGAAGCCCGCGACCCCTACGCCCTTTTAGTGTGGGCAGCGCGGGAGGCGGTAGCAATAGAGGATGAAAAACTGGAACAAGCCCGGGCCAGGACCCCCAAGGACTGGCTGGGGAGACCCACCTCCCCCAACCCCTTTGTCGTTCTGCTGGATGAGATGCGATGAGCAAACGCTTCAAGCGCGTCGAACGGGAGATCGCCAAGCGCCTGAGCGCTTTTTTTGTCTCTCTGGGCTACCCACCTGTGGAACGCATCCCGGTCCCGGGGAGAAGCGGACCGGACATCGCGGTGCATTCTTTCGGCCTGGTGGTGGACGTGAAGTCTAGAATTACGGTGCCAAAGGGGGTTATCTTGAATGAGGGGGACATCACCGATTTTGGCGGAAAGCTC
>JASFVL010000030.1:0-23123 GCA_050049875.1 Anaerolineales bacterium
GCGTCAATGGCAAGACCTGGGTATTGGTCTCAGATACCAAAGGGAAGAAAGATGCCCCTGAGAGACCTGTTAGCCTATTTGTCTTCCCCCCAATAGACTACACACCGAAATATTACGACATTGGATTGGAAAGCGTCCACACTGCCGATACCATCGACTACTGGGGCCACTACCCGATACTCGACATGGAGTACAATACCGACGCACCTATCGAGGTGGGTCTGCGAGCTTGGGCTCCTTTTATGCCCGGGGACGCGGTTACATCCATGATGCCTGGAGTTGTTTTCGATTTCCGTCTACATAATTCCAGTCCAGACCATCAGGAATGCACATTAGCCTTCAGTTGGCCCGGTTTTGAACTTGCTAACGAAGAGACTGCTCAGTATAAAGTAAAACGCACGGAATTAAGTGACGAACTAACCGGGGTGCTCGTCGAAAGCGGGCAAAAGGATACCCCCCACGAGATGGCTTATGCATTGGCAGCAGCCAATGAGCGCTCTGTCCGCCTGGGTGGCTCTCTGAATGCCGATGGTAAGCTCTGGGCAGATATTGCTAGTCTTCTACCAGAGACCGGTCAAGGAGAGACCGGTAGCTCTTTGGCTGTAGACCTCATAATTGCACCCGGCGAGACCAAAGACATCCGTCTTTTATTCGCCTGGCACGCTCCATATTGGGATTCTGCTGGCGCGCCTTCTCCAGCCTCTACTGAGCCAGAATTCCACACCCACGTTCCGGATTCGAACCTATTCACACATATGTACGCCAAGTATTTCCCCAACGCGTATACCACTGCAAAAAAGCTGGCAGCAGAAGCCGACAAACTTTTAAAGCGCGTCATCGCCTGGCAAGAAGAAATCTACAATGATCCAGACACACCAGGCTGGCTGGCCGACTCCCTGATCAACATTTTTCACCTCATTCCGGAGACCAGCATCTGGGGACAAGCAAAAGAGCCCATCGGCACTTGGTGTAAAGAGGAGGATGGTCTCTTTGGCATGAATGAGTGTCCGCGCGGTTGTCCACAAATCGAGTGCATCCCTTGTAGCTTCTATGGGAATGTGCCCATCGTATACTTTTTCCCTGAAGCGGCGCTCTCGACGCTACGAGGCTACAAAGCCTACCAATTCAAGGACGGGCGCCCTCCATGGATCTTCGGCGGTTGCACGGCCTCGGTGACGAAAAACCGGCCTCCCTACGAACTGGCCAGACCCGATAAAGGTTACCAGACTGTGCTTAACGCTGCCTGTTATATTGACATGGCCGATCGTTACTGGCAGATCACTGGGGATGAAGGCTTTTTGTCAGAATTCTGGGACTCCCTCAAGCGGGCGAACGATTTCTCGATGAATTTACGACCAGAGTATGGACTATCACAGGTTATCTCGATGCCAACCCCGGGTACCGATTCTCACGGCTTGGGTGACACTGAATGGTTCGAGGCTCCTGAGCCAGGCTGGAAAGGTTACGTGACCCATGCTGGCGGTGTTCGTATGGCTCAGGTCATGATAATGCGCCGCATGGCAGAAGCAACAAAAGATGAGCAATATCGAGAAAAATGCGATCAGTGGCTCAAAGCTGGTGCGGCTGCCCTCGAAGAGCACCTGTGGGCTGGTGATTACTATCTAAACTTCTACGAGCCCGAGACAGATTCTAAATCCGAGCTTGTCTTCGGTTACCAACTGGATGGCCAATGGATGACGGACTGGCATGGACTACCCGGCGTATTTCCGAAAGACCGCGTCGATAAAACCTTGGAGACCATTCGTAAATTCAACTGCGCCCACAGTCAGACCGGCGCAGTCAACTACACCAATCCGGATGGCTCCGCTGCTAAGGTGGGGGGCTATGGTACCTATGGTTATTTCCCACCCGAGTTGTTCATGCTGGCAATGACCTTTATGTATGAAGAGCAACAGGAATTCGGCATCGATTTGCTGAAGCGTTGTTTACAGAATATCGTCCAATGGGGTTACGTTTGGGACTTCCCGAATACTGTGCGCGGTGACAAGGACACCGGAGAACGTTCATTTGGCGCCGACTACTACCAAAACATGATGTTATGGGCTGTGCCCTCCGCTATAAAAGGTGAGGATATCGCCAGTCCATGCAGGCCAGGAGGGATAATTCACAAGATAATAGAGGTGTCCAAAAGATCCATGACCTAACTTCATTTTTGGGGTCATATCTCCTGGTTGCAGAATCTGATCAAGACCGTGTTGCTCTGTTGACTTGGGGCCAAACCCTCCAGTTGGCCCCAAGTCTGTTACTGACATATCTAAATAGCCAAAGCAGGTTCGCTCTCCAAAAACCGGTCTTTGAGATTTTTCTGACATCTACGATTGGAGTCAGAACTCAGAAGCTTCAAGGATGGTCACGATTATTTTAGTAATCCGAGATCCGTGCTGGACTCCAGTTTGGTAAACAAAGGTTTCGACCAGAGCTTAATTGGTCATTATCATCTGGGGTTTAGCCTGAAGTGAACGGTTGACATCTAGCAATGTGCCTGCTTAAAAAGCTGTGTATGCCTCCTTCGATTGCGCGCAGCTCCCCAGGGATGGTCGCGATTAAACAGGTGATCTCAGCTTATCTGGTCCATTTTCGAAAAGGCACAAAACGGGTATGTATCGTTGCTTTAAGCAAGTTGTGCACAAATTCTCATCAATACCTCTCAGATTTGGTCAATCTGAGAGGCACTCGCTTTACCACAGCTGATCACTTTTTTCGAACATCAAAGTATTTCTCGATATATACACCTTTACGGAGAATTAACATGACTTATATCCCTTTCTTGATAATATTTTTGGTTGTTAGTCTTTTCGTTTTAATTTCGATTCAGGTTGAAAAAAGGGCAAGCGCAGAATGGCACAACACATGTTTGGAATTAGCAAACCAAACTGGGCTTTCTATGATTTTTGACAATACAAGTGGAAGACCTTTTATCGATGGGGATTTTCGTGGATTCAGTGTCAAATTAGATCTCATTCCCTCAAGTGGTTTAGAAGGTACCCTTCCCAGCATGTATACAATGGTCAAATTGTCTTTCAATAAGAACATACCTGGAAATCTAAATCTGAGGAAGCGGAATATTCTTGAGAAACCGAAATATCTGGACGAATTTAACAATTTTGCAAATGAATACATAATTCGCGGTCATCCGGATGACTTCGTAAGAAAAGTGCTAAGTTCTGACCACTTGCGGAAACGACTTTCAATGGCAAATTTCTCACACATAATTTCCAGCCAAAGCGAATTGCAATTTTATAAAAAAGGGATAATAAACGATTCAAAACTTTTGTTTTCTTATTTAAACTTGACCTGTTATCTAGGCAATACAATTGAAAAAGCAATCGATCAGATAGCAGAACAAAAAACCAATAATGTTTGAGTTGATGAGTTCAAGAGTATTACTGACCTTGCACTTTAAGAAATAGATAGAGCCAATTGGCTGCAAATCTACTCGAGAGAAGAGCCATCCTTGAAGCGCTCTTCCAGCCAGTGCAGCAAAATCATACGATGTTCATGCTGGAGGTGCTGTCAACGACAACTTGAATCCCCTCCTATTGCGAAGGTCGAAATAATCCCTTGCTATGGGCGACAGGGAATAAGTACAGCTTATGATCAGAGAGAACCAATCAGTCAACGGGGTAATATTGCAGAAATTACAATCTCTGGACCAGGTGTTGGATGAACTACACTCGTTGGGAAAGGTGACCGCTCAAACCCTCAATGAAGATGGGCGCATTCGTAGGGCAGTAGAACGGAATCTCCAAGTGCTAGTTGAGATCGTTATCGATATTTGCCAACGTCTGATCTCCTTATCCAATCAGGCGCCGGCGACCACCGGAGCCGAAGCTGTGGAGCGATGTATTCAACTCGGGGCGCTGTCAAGAAAGGAAACCTAAGAAAAGATGGTTCGCTATCGTAGCTTTATCGTTCATCGCTATGAGCGCATCGATGTCGAAATCCTGGTCGAAATGGTCAACCAACATCTAGCGGATTTCGAACACTTTCGCAACGAGATTTTGAATTATGTCCGGTGTTGACTGGCAGCCCGCCAAGAAGGTTTTTGAAAACAATCCCAACGTGATTGCCGCTTGGCTTTTGGATCGGCAAAGGAGGGTGAGATCCGTCCTGGAGGCGACCTGGATCTTTCCGTGCTCTTCGATAAGCCCCCATCCCTGAACGAGCGGGCAGAACTGCTCATCCAATTGCAGCGGGCGTAAAATTTTGATGACGTTGATCTAGTGGTACTGAACGGCGATTCTCCTATCACTCGCTTTGAAGCCGTTAGTGGGCGGTTGATCTTTTCTCGCGACGCGAGCAGGCAGGCTGAATTCGTTTCCCTCACCGCCCGAGAATATGAGAATGCGATGGCATTGTTGTATTAGGGGTTGAATAACAAACCATAAGCGGTTCTCAAATTCTAGACAAAACATATCCGCCCCTTTTAGCAAAGGATCTCTTTAAGACCATGGTCCTCATCATGTGCTTGCGCGCAGGTTTCACATAGGAGGATATTCTTTTGCTCTTTGTTGGAACAAGGATAACAAACCCAGGTTGCGACGGTTTTTCGCACTTTGCCTTTGCAAACCGGGTAATTCCGGTAGCGCGGTTTGTCCTGACCGATGATGCGCGGGTATGAGGTGTTCTCCTCGGGACTGCCGACAGCCTCTAGTTCCAGCCGGTGTTGAATCCAGTCGCCAAAGTCGTATACATTTTTCAGAGCATCCCCTGGGGTCAGGGAAAGGCTGGTGATCTGGATATCCGCGGCTTGGCCTTCACCCGTGGGGTAGATGCTGCCGAGGCCAACCTCTCGAAAGCGGCGACTCTGGCCACGCCGGACCAGTTTCCAGAAGCCGCTCAGATGATCCCAATGATCATGTTTAAAAGCTGTGCGGATACGAACATCAAAATCTGACAAGGTTTGCCTACCTTGAGTTTCAATCCGCCGCCAGAGACTTTTGCGATGCCAGAGAGATGCTTTGAAGCGGTAGACTTGCTTGGCTTGTGTATTGGGCTCAACACGGGTTTGTTGGTCTCGTTCGGCGATGATATTTTTAAACGGTGACCGCCAATCAGCACACTGGATATCATAGCCGTCCCACATCATGCGCGGGTCTTGATCTAGGATTTCCATCCAGTGATCGGTCGGGTAAGCGCTCGAAACTTTGAGGTGGAGATATGCCGTCGGGATGGCGATTTTCCCCCTTATATATTCATCACGCGCTGCCTCTAATTGCTGGAATACATGATCGGCCAGAGCTTGGTCTTGGTCTGGATTTCAGTCCGGTGCTTATTATATTCGCGAGCCGTTTCTGGCTGCAATTGGAAACGACCGATTTCCGAGTCCAAGATCGTCACCAGCAAATTGTCCTTCCGGCGGACTTCATGCTTTTTGCACCACCATCCTAAATTGGAAGCTATCTGTTCGAATTCGTGCAGCCCGAAAATCGTCTTCTCCTTGGACTTGACCGTTACTGGCTCTTCAGGGACATCACCCCCTTTCGTCTCTTCGAACCAGTAATCCTCAGCTGTAAAGCCGGTCTTGATGAAGGTCGGGTAGCCAGTTTGTGACCCCTACAAATGCATATGACAACTTCTCATAATTTGATATGTTGGTTATTGGCTCAAATCATAAAGATTCTTCCCCTGGTGTGGAATGCCTGCAACCACCGATCTAGATTTTGTCTGGAGAGTTTTTGCTTCCAGCGATCCGTTTCCTACCGGATATAATCTTGCAAGTGCGTCTGAATCGGCGCATATATGATTTAAAGTCATCCGCTTGTCCCCATTCCGATTCGCCCCGTCTCTCAAGAAGAATTTCCGTCATCTTGATTCGTGGACAAGGTAGAGGTTTTTAGGGTCTATGAGGATGCCCATACTCTCTCACCACCCCAATCGCCGCCCGTCATCCTGTCCCTGATTTGACATCATCTCCTTCTCATCGCTAGGACTTCCAAACTCCGGATTGGGGGTCAACAGCTTGTCCAACAGCCCTCGAGCGGTATAAGGTACGATACCCTCCATCGTGCGGACGACACTTTCTTGCCAGCCGTCTCCCGGAGCGTAAATATCTGGGTGGGCAGTGATTACCTCCCGGATGATCGCCCTCACCCGCTCGGGGGCAGCGCGCGGCAGCGGCTCGATCGCAATCAACGTTGGCGGCTGCCAGCGGTCCCCCACCCTCGCCCGTAGCCAGGCCTGTAAAGAAGGTAAATCCAATGTGGTTGCCCCATAGCGCACATTGGCGCTCAATGTGGCTCGCATCAGGTCTGCATCTTCTGGATCGGGGGAGAAAAATGCCTGCGTGGATGTGTTGGCTAGCAAAGCCTGCACCACCTGCTCGAAACCTTCCACCTGGCGCAACATGGAAAGCGACTGTGCCAGCACGAACATGCGCGCCCCGAATTTGGCGCCCTCGGAGAGCATGGCTTCTAACCGCATCCCGCCGGCGATTTCCTGCGCTTCGTCCACGACGAAATAAAAAGGAACGGGTTCCAGCAGGGTCGCTTTGCGGAAAGCTGCGTCGAAAACATTGTAGAAGATCCCCGCCGTCAAGCGTGCTCCTTCACGCCCCATCGTACCAGAAGGCAGCCGCAGCACGATCCAACAGCGCTCCTGCACCCATTTTTCGAGATCCACGAAGCGGTTCTGGTGCATGGCGGCGAACAGCCAGGGGGAAAGCTCCAGGGCCATGGCCTTGGACAGCACTGGGCTGACCACCTCGGTGGCCCACTTCTGACTCCAACTCCCCGGCTCCCGGGATAGCTGCCCCAGCAGGGCGTCCAAAGCCAGCGCCCCCATGCGGTCGACGGGGTCCAAGTAAGCCAGGGCGCTGTGGCGCCAGCCGGTGTTAAAGGCTGCGAAAACCACATGCAAGAGCCCCATACAACGATTTGGGTGCTTCATGTTCCAGGCATGAGCGAGGCGGAAAAGCCCAAGCAGAGCCGCTTGCATGCGGGGTCCCCAGTAGTCGTCCCAGATGCGCCGCCCGACCTGGATGATAGCGTTCCCAGCCCAGCTGAAATCGGGAATCGTCAGTAGATTAAGAGGTATAACTTCTTGTAGGTCAGGAGTGACAATCCGCAGCCGTTGGATGGCTTTTTCTCTGGGCTCACCTGGGAGTTGGTCAACCGCTCCCAGGAACCCGTCTGCCAGGGAGGTGTGGGGATCTATCAGGAGGATACCTGGCGCCTGCTCACCCCGCTCAACGAGCTGCCTGAGCAAATTAAATACAAACGACGACTTCCCGGTGCGGCTGCCGCCGCTAGCTAGACCGTGCCCATCGGGGTCAACACCGACGCTCTCACCGGTGGCCACCGCTGTCCCAATCTTGAAGGGTGCTTCCACTAGGGCGCGCGATGGTGGCGGCGCGGGCACATCCTGGCGGGCATCCCGATTCACCACGCCGCTGCCCTCCCCTGCTTCAGGTGGGGCGATTAAACCGGCTAAATCCGATGCCGGCAGGGGCATAGCAAAAGCACGGATCGCGGGCCATTCAGGATATGCGCCATATTTCCCACTGCACACATCCATCAGTTTCCACTCAGCATCACCGGCTAGCAGTTCGATGGATGGGGGCTCGTTGGCCCGTAATACAAATCCCATCCGGAGTAAGGGGCCATGGATGCTGCGCTCTACCGTCTCCCTGGGGAGCGAGCGCCACCGCATCCAGTTCAGTGAACCGAGGAAGGCTGCCAGGGACAGCAAGCTCCCAGCGAGGACTCCTACCAGCCCGGCTAGGAGAGAGGCCCAGCCCGCCGCCAGGCTGCCCGCGCAGGCCGCTGTAATCGTCCCCCCCAGAACCATCCCCGCTCGCCACAAAGCCAGACGCAGCCCCCATGGGTTTGGGCTGTCGTCATCCACACCCGACTCCGTCCCGTAGTGGTAAGCAGCCAGGGCGCGTAAACGCTCCTGGAGCTTATTCTCTTTGCCCAGGATCCACAAGCGTAGGGAGACTTCTTCGGCCCCCTCCCCTACCTCGTTGGCGGCGGTAAGCGAGAGTAGCTGTCCACCGATAGCCAGAAATGGGTCCCCATCGATCGCAGCCAGCCCTGGCAGGAGCGCGGGGGTGTACAAAGCATACAGGCTTCCCCTTCCCACGGGGCCACTCCCTTCCTTTAATATAGGGATCTGTTTCCAGCGAGATTGCTGCTGGACTAGGGCTGCCCAGGCGTTGATTGATCCACGTGCTCTTTCCGGTGGAGTGTAGAGCCTAACTCTCAGACCGCGCCCATCAGCAGCGATCTCGATAGCCGAAGGGTGAGAGAGCTGCCCCAACCAGGCCGCGATTTGCCCCTTGATGTTTTGTAGAGGTAAAGGGGAAAACTGCAGCTCCCATAGTTCCCAATTTCCCGCACATAAGGGGCAGGGAGTTAGCTCTTCCCCACTTGCTGGGTATTCGTAGTTGCAGCGTGGGCATGTGGATGTGGTTGGTTTTTGTGTGTTCTGTGGTTTTTTGTGTTTTTTGGTTGGGGGGAAGTGACTATACGCAATAGCCTTTGGCGAGCTCCCCTCACCAAGGCCACCTCCCATCAGCGTGCAGCTCCCAGCTGCCCCCAGAAATCAAGCCATACCGGTGGGATGGTCACCCGCACGGGAAATAACGAGCCCCGCCCTCCCGCCGGGGCCGCTAGAAAGACCCGCGGCGGCAACCGGGCAACTCGCTCGCTGTTGCGCCTAGCTCCGCTCTCCGAGACACCCAGAGAACGAAAAAAAGTAAAGGATTCCTCCGGCCCCATCCGGCCGATGAAAGCCGTCGATGCCATACTGAGCGAAGTGGAATGCTGCAGCCCGAGAGACGCACTCCGGTGCAGCAAATCTCCGGGTAAATGGGTGGTCAGGCTCACCCCCACCCCGCGCTTGCGCGCCCGCCTGCCAAGCTCGTCCAGCAGATCGACAAACGTACCGCTGCGCAGAAGACGCCAGCCTTCGTCAATGAACACATCCATTGGACTCTTCCTCACCGTAACCGTGTGATATAGAAACCAGGCTAACACCGCGTGGACAATGGCCTTATTCTCCTCTCGTAAACTCGACAGGTCGAAGTTGGACCACATCGCGGAGGTGGGCGTGGAAGCTCCCATCCCATTCGGTGAGAGCAAAGCTTTGGGGCGATCGAAGAAACCGTCCCACAAACCCCCAGCCGCGTAAGGCTGGAGCAGCGCCATCGGCGCGGACGCCCCTGGTTCGTTGATGGTTCCCAGAGCATCCACCAGGTCGGCTAGTGACATAGGGCCTGGGCGACGCTCCCAGCGGCGTTTGACCGCCGCATGCAGCGCGGCCTGGGCGCCGACCGACAGGGCTGACTCACCGCTCAAGGCGGCGATCAAGAAACGTGCCGCGAGCAGCATCTCAGCAGGAGCCTGCGCCTGCAAAGGATGAATCAAGCAGGTCCCCGTGTCTTGCGGAACACCCGCGGGGATTACTCGCCCACCAACGGCTTCGCACAGTCGGTTGTTCTCACCTTCTGGATCGAGGGTAACCACCGTGCAGCCTTGGAGCAGCCGCTGCAGCAGGATCAACCGCATCAAGCTGGTTTTGCCCGAACCCGGCTCCCCTAGAATGAGCGTCAACGAGTGAGGTGGCGGCGGAACTGAGGGGTCAAAGCCGCGCGTAAATGAGAAATACACATCCCTTCCCTGGCTGGCGTGTGTGCCGATCAAAACGGCATCCGGACATGGCAAAACCTGACGCGCTGGGGACGGCAACAACGAGAGGGCTTCGTCCAGCAGCAGAACAGGCTCATCCAGGCCCGGGAACAACTTCCCACCAGGTTGGAAATGCAGCAAGGCTCGTTCGGGGATGTAGTATAGCCTCTGCGGGACAAATCCCCGCGCCCGCAGGGTCGCTTCCAGCGTCCGTCGTGCAGTTTCTACCTCAGCTTCCCGCCTCCGCCGAGCGTACAAAGCCGTCAGCAGCGTCGCACGGAAAGCTGGCTCGCCCAAAGTAACCGCCGACTCGGCCGCGTCCATGGCGTGGTCCGCAGCCTGCTCCGCCATCGAAGGTCTGCGGCCTGTTTTTTCGGCCATCGCCAGCATGAGGCCCTCAAACAACGTGCGCCGAGCTCGCAAGGTTCCCCGCAGTATGTCAGGCGGTTCACGCCGCAGGGATACAGAATACACCAGCGGCGTTTTGGCATAGAAATCGCGGGCTGCCAGGCGCGACCAGGGTCTCTCGGGCATCCCGGGTACGCCCTTGCCGCGCAGCGATAAGGGCAGCAGGACCCCGCCTGGGAAAAGCAGGCGCTCCTCCCCTATTTCAACGGCATGAGGTGCGACTGCGGCGCGGTATCGCTCCCTCTGCTCGGTGTGATCTGAACCCCGTTTTTCTTGCACGATCATGGCTGACACTCAGCATCACAGGTGAAGTGTTGCAGTGTCACAGAATACCCAAAATAGAGACACCTGACTCCGGGACCCATGACATCTCTACTCCAACTCCGGGTTGAAGATCCAGCGCGCCAGCTCTTGGATTTCAGCAGGAGACAGCGATTTAGCTTTGACACCATAAGTCCCCATCAACCCCGGCAAGCTGTCCCACCAAGCGACACCTTCATCGCCAGGTGAAAGGAACTCCAGGACCGTACGGCGAATAAAGGGCAAGGCAGCTTCCTGGGCGAATAGCAAAAGACCCTGACGCAAGAGCATGTGACCCTCCCTCTCTATAGCTTCTCCATTCCAACCCCGCACATGCTCACAAAACTTTCTTCTCGGGATGGGGTCTGGCCAAAAGATTTGCAGCCAACGCACCGTCCAACCCGGCCCCAGCGAAGATAGCAGTTCTCGATAGGCTTCGACCGGGCGAACATCCGGGCGGTCTGGATCCGCGGTGAGTTCGACGAACAGACGCATACTCCCGTCATGACCGATGAGCCCCCAGTGCACCCCCACCCGGCGAAACCCCTGGGCGACGACGAAAGTTTGCGAAGAATCAACTTCCACAATGGGCCTCGGCATCAAACACCAAGTGTCAGATCTCTAATACCAATGTGGGCGACACATAGGACACCTAAGACCTGAAAAACGACTCGTCCAGGTTCATATCGGCGGCCTGAAAACCCGCCCGCATCGGGCGGTTCCCAGTTGCCACCAGCCCCTGGTCACGCTCATACCGAAACAGAGGTAAAAACGAGGGCCGCGCCGCAGTTCGCTCCACCACTTGTGAGACCTCAACAATTTGCTTGACGACCTGTCCCTCCCAGGGGCTGCGCTCGATGTGCATCACCGCCGTCACCGCTTCGGCAAAACTCTGCGCAATCTGAAATTCGTCCAGCCTTTGGGCGTCCGGGTGAGCCTGCACGACTTGCAGAAAACGCGGCCAGACGTGTTCCGCTCCGGTAGCGTGGATGGTGAAAGCCGAATGGCCATGTCCAGTTGCTGCGGCACGGATCAACTCCCAGGCCTCTGCGCCGCGCGCCTCACCGATGACCACACCGTGAGGACGGGAGCGCAGAGCCGCACGGATCAGGTCATACATCGTCACCGGTGGCGGGCCGCCCTTTACATTGGCGCGCGTCACGGTGTAGATCACGTTCCGCGTGTCCGTCTTGGGGTCGCCATCCCAACCATTGAGCACGATCTCGTTGCTGTCCTCGACGATAAACAAACGGATTGCCCCTTGCGAGAAATGGTCCAGCATCTCCTGCAACACCCGCTGGGCCACATAGGTCTTCCCGGAACCGGTCGTCCCGGCGATGACCAGCGTGCCGCCGTGCACCATCACAGCCAGTAAGTAGTTGGCTGCCTCCGGAGTCAGCATCCCCTCACCCCGGAGGAAATCCAAGGGTGTAAACATTGGGCGTTTGACCGGCGGCAGCCGCCTTTGGCAAAGGGTCGCCAGACTGCCTTGACGGAGTTCATCCTTTGTACGATAGCTGCTGACTCGCAGGGTAATCGTGTCCCCGTAAGGGGAAGCCGGGGGCATGATGTAATTAACCCGCACCCCCTTTCGCCGCACAGTACCTTTTGCAGTTGGCACCATGACCTGCAGCATAGCATCCGCAATGGGGTAGTCCGGGGAGGGCGTGCGCTGGCCAGCGCGATCCATCAGCACCCGCAGGGCATCCCCCACGCTTTCCGGCGCAGATCCGGCGTGCTCCCAACCCAAAGCAGTGGTATAGATGTATATGTGACCCAAATTGATCGCTACATCCTCCACATCCGGCCGGGCGATCAACCCCAACAGTGGTCCTAAACCCGATAGCTCCCCAATCACGCGGGTGAGAAACGCTTCTGGCAGCCGTACCCCGACGTCCAAGGCTTGGGGTTTGATTTCTTCAAAGACCTGGCGGGTCAACTCCTCAATGTCGCGGGGTGTGAGGGCCCGCTGGCGTGCCGCGATCGCCTTGCGCGCCTGGCTTTCGGCAAGCAGCTTTTGCCACCAATCTTCGATCTCCGCTTGTGTGCGATCATCTACAACGGGCTTTACATGCCTGCCGGTCAGGTCAAAGGGGTCAGAGGAGGTCTGCGGGATGCTTTTCATCCGGGGAATTTTCACTCGTGCTGCCTGCACCGGCCACACCGTCCTGGTGTCTTGGCAGGAGGCCAGGGTGTCCTTAACATCATGGCAGCAGCTTCCTGAGCAGGCCAAAAAGGCCCCGCTTGGGCCTGCCGTTCGGATGAGCCAGCAGTCCAGCTCGGGAAGCACCTTCGCGAACCGCTGGCACGAAGTGAGCAGCGAAACCTAACAGCGCCTCGGTGTACGGTTCTAATTCCTCCAGTTTTTCTCGCTTATAGCGCCAGATTAGGATATCCTCCCGCCGGTCACTATTGACCCCGTGAGCCGCGATGCCAGCGTCCACCACCGGTATCACGCCGTTGGGGGCTAGACTTAGTTCAATCTCGTCCTCATACAAAGCCGCTTGGAGCGTGCGGTGAGCGGCCCTGAAGTCTTTTCCCAGCACCTGGTTGTAGCACAGCTTCACCCGGCTGCCAACGAACTCATAAGCCGCTTCGCGGCCGACGATACCCGACAACGATCCTAGCATACGAGCGATCCAGCGGCGAGTCTCTGCCAGATCAGGGATCTCCGGCTTGATGACGATAGCAATCCCCTCGGCCAAGCGCAGGGCAGCCCGGTGCACTACGTGGGCGGGGTTGATGCCCACGTCCATGATGACCACTCCGCCAGAGGAGACACCAGCCTCATACAGCCCGCCCAGGACCAACTTGATGCGTTCTTCGTCCTGCAGGGACTCGTCGCTCAGATCGTCCATCACTAAGCCAGGTAGAACACGCAGGGTAGCTAGGTTGTCCAGAGGGGTGAAAGACTCCAGATAGGCCGCCCCCGAAGCGACCTCTCCCATGGTGGTATTGCGATTAGCCTTGGCCAGCTCTCGCCGCAACAGGCCGATCATGGTCGCATGGGCGCGCTCCAGGCGCAGGTGGTACTGGATCGCCCCCGCGTTAGCGTCAGCGTCTACCAAGTATGTCGTGACCCCGCTCAGGGCAAAAGCCACCGCTAAATTGACAGCTACGGTGGTCTTGCCCGTCCCGCCCTTTGGGGAGGTCACCACGATCTTGCGGATGGCTAACCCGGAACCCAGCCGGGCAGCCAGGTCGCTCCCCAGCACAGCCCGGCGATATTGCTGGTCTGCGGCCAGATTCCCGGCCTCTGCCCGGCGAATCTCAGCCAGCAGCCGGTCGGTTTCAACCTCCGAGATCGGGTAGGCGAAGGCGGGCACCCCTACCCCATTCGCCCAGGCTGCCAGGCCATCTCCCACACCAGCGATGATAAAGAGCAACCTTCCGCGCTCAGCAGCTTGTACCAGACTCTCTGTTGAGATAGAAGCTTCCGGTGAGACCACCACAACCCCCTGAAAGTCGAACAAGTCCAGGTGTTGTGGGGTGAAACTCGCCATCTGCGCTGCGACGCTGTGGCCATGTTCAGCAAGCAGCAGATTCAGACGGGAAGTGACGGCTCCTGCGCCAAGTAGTAGAATTTGCATGAGTTCGCTCCCTCTCATTCCGTGCGGCGGGCAACGGTGGACATCACTCTTCTTAAACAGAACCTACGGCACCACAGGCCCGCTAGCGCTTATAAACGTCTCCCGATCCGCTTTAAATAGATCCTCAAAGTCCCAGTACGTGAAACCAGGTGTTACGCCATTTTCACCACCCCGCGCCAGAAGGGAAACAAACACTTTGTCGGCCCGCTGCATCGCCAAGGCCAGCTGTTCACGAGCTTGATTAGGGAGCAGCAGGACAAGCAGTTTCTGTTGAGGCAGGCCTGCAAAAACCGGGTGGTTATCCACATCCCCATTTTCCCCTCCATCTGCAGTTGGTTGGGGGAGTCCCTGCACAGCGATCACCAGGACGCCCTGGGGAAACAAATCCTTGGCCAGCGGAGGGTAGGCGCGCTCCAACGCTTCGGCTTCTTCGGTTTCTGTCTCGTACAGAAGAGCCCGTATCGTTGCTGTTATAACTGGCGCGGGTGCCAATGAAAAAACATCTGGTGTCGGCGTTGCCAGGGGCTGCGGGCGGGTACCCACCACGACCGTGATCCCCACCAAGTCGCCTGGGAGAAATGATGCCGCTTCTGGAGCGACCACATTGCTGGCCTCCAGCAGCAAGGGGAACAGGCTGTGGTCAGGGAACTGACCCAGCACTGCTGAGAGGCGGTGTCCCTCCCCCACTGGAGCGATCACAGTGTCCCGGAACAGCGGCTGGCCCGCGCGGATGGGTAAGGCGGCCACGCCGCCGACAACCTCTCCAACCAGATCTACCGGGATATATAGGGCGGTGTTTTCGTCCTCGTAGACGGTTTTTTCCACCAAGTCGGTTGATGTGATCACATCACCGATTTGGATATTACGAGATGCTGCCAGCACAGTGACGGTCGGCGGCCTCTGAGCGGTTGCCAACCCACTTAAGGCAAAAAAGACCACCAGGAAAACAACCACCGCAACAATAAGAACCGCTAAATTGATCCCGGAGTTTGCAAGGCGTTTGAGCATGATCGACACCTCCCATATTTAGTCTAACGTTCGTGTGGTTGCTTGCTAAGTATTGGCTAGTTATGTAATTAGATGGCTAGTACGGCCATTTCACACCGCTCTGTTGGAGAGCCTGACGGTAAATGAGTCTTTTGGGGATGATTTGGTTGAGACGATCAATGGTCCTCAGCGCCAGGCCGCAGAGCACAACGACGACGAAATCGGACTCCGCATGGCGCGATTCAAAACATGTCCGCTGAGCACGGACGATGCTCAGCACTTCAGACAACAGTTCGCTTCCCGCCATCGCCTTGGCAGTACTGCGCGGCATATCTGGGAAACAGACTTGCAGCAGGTCTGCCAGTTTATTTAAATCATGTGGAGTGGATGACACGCTCTTTTCCGCAGCTGCACGCTGTCTGCGTTTACCCGCTTTCCTGTGGCACTTTGAGACGATTTCATTCACCGTCGCCTCTGGGTTCTCCTTCGTGTACCTAATAGCAGCGGGTATCCTGGCTCCAGCATCTATTGCTTCCATTAACTTCTGTTGTGCTTCGGGTGTGAGTTTAGCTACCGCTTCCACGTTGCGCAGGGCAATCCGCCCGCGCAAGCCCGGAGGGAGTTCTTCAAGTAGTTGTTGTCTACGCTGGCGGCGCTGGGCATAGGGAATCGGCATGCCTAAAATCTTTCCAAATTCGCTAGGTTTACAAACGATCATACGGAAAAATCAAGGGGGGTATCGCTGCTGCGCCCTTAATCCGGGACACCGCGGAGGGCTCGCCCGAGATGCCCATCGAGTGTGCTGGTGAAAAGCGATAGGCACTCGCCGGAATCATCCACTGCACCCGCCTACGACACACTCCGCTACGCCTCCAGCGAGCCTACGGCTACGGTGTGACGTGGGTGCAGGTAGCAGGAGAGCGACAGATGCGATTCGTGACACCGAAACACCAGCAAGAAATTACGAGCGAGTCACCGAGGCACTTTCTTCCTATAGGTTGGTGCGAAATAAACCAATCGTCTTGGTTGGCCGAAAACAGTGAGAGAGATCCCCACCAAGCATCATTATATATCCCCCCATCCTTACTATAACCCTAGACTGACCGCTCCAAATTCCCCTATTGAAGGGTCGCTGATGGTCCAAAGACGCCAGGTTTCACCTCGGTAAGCATCTTCTACCATTGTGTGAACTATGTTGTTTTACACTTATTCCTTCCACCTCGAGTAGCCCTCCAACGGCAAAACAGAAACCACTCTGGTTGTCCATTTGGGCCTCCCCACCCTTTTTCCAACTCTATCCCACCGGAGAACTGTTCGCGATTGTCCCTTCCTAACTCTGAGACCTATCCTCCCTTGTCAGAGACACCCGGATAACCATTTGAGTACATCCAGTCAAATCCGAATCCCTCCCCACCAGAAGAGTTCAGATACCCCCTTGTTGTTTGTCTCATGGTGATTAAAGGCGCGACAACCACACCCCTCAAGATATCGTATACAATCAAGGCATATTTGAATATATGGTGATGGACAGTTAATATTTTCCGAATGCTAGGCCTGACGCGAGTCGGGTGATTATGGTTTTGAGCCCTCAGAAGTACTCTCCCAACCCCATAGTAGGTGCCTCATGAATAACAAATTGTCTCAAAATTTACTTCAACGCATCAAACAATTATTCCAGACAGAAAAAACTAGGCGGGTCACACAAGTCTCACAGGGTGTGATCAAAGAGATACCACAGACTGAAACTCGCAAATCTCTGCAATCGCTCCGCGGTCTTTGACAAAGATTTCCAACCCCTGAAAAGAATACTACTCAAGTTCGTCGGGATATACGGGGACGATTCGCGAATTGATGGGAACCCCCACTAAGTTAAAAACCCCGGTCCGCATTGGGTGTAAATCGGCACCCTTATTAAACAAAATGGGCGTTGACGTTGAGAAATCTAGTCCACGCCTGTTATCCATCCGCTGTCATGCCTCAACCAAAAACCGGAGCCAAGGTGAGGGGGGCACCCTGACTCCGGCTACGCATATTGTAGCACACTTTCCCAAAAACCCCTTTCCGTTCTGGGCGCGATAGGAAAACCCTAGCTCAGTATTCTCTACAATCCAATTGGAGGTTCTTTATTTTCGATGATGTGCTCCCTCTAGATTAGGCCGCGAGGGCAAAGAAAGGAGGTGCAATTTGGACAACATTCTGAACAAAGCCCAGGAAATATTGGGTCAACCCGTGCGCATTGAAGAGCACCGCGGCTGGGCCATCTTCTGGTGCCCCTTCCACGACGACGCTGCCCGAGCTGGTCGGGGTGGAAGGCCTAACCTCGGGGTGAATATTCGCTCCAGCAAAGGCTACTGGAAGTGCCTGCGCTGTGGCGAGGCCGGACCCAGCCTGGCAGCGCTGCGCCATAAGTTGGGGGAACACCACCCAAGGCACGTGGCACCGCGCCGGGAGACACGCTCCCGAGTCACCGGTCTTGATGAGGCTATCGCCGAAGCACGAGCCGCTTTACTTCGCTCCCAAGCGTGGGACTATATCCAAAGCCGGGGGGTCCGGCCCCACACCGCCCTGACCTATGGACTGGGTTACGGTGTTTCATCCCCCAAGGTGCACCGGGACACGCTGGAGATTGCTCGAGGCTCCCACCTGGTCGCCCAGGATGGCCACTGGCTGTGGGCCGGCGGGGTCGTTTACGCTGACCCACTGAACAGTCCCGTCACCATCCAGGTGCGCCATCTCCATCGGAGAGCGAGGAAGAAGTACCAGACCTGGGGCCGGCTCGTCAGACCGCTAGGCGCCTGGCGATTGAAAGCTTCCACCCAGGTCATAGTTGTCGCGGAGGGCCTATTCGACATGCTCACCTTTGCCCAAGCCCTCCACGACCGTGGGAGGGAAGAGGTAGTCCCAGTCTTTACCGGCGGTGCCGCGGTCTCTTGGGCCATGCGATGGTGGCTCCAAGAACACAATCAATACGGCTATGTATTGGTGCCCGACTCCGACGAGGCCGGAAAGGAATGGGCCAAAAGCATTCGGGCTGCCATCCGCAAAGGAAAAGGGGTGAGTCATACGGTCCACCCACCCAAGGGCTTGGATCCCGACGAAGCCATCCTGGATGGCTGGTGGCCTGAGGGGATATAACCCATCTCCTAACCTATTTGATCCTATGAGAATTGCCCGTGATAAAACGACGATCTCCCCTTCTGCCACGGAGATTCCTAAATATCCTCTTAGTCGCACACCGAGTTTGTAGTTGGTATATAATATTCACGGAGATGTCTATGCGAGACCTTTCAAACATTTTAGCCGCCCTTCGCCATGAGTTTTCGTCAATATTGGGGGGTCAATTAGAAGGTATGTACCTGTATGGATCGCGAGCGCGCGGAGAAGCCCATTCAGCATCGGATATCGACATCCTCGTTGTGATTGACGGCGAATTCGATTATGGCGACTTACTGGCGCGCACCTCCCAATGTGTCGCCTCGCTCTCTCTCGCAAACGACGTGGTCATCTCGCGGGTGTTTATCTCCAAGGAACGCTTCGAACAAGAACAATCGCCTTTCCTGCTCAACGTTCGCAAAGAGGGGGTGGCTATATGACTCCAGAGATCAAAGCTTTGCTGCAGAAAGCACATCAAAGTCAACTAGCAGCCGAGTCTCTCAAAGAAGATGGCTATCTGGACTTTGCTGCCTCGCGCGCATACTACTCCATGTTCTACGCCGCTCAGGCACTTTTGCTGTCCCGGGGGTTGTCCTTTTCCAGCCACACCGCGGTCATCGCTGCTTTTGGCAAAGAGTTTGCTAAGACGGGAGACATGGACACGAAATTCCACAGATGGTTAATTGACGCCCAGGACCTAAGAGTCTCAGGCGATTACGATATAGACTCAAGCATCATTGAAGCGCAAGTTCGGGAACTTTTGGAGTGGACACAGGAGTTTCTGGAAGCAGCCAAATCCCGGCTATCTTCCGCCTGAGGATTCTACGGGCGATGTGGTTACCTCGAACGGAAACTAGGGTAAACAGATGACGAACTACAAAACACTCGTTCAAGAAGATGAAATTGCAGAATTCTGCCGTCGTAATCAGATTACTCGGCTTGCCCTGTTTGGATCTGTATTAAGCGATCGCTTCGGTCCAGACAGCGATGTGGATGTGTTAGTTACCTTCACGCCAGATGCTCAAATTGGCTTCCTAGTCCTTGGACGCATCCAGCGGGAACTTTCTGAGCTGTTGAAGCGGCCTGTAGACCTGGTTCCACAAGATGGACTGAAACCCATCATCCGCAAATCCGTCCTTGAGAATGCAGAGGTGCTCTATGAGGTGGGATAGATTATATCTGCGCGATATCGTTGAGGCTGCAGATGCTATCGATCGTTTTCTCCAAGGTGTATCGGAGGAAACGTTTTTGGATGATGAACTCCAACAAAGCGCAGTGCTCCAAAAGTTCACCACCATTGGCGAGGCTGCCGGACATCCACCTAATAGGTTCCGCAATAACCATCCGAAATTGAGTGGCGGGACATCATTGGGTTCCGCCACATCGCTGTACGCGAATACTTCGCGATCGACTGGGGATTCGTATGGATGACTGCTACTCAGGATGCGCCCCTGTTGCGAGAACAGATTGCTGCGATTCTTGAAAAGAAGTTTAGCGATAAATGAACGCGCCTCAACTCCAGAGGTGACCCCCTTTCAATCGAATCTATGAAAACCTGAATTACACAAGACAAGTGGTGGCAGAAAAACCTGTCGCCACTTTTCGCTTACTAAACGAGGAGCGATAAAACCGCCCCTCGTTTAGTGTTTTTAAGGAGATAGCCCATACGACCAAATCCATCACATCAAAACATAACACAGAAAATAACTGAATGGGGAGAATATGATCCCATAGCTTGCGACTTAGCCGCCTTCAGCCAGCAGATACAGCCATTCGGAACTAGCCTGTCGATCTGCTGGCTTGAAGATGAGCTCAAAATCCAGCAAGCTTAAGATTTCCAGGATGAGACCGGACGGGAATGAGCCAAAAGCATTCGGGCTGCTATCCGTAAGGGAAACGGGGTGAGCCATACGGTCCATCCACCTAAGGGCCTAGATCCCGACGAAGCTATCCTGGACGGTTGGTGGCCTGGGGGATATAGATAAAACCTCAGGGGAGGCCTCGTAATCTACCCCAGGACCTGACCTTCCCCATCAAAATCAAACCCAACCCCCACCTCGGAAGGTGGGGGCTTTTGTTTTTCAAGGAGATGACACAATGTTACCTTGGAGAGGAAAACGCTACACGCGCATATCTTTAGAGGATCTCGGCCTCGACGTGAGGGTGAATCTCCCGCCTGGCCAGGTACGTCAGATCATCCAGAGCCTGGACCACGGCGCCCTCGCAATCGTCCAAGAAGCCATCGCCACTGGCGATCCAGGCCTCACGACACAAGCCCGCCGTATTCTAGGATCAGCGATCCTGGAATGGGTCATCAGCAATCCCAACTGACCTTCCAGAAAATTCACACTTAGACGAAGGAACTACCGAAGGCTCAGTTCAAAGCAGTTTGAAGCGCATCACCAAGATTGACCAGGATACAGGCCACGTTGGTAGCTTCTTCGAGATTTTTAGCCTGCCGAAACATCTCCACCATGGCTTCTCTCTGCTGAGGATAGGTCTTGGGTGTAAAGGAAGGATAAACTTGTTGATCTAACACGCTATGTTCTTCGGGTCCCTTTGCAATAGGGATCAGGTGAAGTTGAAAAGCAGTGACCCTTTTAAACTTCTTTGCCATCCTAACCCTTGAATCCAGCCAGGCTGCGAAATCTACCTCTGCCTCGGGATCGGTCATATACCAGGCGTTCTTGTAGATGCCCTCTTGTTTATCCAAGATCAGGTTGATGGCTTTCTCAAGTGGGTCGAATTTAGGCACGCTCATCTCTTCACTCCAGATACTCAATTATACCGCTGCGTCGCCGTTGAGACCCAGGAGAAAGGCCGGTTACTCATCCGGCGTCTCTGGGAGGCATCCTTATGCAAGCGATCGCTGAACGTGTAATCCTAGGCGATTGGGCCCATGTTCCAGAACAAGGACAGAATCTCCCGGCAGAGCGGCTAAATCCCCCTCGCGCGGGTGGCCTGCAACTCACAAAGCGAAACGTCTCAACTGATCGGGGATAGCTGTCCAGGCTGTTCATCGTTTTGGACTACAGCATCCAAGATCTGAGCGCGTAATAAAACCCAGCACCCCTCATATACCAAACCCCGGGGACAGGTTGTCATAAGACGACCTGTCCTCTTTCGCTTTTCACGGACACGCACTGTGACTTACAGCAAAGGAGCGAAAAAAAATGATCCCTTTACCACTGGACCTGCAAATCCAAACCTCGTACACCCTACCCAAACTGAAGCTCTTACCCCTGCGTGAGCAGCCCACTCACCGAGTGGCCCAGGATCCCGCAGCCTGCAACCTCTCCGAACTATTAGCCGTGGTCGTTGGCGGCCAAGGGCAGATCGAGACCGCCGAAAAGATCCTAGCGCGTTTTGGCGACCTCCACGGGCTGCACCGGGCTCACATCTCCGAGATTTGTACGCTTCCCGGGATCGGGCAGACTACCGCAGTGCGCCTTAAAGCGGCATTGGCGCTGGGGATGAAGCTGGCCTTAGACCCCGGCACAGAGCGACCCACCATCCACTGTCCCGCCGACGCAGCCGCCCTGGTGCAGGGCGAAATGGGCCTTTTGGAAAAAGAGCACCTGCGGGTAATCCTCTTAGACACGCGTAACCATGTGTTGGACATCGTCGAGATCTATCGCGGCTCAGTGAACAGCTCTCAGATGCGGGTGGCCGAGGTTTTCAAACCGGCCATCCAGCGCACGGCAGCCGCCATCCTTCTGCTACACAACCACCCATCCCAAGATCCGAGTCCTAGTCCCGATGATGTGGCTGTGACCCGGGCGATCGTCCAGGCTGGGGAGCTGTTGGACATCCCACTTGTGGACCACCTGATCCTCAGCCGAGGGGGTTATGTGAGCTTGAAGGAACGCGGCCTCGGCTTCGATGCAGGCCAACGCGCCCGCGAAAACAGAGTGGAATACCGGCTGCGCGAAGGGGACTGCGAATGGGAGCTCATCCACTCCTACACCCGCGCCCAAGCCCTCGAAGACGGGGTTCTGGTGGACGTCAGCTCCATGGCGCGGGAGGCCGGTTTCCGCTTCCCCACCGCCATCACTGCTGACCTGCACACCCGGCTGACTCCGACCGAAGTAGAAGTCGACCTCGGCCAGTCCTATGAAGGCCGGCTGTGGGATGTGCTCTTCAGCGCTTCCGTGGCTGCGCGGCGAGCAGGGAAAACCGACCGTGTAGCCTTCAAGGTCCTGCTGGCCGAAGTCCACGGCGACAGATCGAAGCCTCAAATGACCACGCTGAACCTGTGGGTGGTGATAGGCCCGGGAGACCACACGTGCTGCCTGCACTGGCCAGGCCAGGGTGTACTTGACAGTAGGGGAGAGGCGGTCATCACCCTGGGGCTCCCGCAGGATTTCTGAGATCACCCGATTTTTTACTGCTCAGTCAGCTTCTGATGAGCGCAACAGAAGGAGACGACCAATGTACAAAGTTTTTCACCACCAACCCCTATACCCGGGCCTGGTCCTCGCAGACCAAGGTCCGATCTCGGCCGCAAAACTCGGCTGGCCAGCCAGCCACAAGGAAGTGGCCCACGTCGAAGCCAAATCCCTGGAGGAGGTCTATTTCAAGACCCAGCACCTGGATACCGTCTGGTGGCACAACCCTGGCGTAAAAGCTCTCGACATGTCCCGCTCCACCTCCATGGGAGACATCATACAAGACGAGGTAGGCGATCTCTGGGCCGTAGCCTTAATAGGTTTTACGGAAGTTGTATAAGGACAAGAGGAGGAACTATCCGCTGCCTGCCCGCTCACCGTCCCGGTGTCCTCCGGGAGGACGCACTCCCATGCAGTACTTGACAGTGAAGTGCGCCGCGTCTGCGTGCCTCCCTGCTGCCTGCACTGGCCACACCGTCCTGGTGTCTCCCTGCTGGACGCACTGTGTGCAGTCGCAGGAGGCCAGGCCGTCTCGCCCCGGCGGGCTCCCGGCCCGAACGGGGGGACGCACTCCCGTGCAGTGAACTTAGAAAGACGATCATCTCAGGATTACTGAACGACCAACGCCCAAAAAATACGATTCGAGG
>JASFVL010000232.1:0-6440 GCA_050049875.1 Anaerolineales bacterium
TTGTACGGCAGAATTTGCCACAGTTTGAGCAAGTCTTTGCCAACAAAAATCAGGTCAAACATTTCTGCGAATATGTCACTGGACTGATCGCCGGAGACAAAGCCACCATTCAAGCCATCAATGATCTGTACCTTAACAAAAACGATCAAAGTGCGCTGAACAAGTTTCTAACCCAGGCGCCTTGGGATGAAGCGGATCTCAATCGCTACCGGGTACTGTATGAGCTCGAGCGGCTCCAGCGCAGGCCAGTCAGTACGCAAGCAGGACGGCTGATCATCGATGATACCCTGGCCCACCACACGAAATGCTCTATGGAAGGGCTGGCCTATTTGCGGGACCATACGATTGGGCGCAACGTGTGGGCCCATAATGTGATCACCAGCTATTATGTCAATCGCAGTGACCAGTTCCCGGTTGATTTTCGGCTCTATCTGCAATTCAACCGTAAGTACGAAGAGGCTCAGCTACAGCAACAGGCGGCAAAATTGCAGTCCGAGGGGGACCTCAACGCCTATCGTCAGTACCTGACCACTTTGTTGAGCTACCACTATCGCCAGCAAGCCTATCGTCCTAAGGCGGAGTTAGCGGTCGAATTGGTGGAGCAAGCCGTGCAGTGGCAGTTGCCTTTCAGCGTGGTCTTATTCGATAGCTGGTTCTTGCGCTGGACCCTGATCTCGGCCCTGGAGTGTCTCCAGCTGGACTGGGTGGGCGGTTGTCCCAAGAACCGTAATGTGCTTGTTCAAGGACGCTGGTGTCAACTCCAGGACTACATTCGCAGCATCCCTGCCGAAGCCTATCGTCCCTATCGCATTGGGGACCATCTCTATTGGGCCTTCACCAAAGTGTTGCCCATGAAAAACTTGCAACGCCAGAAGGTGCGTATCGTCGCCACTTATGAAGACCAAGTCCAGCTTACCAAAACACCCGATTTCTATGCCACCAACCGCAAAGATTGGGAACCGAAGCGCATTTTGACCACGTATCTCGACCGTTGGCCAACCGAAACCTTCAACGAGGACGCCAAGGGCAACCTGGGCTTTGAAGCCTATCAGCTGCAGAACCTGCAAGGCATCCAACGACACTGGTGCCTTTCGTTCGTAGCGTATTCCCTTCTCGGTGACCAAGGACATCCCGGACGCTCACGGTGGGCGGTGCGAGGCCAGTTCCAATCAACGGGCCAACGTTGCCAGGCGGTCGTCGATGAACGGTTGGGCTATCTGGTGCATTGGATTGCCCGACATTTACGCCAGGGTGATACACCCGACCACATCCTTCATACGCTGCTGGCGTGATTGCATCCGTGCAGCTTGACTGCCGGGCAGGTGGATGTTTCCCTGGCTGGCTGTTTATATTGGTTTGTCAATGTGCTTTGTCGTCCGTTGCTGCTATTGGCAGCTATTTCGCAAAACTCAAGTTAATGAACAATTCAGCTAAATTTGGTTCGAGTCCAATACCTTGTTTAAAGATCAATTAGTAAAAACGAGTTCGATTCATCATAGGTGTACAGGAACCCTCAGGATCGATCCTTAGCGGTTTTTTATCTATGATTCGGTAGGATACTAGAGGGAAATTGAACGATCTGCCAGATTTTCAGTTAAACTCCTGATGTTTTTTCGTAAAAGGCGTTCGAGTCGCAGATGGGGTATCAGAATCCAAGCAGACTACTCCAGATAATATTTACCCGGAGCAGTTTCTTTCATCTTTGCGATTTGAGCAGATTCTCAATGGTCTCTTGGTTGAATTCGGTTAACCCACGCTGCTTTATCACAAATCTTTGTACATCTTCCACCACTCGCTGCCAATTTAACGATTCCAACCGTTCTTGGACATGCTCTCGCCAGTTGTTTTCGGTGACGCTGCCTTTTTTCCAGCCGGATTGAGCAAGCGCCTGATTCAACATATCGATATTGGGGGAGGCCCATTGTTTCTGGCTCAAACACCAATAGAGATCGTACCAATCGCGCCCTTTGACATATTCGCGCTGCAAAATTGCATGCAGTTTGCCGGCTATAAGGGATGCCTGGTCATGATGCTGTAAATGGACATCGACATGATGCCGCACGAGCGTGGTATCAAGCAGCGCATTTTTTGGGGGGCTGGTGTCAATCTCCAGTTTGATTGCCAGAACTTCTGTTTCATGAGGCGTGATGCCTAGCTGATAGAGCAAACCGCGAAATCGAATGAATGCGCTGTGAACAACGTGACGCTCATTTATCTTTATCTCAACCCCATAGGTTTCAGCCGTCAAGTCACGCTGGATGGCTTCTAAATACTTGCGGAAATCATATTGATCGGGTTGCCGTTCCAGCGCAAAATCTAAATCTTCCGAATAGCGCGGCAGTTGGTAGAGGAGCCGCAGCGCAGTCCCGCCATGAAAAGCCAAAGGAATCATTGCCCCGGCATGCTGCAAGCTTTGCAGAATTCGCATTTGCAGATAATCGCGCACGATGGCTCGCTTTGCCTCTGGCGTCAATGCCCCCACAATTTGCGCTTCCAAATAAGGGATCACAGTAGCACGAATTCCGATGTCTCTTCTTCAACAACTTTCAGAATATGTTGAAGAGCACGTTTGAGCTTAGGCTTGCCGGCGCGCTGAACATAGCCTGTCAACCGCGCTAAATCTAGCTGGTCTAGATTTTGCAGGCGTAAGGCCTGGATATACCCAACACTATCCGCATCTGGCGTCAGGTAAATGAGATCAAGCAGCGCCTTTTCTGGGGTTGCCATAAACGCCCATTGGGTTTGGGTCACTTTTCGGTATTGAAAGCCAAAAAACAATGCGGGTTGAATATGCTGAAAACTGAAATACCCGTATGGATTTTGCCTCATGCCTGGGCGGCCCGTCGTGACGCTCGTTACCACGGCGACATGCTCTGGAATGAGATCATAATGGGATAAGGCAATATGAAGGCTGACATAAGAGCCGCGCACCAAGTGATTCGCAATGACGTAGCTGTGCGGTTGCTCTGATTGGTAAGGCTGTGCAACGGTGTACAGACCCCGCCGAAGTTGGACCACCTTCCCTGCTCGAACCCAATCTGAAAGCTGCCGTTGTACTTGTTGGGGACTATCTGTCCCGGCATAGAGCAATCCACTTTCAAATAGAGGCAGACTTGCGATCTGCGCTGCCACTTGCTGAAAATACATGTGCCAATTATACACAAAACCGTCAATTATTGCAACGAAAAACCCTTTATATAGCGTTTAATTGGCTTCGAGCTATCAGGAGAGATTAATGTTGGCTTCGCCCATTTCTCGGCGATTGGGGAAATCCATATGTAGCGCCACATCATTTTATCGTCATAACCAGGATGAGTGTCAATTTGCGGGTTAACCCAGTATTTAATTTTTCGATCAGATGTGGGCGAGGGATGAAGTCCGGGTGGAGTGGGGGGACGTAAAGTTTGGTGGAGAGAAGTTGTTTCGCTTTTTAAGCTCTATTTTGGTGGTCGTCAAACAAATACAATTTCAGGTGTCAAATATTAACTGATTTTTTTCAGAACATCTAGATTATAGTATGGTGGAATTAGCTAATTTCTCGAATGTAAATAAGGTAACACCAATGTCACTTGACGATTTTATTCAACAACATTACGATTTAAGCCGATTAATTTTCCAAAAAAGCGGTTCGGAACACGTCCAATACCGCCCACAAAAATCGCTTGATATGCCTGTCGTTTGTCGAGGGCTTTTGTCTAAAAAGGTTGACGGGTTTCATAAAAAAAGTATAATCCAAATATACCACATATATTTATAGTATTTGATCAAAGGTTTTAATATGCCACAACTACACTTATATGTTTCAGATGACCTTGCGGAAAAAATCAAGCATGAAGCGCAAGCCGCTGACATGAGTGTCTCTCGTTACATCGCAAACCTTGTAAAGCGTGAGGTGTTTAACGATTGGCCTGAAATGTTTTTCGAAGAAGTTGTTGGGGGATGGGTGGGTGATCCTTTACAGCGTCCACCACAAGGTGAATTTGAGCGTAGAGAATTCTTAGACCCTGAACTAGCATAGCTTTTATGTACCTTCTTGATACCAACGCTTGTATCCGGATTCTTAACAACGGTTCAACGACTCTGGTTACACAACTTCAGCAGCATAAGCCAAGTGATATTTTCCTTTGTTCAGTAGTCAAGGCGGAACTGGTATACGGTGCGTATCACAGCGCTCACCCAGCTGATAACCTTCGCATTTTGGAAAGGTTTTTTGAGCCTTTTGTCTCTCTCCCATTTGAAGATCAATGCAGTTTCGTTTATGGACGCATTCGCAACGATCTTGCCAGAAATGGCACGCTAATTGGACCCAATGATTTAATGATCGCATCCATCGCGATTAGCAATAAGTTAACTCTCATAACTGCCAATACCAGGGAGTTTGGGCGTGTTACCGGTCTGTCATTGGCAAATTGGGAAACGGCATAATGATTGTTTCTGTGAATACAACACAAATCCGCGGATCGAGTTCCTTCCAGGAGACTGGTTTGGGACTGCTTTGGAGGAGGCGGATGAATCCAGAAAGCCCACTCTCAGCTTCCATCCATCCCTCGCCGTATTCAGGGTTGAACTCCAAGTCAAGGATTTGATAATCACCGACTGTCTCGAAAGAGACGAACTCTTCCAGCAAATAGGGGGTGATTGCCTCTTCTTCGACCAGCCCCTTGGGAAAGCGGAACATCAGACGCAGCGTTCCCCAGTTCGCCATGTAGAAGTCGGCGTCGAAATACTCGAGTAGCACCTGTTTTGGATCGTGACGAAAATCGCTCCAGTGGTAGGTAACCACCGCCCGGCTCGAACTGACCTCGATATGGCTGGAGAGGCTATCCACCTCGGCCTGCTCTTCAGCCGTCAACACCCGGTCAACAGTTTGCCATTCGTGATACTGGTATTCGCTCATTTTGTTCTCTCAACCCGGATCAACTGCGCTCACAGATGAACGTAAACTCGTCTCCGAGAAAAAAGATTAGCCTGAACTCCATCCTTCCATCCAGAAGAGAGATCGTTCCGGCGCCATGTACGGGTTCGAGTTCATCCGATGCCTCGAAGCTGAACAGCACGCGTTTTCCGTCAAGCCGTCCATCGAACTCGCCTCGAATCAACCCGACATGAAATGAACCTTCAAATGTGAACTGGTCGCCTCCAACGCTAATGTAGGGTGTGGTTTCCATTTCTGGGGTTTTACCGTCAAAGTCGGGGCTGGATATGACCCGCCAGTGCCCTCGGAAGGCATCGGGGGAAGGCGTGTCAATTGGGTAGAGGAACCACTTTTGACCTTGGCGTCTGGCCGTGATTGCTCCCCGCATAGCAAGTTCCTGCGTAAGCATATAGACTTGTTGGTGAGAGGCGATGCCAGTCACTTCACGGATTTTGGCGTTATCGGCTCCACCTTTTCTAGGAATTCCAGAATTCGCTGTTTATAGGGTTTTGAACTCATCATTTGGGGGGATCCGGTAGTATTTTAGTACGTTGGTATAAGGTGCTCTCACTTAGTTTCTAACCCGATTGATTGTGGCGATGAACCCGGCCTTATTATAAAATATTTTTGGTCTAAAACCCCGATCAGGAGCATCGGTGAAAAGGCGGGAAATGCTGCATCATCACTCACACGAGCGTACAGAGTTGAGAAGTTGTGTTGATGAGGCGAAATTGTCAATGGTAAGGTCTTGAGAGCGCTGCGAGATGAATATTTCCCGCGGCGGTGAAAAGTGGCATGTCGGTGGTTAGAGCAGAATCTACAACTCTTTATTGCACCTTTCCCTTTTACTAGAAAGTAGTCTCTCGCACTTTTGGATCTTCTTAGCTGTCCGAACCATCTGGTTCGCTCAGCATTATTAGAATTGCTACCTGTGGTTTGTAAATATGTTATGTGGTCGCAGGGTTGACGTTTATCATTCCTCTGTATATAATCTAAGCAGCTTATAATAATCTGCTTAGAAAGTATTTTAAATGAGCAAATTCGTTGGGCGAAGTCGCGAGCTGGAGGAGCTCAAGCGCATAATTTCTCGGCGCGGGGCCCAGTTCATTCTGGTGTATGGTCGGCGGCGAGTAGGTAAAACCACGCTTCTTTTGCGTTGGGCAGAGGAGTCTGGCAGGCCATACATCTACTGGGTGGCTACCCGCGACACACCTGCACAGGTTCGCCTGGGGCTCACCCGCGCCGTGTGGCGCTGGGCTCATCCTGAAAGTCAGGCTGTGCCCCGCTTCGATACCTGGGAGGATGTATTCGAGACGACTGCCCAATTGATCGGCGACCAGCGGGTAATCCTGATCATGGACGAATTCTCCTACGCGGCCGAGTCCGATCCATCCTTGGCTTCTCATCTGCAGGCAGCCTGGGACCACCTGTTCAAAGATAGCAACATCACCATCGTGCTGGCAGGCTCCCACATCGGGATGATGGTAGACCTGATGGCGTATCAAGCGCCACTCTACGGCCGCTT
>JASFVL010000233.1:0-6436 GCA_050049875.1 Anaerolineales bacterium
CCATGGCACGCCTGATCCGCGAAGCCACCCTCGCTCATCACAATCCCTAAGTGAAGGTCGCTTCCCTGCGTTTTCACCAGCCTGGCAATGCCAGGCCGTCTTTGCGCGCCTGGTTCTTGTTTTTGGATACTATCGCATAGCATGGCTTTGCCGATCGCAGGAGTTTGTCAATCACCAGGGGATCAGCTCCTGATGTTTGGCCCTGGTTTTGTCCCTTCCCACTTCGTTTTCCAACCCCAATTCAGCTTGCTTTTCGCTATCAACCCCGCTTTGCGGGAAATTTTACTGATCCTTTCTATCTCCCACTTCGTTCACCCAAGGCTCGAGCTTAATGCTGAGTTGGGCATTGTTGGAACTTGAAGACCATGTTTTTTCCACAAACTATTCTCTAAGCTATTAACTAATTCGAACATCAGGATAACGGTTCCTGAGGGTGGCTAAAGCTAAGAGCGCAACGTTTCCAGCATTCAGCATTGCATCTTGGTAATGCGAGGTAAAAGTGCCCAGCCTTCGATTTGCGATCGCTGGACAGATCGATCCTGCCCAGTATCCTAACCCGCCGAGGAAGTGCAGCAGGAAACTCGACTCCATCTCCATGTTTTCAACCCGCTGACCATCCAGCCGGGGATCGAATTCGGATAGTATCTTGTCCAATTCCGGGAAATTGGGCTTTAGGCGGGAGATGTCACGACCCTGGGGAATAAAAAATCCTGGGGCTGAAACCGTCAGTCCGGTTTTGGTCGCCACGCCAAGGCTTTTTGAGGCTTCCACAAGTGCGCTGACCAGGGTTGGTTCAGCGCGAGAAATATAGGGGTGGATCTTGCCATAAAATCGGGATTTTGTGGGTATAGCGTCGTTAAACACGTGACAAATTTCCTCTTCAAGCCGCCTGCATGTCTCGTCTGGGTAGGGTGCCTCATAGAATAAGCCTGTGTTATCCAAACCGATCGCATAAGTAGTGATGATGGGAGTGTCCAGTTCAGTGGATGCCTGGAGTCCACCGGAGCTTCCCAATCTGATGATGTGCAGCCTAGGAAAATCAGTCTTTCGTGTTCGTGTCCTGAAGTCAATTTCATTCAGCGCAACCAACTCGTTGATAACGATCTCGAGAGATGGCGTCCCCATCCCCGAGGTCATGACGGTGGTTTCCACTGGCGAAATGATCGTTGCCGGTTCTCCGGTGCAATCTGAGGTTCCGGTTACTGTAACCAGACCCCTATGCTCGTGCTTTAGCTCCAGATCACGCATGAGATTGGAACCGATGAATTCAGCACGCCCTGGATCCCCTACTAACAAGATATCAGGGGCAAGTTGCTCTGGTTTGACCTGTAGGTGGTAAATTCTGCCCTCTTCATCAATTGGCAGGTCAGAGGCAGTAAAAGGCGAGATAGAATTTTTATGATGATGCATGCTCTTTATCCTTTGCTTCTTGGATTTTCTTTCCTTGATATTTTGGGGGCATTTTTCGAACCCCCACCCCAACCCCTCCCCCAATTTGGGGGAGGGGCTCCTGGTATCAGGTGTTTTTGGGCGATTTTACCGCCCCAAAACACCTTCAAAGCCTGTTCCCCATTCCTGGGAGGAATGAAAGAGTAGAGTTTTGAACCGGTGAATACTACTGGTTGGTGAATCATTCAAAACTGCCCGGTAACAAGTTGGATCTTCTCCTTACTGTATTGGACACTGCTTTGATTTTATTCTATTCGTTCCAAATATATGTCACGATAAATGATTATATCAATATCATAAGCCAGGGAGTGATAAATGTTCTTCTATACTTAAAAAGAGTATGATATGATTGAACAATAGTGGTTCCCGAGGGTGGCGCTATCGTTCCATCAACCCCTAATCCCTCCCAATAGAAGAAATCCATAACTAGAGCCGCAGTCATTGAAGGGTAGTTCTTTTGATTATTAACCATTGAATAGGGAACCACCGGCGAAGACCTTGATGCGTCAAGGCCGTAAGCTGAGTGATTTTCTCACTTTGGTTATAGAAAAGATACTCCCTGAGCTAAAATGCCGTGAAGTTCATTCTCGCGTTAACTGTCTCATTCGATAAGTCACCAAGCATAGCATGTTACAAGAAATAAGAAGAACTCTCTTCAAGGCTTTTGGTATAGTGTTCTTGTTTGGCATACTTTCAGCTGGGTTGATGCTCATTTTTATTCACTATTTTGGACCTGAGCGGATGCTATTTACATCCTTGCGGGACGGTAACTACGAATTGTTTGCCATGAATCTTGACGGTTCCGCCTTTTGCCCGTTAACAGCGCATGTTGATGACGACTACAATGCTTCATGGTCTCCCGATGGTCTCCAGATCGCCTTCACATCCCACCGTGATGGAGACTACGAGATCTATAGAATGAACTCAGATGGCACAGGGTTGGTTCGCTTGACAACCACACCAGGAATAGACGATAACCCAGATTGGTCTCCAAACGGGCACCAGATTGCTTTCACTTCTAATCGAGATGGGAATGCAGAGGTATATATTATGGAAGCAGATGGATCCAATCAAACGCGCTTAACGGACTCACCTGCTTATGATCTTCGTCCAGCCTGGTCGCCAGATGGGAAGCTGATCGCGTTCGAGTCGACGCGAATTGAAACCGAGCCATGGAGGTCTGGAGATTTTATCTTCAAGATCTATATTATGAACTCAGATGGCTCTAACCAATCGCTGTGGTCGATTCAGGATGATAGGTTTCCTGCTTGGTCTCCTAACCAACGCGAGATAGCTTTCGTATCGTTTAGGAATGGATCTGGGGAAATCTTCATCATGAAAGTTGATCGCTCCCAGGAAACACAAATCACGAATTATCTGGAGGATCCTGCAGTAGATGGGCAACTGACTTGGTCGCCGGACGGCAAACAGCTGGCGTTTGGGTCAGATAATGATGGTAACGGTCAAGTCTATCTGCTGGACCGTGATTCTTCGGATTTGGTTCAATTGACCTATGGAAGCACAGATAATGGCGGACCAGATTGGATACGTTATACTAGCATTCCAGGTTTATTCTCTTGGTGGCGGTTGAAAGATCGCTGCATTAGGCCCGGTTTATCGCCCACACCAATTAGAACCCCAGCATACCCTTGAACGATTTGAAACAGTCTCGACATACTCAAGCTTGCCCGACAGCTTAGTTCTTATCCCTCGGGCGGTGAAATGAAATGCATTGATTGCAGTGTCAAACTTGTGAGAATTTAGGGAATGATAAATAGGTACCAATCAGTTTATTTTGATTTCCTTTCTTCGATATTTTTGGGGTATTTTCCGAACCCCCACCTCAACCCCTCCCCCAATTTTGGGGAGGGGCTCATGGCATTAGGTGTTTTTGGGCGGTAAAACCGCCCAAAAACACCTTCAAATCTTATCCACCATACCTGTGAGGAAGGAAAGAGCAGAGATGGGAACCGATGAACATTCCTGGTTGGAGAATAATTCAAAACTGTCCGGTGACAAGGAATGCTAACCTAATAGGGTCACAATGGTACGAGCGAAATTGCTGATTGGATTTTGTCTATTACCATTGTTGATGGCGGCTTGTCAGGGCGCATCGACAACGGATGATAATTTTGGCGCTCAAGCGAGTCCATCACGTATATATAAATCTCTGACCCTGGTGACAGTGGAAACCGATCTCGCCTCCGAGACTCCAATGCCGGTGACCTCGACTCAGACAACGCCATTTGTCACGATGAAACCGCTGGATACCCAAACCTTGACAGCGGTTCCAATGGAGGAATTGAAAGTATTCAAGATAATAAGTGCTAGAGTATATAACAAATTACCCAGAGATGCGGTGTGGATACTGCAGGATAATCGAATTATAGCCAATGATTCATCTCGTTCGAGTCACACTCTGCAGAAATTGATTCAGGATTACGGAAGTGAGTTTGAACCATGGGCTGTTCAGGTCTCGCCCGATGGCTCCATAGTAGCTTACGTAATATTGGACAGGTTGGTAATCGAGCATCTAACAAGATCTGTGCGTTGGGTGTATCAATACGGTAAGCCAAAGGAAGGTTTTGTCTCGATAACATCTCCTTATTTTTCTCCGGATGGCACCGCTCTGGTATACAGCGTCTTGTTTTTTCATGATCTGACCTTTTACGTTAAACGTATTAACTTAGCAACAGGGGAGGAGACAATCATACCCATCGATCCGGATGCCTATGAATCTGGTCGGGTTGATTTGGTGGACAATAAAACCATCCGGACAGTACGAACTAAGCTTAGAGGAATCAAAGGACCAACACCGTTGACATTTATACCAAGAGCTTGGACTGAGTTGGGGATTTATGGCGATTGGGTAATACCCGGGACAGAAGCACGTCCTTCTCGTGGATGGCTATTAGATCCGGATACTGGAGATATGAGCCAGCTTTTTTCGGAAGGCGGTTTTTTATTACCCTCAGTTGGGGGCGACATCGTGGCATACACGACAGGCGAAGCGGCTGAAGGAGGATATTCTAACAACCCCGCCTCCAAGCTGAAAGCATTTTGGTTTGAACACTCGCGATCCGCTGTACTCTTAGAAGACGAGTTCCGTTTGTTTCAGCCGGTATCTTGGTCTCCAGACAATACAAATTTGGCGTATATTAGTCGAAACAGTCCACGGGAGTGGCCTCCTAGAGCATTCGGTGTCATTAATTTGAACACCTTAGGGTTTATTGAAATAGATCTAAGAACGGTCACTCCTTCAGTAAACATCCGGGGAATAGCATGGCTGGACTCCGATCGCGTCGTCGTTTTATTAAGAGAGGTTGGAGGACAAAAAGCTGTGTTATACGATGTCGATATAAATGAATTTACAGCCGATCAAATGAAGATGCTCGCTGAATTCAACTTACCAGATGATGAAATCAGCGTGAAATTACTTTATGTGCCCGCATTAGGGCAGTAGAACGACGAACGGTTCTGAAGCTTTGGCGGAGGGTACAAAAAGCGGTGGCTATAATGGACCACCGCTTTTCTGTTTGTTGGAAAAGAAACCATTAACTTATCCCATCGATCTCCCGTGAACCCTAGTTGCAAAGGGGTGAAACTTGTTTATAATGGGATAACGGGGTAATTAATGAGCTAATCGAGAAAGGGGAGTAGCCTGCTCCTTCATCGCACTCCCCTCATGAGTTCGCGGGGCATCGTCCGGATTGGGAGTTTGCACGTGAAGGAAAACATGAAAGCTCAACGATGGATGCTTGTGGGTCTTTTCCATTTTGAACGCTGTGAGGGGCAGAAATTATTGAATGGGAGGGGCTTTGGTTTCTAAAACAAGCGTTTGGCTTTTCGTCTCCTTGTTAATAATCAGCTCGATACTGGCGGCCTGTGGATCAGCCGATGATTCCACATCTGGGACAAAAGACGAGGGTGTTGCGATGACCGAGGCTGTAGTAAACGGCGATTCTCAAGGTCCAGCGGGGGAGGGAGCCCGAGGTGGTGAGTGCTGCGATGTTTATCGCATCGGTGTCTTTGAGGACCCCTTGTCCCTGAACTATTGGGCCTATCTCGGCCCTGACAGCTCCCAGTGGACTGGCTATGTGCTGGATGACTACGCCGCAAGCCTGTACACCCTCTCTGACCAGCGCTTCGATTTCATACCTAACCTGGCAACCGATTTGGTCGAGCCTATGGACAATGGCGACGGCACCTGGAGCATCACGGTTGAGATGGTGCAGGACGCTACTTGGAGCGATGGGAAAACGGTCACCGCTCATGATGTGGTCTTCACGCACAACACATGTAAAGATCTTCGGCTGACCCAAAATTGGCCTGACCAGTGCGCACCTTCGGGTTTGGATATCACCGTTGAAGCTTTGGATGACTACACCGTACATTACACCTTCCCGGAACACCCCAGTTTGGGAACCTGGAATGCCGGCGTCGCCCAGGCGCCCATTCTACCCGAGCATTTCTGGGCGGAGGCAGTTACGAAAGCATACCGCTACATTGAAGGCTTGGAAGAGCCCGCCATTGAAGAACCCGAAGGTGTTGACTGCGCTGCGGAGGATCTCAGCGCGAGCGATCAAGCCGCCTGCGAGGAATACAACACAGCTTGGGCTCCCTACAAAGAGGCCTTTGAGAACGCCCGCAAGACGCTCTACGAAGCGGACGTCAGCGGATCGCCTACCTTTGGCGGCTACATCACCGACCAGATGGAGCGGGGCGCCTTCGTGCGCCGCAGCGCTAACGGTAACTACTACTTCAAGGGTGCTGTGATCGTCGAGTATGAGGACGGCACCTGGCAGCGCATCATGCCGGACGGCAGGGAATTGCAGTTCTACGGGGACGCCTCCGGTGAGGAGGTCCTGCGCTTTACCAAGGGTCCCTACGCCCCCAAGGTGATCATGTCGGTCTACGGCTCGCAGGACGCCGCCTTCTTGGCGCTGGCTAACGGGGAGGTGGACTACGTTCTGAACCCGCTGGGTCT
>JASFVL010000248.1:0-6083 GCA_050049875.1 Anaerolineales bacterium
TGGTTCGTTGCTTTCTGGATAAGCTAAAAGAAGTCAGTGTTTTATTTGGCATCGCTCAAATAAGGGCAGGGGCTGATATTCTCTGCATTGCCGACCACGCTACGGGTGACCTTGTGGGGCCGTGGACGTACCGGGACTTTTTGCTTGAATACCACAAAGAACTGTCCTTGAAGCTTGGATGCCCCACCGTTCTGCATATCTGCGGGGATACGCTCGATCGATTGGATTATATTTGCGACTCTGGATTCGATGCATTTCACTTCGATTCTAAGGTCGATGCGAAATCCGCTGTGAATAAAGCTGCTGGCAGGATATCTTTGATAGGAAATATTAATAACACAGAAATTCTTCTGAATGGCTCTGAGGATCAGGTTGTTGAGCAGACCCAGTATGCGTTGGAGGCCGGAGTTCAGGTCATTGGACCAGAGTGCGCGATACCTCTCCACACCTCTCAATAGCTTTAGAGCGATACGCAGAACAGTCGCAGAAGAGGGCTAGATGCTCAAGCCGCAAAATCTATAAAGGAATTTTAGGAGGCATCCAAATGGAAGGAAAAGTCGTTCAGAACTATATCGGTGGAGAATGGATTTCCTCAACCAGCAAACAGGCAGTTGAAGTGCGAAATCCAGCGACAGATGATGTACTAGCATATACTCCATTGTCCTCTCCTGGCGAGGTCCTGATGGCAGTAAGCGCTGCCAAAGAAGCTTTTGAAGAGTGGCGCCAGGTTCCTCCGTATTCTCGAGCACGAAGGCTGTCCCACTATAAAGAGTTGTTGGAAGAGAGTTTTGAGGATCTTGCTCGGACAATTGTGATGGAGAACGGCAAGACCATTGACGAGGCACGCGGGGAGGTGCGCAGAGGAATCGAAAGCGTGGATTACGCGACGGGGATCCCAATTCTCATGCAAGGATATAACCTTGAAGACGTTGCCGAATCCATTGATGAGGAGTGTCTTCGTCAACCTATCGGTGTATTCAGTGCTATTACACCGTTTAATTTCCCTTTCATGATTGCCATGTGGTTTCTTCCAGTTGCCATTGCCGCTGGTAACACCTTTGTTTGCAAACCTTCCGAACGAACACCGCTATCAATGGTAAAAGCGTTTGAACTTCTGGACGAAATTGGCCTTCCCGAAGGAGTGGTGAACTTGGTGCATGGGGCAAAAGATGTGGGCAATCAGCTCTTACAAGAGCCAGGGATCGATGGTGTTTCGTTCGTCGGGTCAACACCTGTTGCGCGTCATGTCCATCAAACGGCCTCTTTCCATGGCAAGCGGGTACAGAGCAATGGGGGAGCGAAGAACTTCATCCTGGTTATGGAGGATGCGGATCTAGAGGCAACAACCAGCTCGTTAATTACTTCATTTTTTGGTTGTGCTGGCCAACGTTGTCTGGCTGGATCGTACATCCTGGCAGTCGGGGAGGCACATCAACCTCTTAAAGAAAGCTTTACTAAGGCCGCCACCAATTTAATCATTGGCTACGGATTAGATGAGGGGACGCAAATGGGACCAGTAATTTCATCGGATGCTAGGGAAAGCATCATTCAATATATTGATTCTGGTCTGAAAGATGGCGCTGAGTTGATATTAGATGGGCGAAACTGCCACATACCCCGCTATCCTGATGGCTATTTTGTGGGCCCAACTATCTTCGATAAGGTAGAGCCAAGCATGAGAATCGGGGAGGAAGAAATTTTTGGTCCTGTGGCTTCCATCCAGCAAGTAAAAGATTTTGATGAAGCCGTATCCATTATTTCTGCGAACCCGTTTGGGAATGCGGCTTCCATCTTTACGCAGTCGGGTGGGTACGCGCGCGAGTTCAAGTATCGTGTTCGCTGTGGCAACATCGGTATTAACATCGGGGTTGCAGCCCCTATCGCTTCCTTCGCTTTTGGCGGCATGAAAGATTCGTTTTTCGGCGACTTACACGGGCAGGGCAGCGATAGCATTAATTTCTTTGTAGATCGTAAAATTGTTATCTCGAGGTGGTTTTAATCATGGAACTCAGCACCTTTGGAGCGATTCTTAAATATGTGATGGCCTGGGAAGAAAAGCGCTGTGACTACTATCAAAATGTTGCAGAGACATCCCCGCTTCTGGTAGATTTTGCTACCAGAGCCAGTAAACGAAGAAAGACCCTCGAGCGCGGTCGTAGGGAGTGGGTAACCGAAATGATTCTGGAACCCATCACCGGTGTTAATAGATCTGATTATGAAATCAATTGGTCTTATAGTGGTTCGAGAGACCCGTTAGAAGGCGCCATCGAAATCGAGAACACCAGCCAGCGTCTTTACAGCGATATGGCAAATTGTATACCACTTCCCGAAGTAGCCAGGATTTTTAAAAAATTTGCTAAGGAACACGGCCGAAACATCCAGTACTTGAAAAGCTGAGAAAGCGTCTGGCAAAACAACCTTGATTTTGGCACTTGATCCATTTGCAACATTGAAGATGGCTTGTGGCTGAGAAAGGAGGCAGAACAAGTTGGCAAGAAAACACACGCTAGGAGTTTTGGGATTTGGTGAAGCGAGTCGAGTAATAACAGAAAGTCTTCACTTGGAGGGCATGGAGGGCATCCATGTCTGGAAACGAAAACCTTGGTCGGATGAAACGCTGGCGTGCGGGCAACAAGCTGGTGTGATCCTTTGTGACAAAGCCAGTGAGGTGGTTAGCATCTCTGACATTATCTTTTCACTTGTCACGCCTTCCGCTGCCCCATACGCCGCCCAGTGCGCAGCTGAGGACATTGCTGAGAAATATTATTTGGACCTCAACGCAGCTTCATTGCACACCAAGGAACAAACCGCTGACATCGTAAATTCTTTTGGGGGATGGTTCATTGATGGCGCGATCATGGGACCACTAAAAAAGCAGCGCCATAAGGTGAGCACACTGATCTCTGGCGAGCGCGCTGATGAGTTAGCTACAATATTACAGGATTGGGGCATGGACGTTCGCTCAATCGGCAGCAAAGTGGGCCTTGCCTCAACGGTAAAAATGATCCGCAGCGTCTACACAAAGGGCTTGGAGGCAACAGTTTTGGAGTTCATGGTTGCTGCACACCGGTATCGTGCTATTGAGGAGGTCTTTGACTCTCTGGAAGAAATCCTTGCCATGGAGCCCTTCCGCTATCCGTTCAGAGACATGGTGGCGGAGCTGGTGTTAGAGCAAGTCGAGCATGCCGCACGTCGCGCGACAGAGATGGAACAAGTTGTCGCGACCATGGAAGACCTCGATGTGGAACCATTAATGGCACGAGGGGCACTTCAGCGCCTTCGTTGGGTAGCGGACGAAATCAATCTTAGCCATCTTTTTGGTGACAAAATACCGGAAAATTATAAAGAGGTGCTGGAAGTTATAGAAACTGCGAGGAATAAATGATCGCAGAGGTACCTAAACCATTTCTCTTTTCGTGCCTGGGACAAATAGAGGCTTCTAGGAAGTCCTTCTCTATCCACTCATGACAATTCGCACTTAGGGGCTAAATTTATTGAAAAGGAGTAGAACTCATGGTCACAACTTGTTCAGATTACCTTGCGGAGGCCCTTGTTGCTTCGGGGATTCCCTATGTAGCAGGGATCCCGGGTCACGGAAACCTTGTATTTCAAGATACCATCCTAAAACGTGAAGGGCGGATATCATGGATTTTGGTTCGCCATGAACAATCTGCAGTCCACTTTGCAGATGGATACTTTCGCGCAACTGGAAAGCCTCTTGCGGTAGCTACCTCCGTTGGTCCAGGAGCATTCAATACCATGATCGGTATTGCTACTGCTTATGCGGACTCTTCTGCTGTTGTCCTGATCACAGGGACACCACCAACTTACCTCTTTGATCGAGGCTGCTTGCAGGAGGTTGAACGACAGAACTGGTCAGACTTTCCCAGCGTTGTTCGTCCTATCGTTAAACGTTCTTGGCAGGTGACTTTGCCAGAGCAACTTCCTGGCGTTGTCGCCCAGTTGGTGAAAATCGCCACAACTGGGCGTCCCGGACCCGTTCATGTTGACTTCCCCATGGACGTTCAAGCTGCCTATCTTGAGGCAGAAGTTCCCGATCCCAGTAAACGTATTGTGGCACAACGCATGCATCCAGAAGCGCGTGCAATCGAAAAAGCGGCGGAGATGCTTGTAAACGCAGAACGTCCAGTGTTGTTGGCCGGTGGGGGGGTTATCCACGCAAATGCCCATCAAGAGTTAAAGCAACTAGCTGAACACCTTGGTGTGCCGGTCATTAATAGTTTGCATGGTAAGGGATCTCTTCCTGACGACCATCCACTGGCGGGTTTCACCTGTGGCTCTAAAGGGACTACGTGCGCGAACAACCTCGCGCGCAACGCTGATGTCATTTTAGCGACAGGCACGAGATTTGGCGAATGGACAACCAGCACTTGGGACCCAGATTCCACGTTCAACATCCCGCCGACGCGGCTCATTCACCTTGATATCGATGATCGGGAACTTTGCAAGAATTACCCCACGGAAGTTGCACTTTGGGGGGATGCCAAAGCAGGATTGGCAGAGATATTTGAAATTGTAAAGACCCTGGTACCAAATCGGGATTGGCGAGATTCTGCTTGGGTCAAGCAGTTGGGGATTTGGCGAGCAGAATGGAGAGAAAAACTTGCAGCACGCGCTGCCGAAGGTCCTGAGATTACCACTACCCGGGCTTTAAAAGAACTGAGAGCTGCAATGTCCCGCGACACAATTGTCACCGGAGCAGCTGGGCACGCTCAAGGCCAGATGTTCCAGGAGTGGGAAACCTTTGAGCCACGCACGCACCTAAGTTCGGCTCACTTTTCGACCATGGGGTTCGCTTTTCCGGCTGCTATGGGTGCGAAATTAGCCAAGCCAGAAAAGCCTGTAGTGGCTATCATGGGCGATGGCGATTTCCAGATGAGTATTCACGAAATGGCAACTGCTGTCCAATACAAAATTCCAATTATTGGAGTCGTCTTCAACAATGGGGGGCTGCTCTCTGTAAGGGATTTACAGATCTCAGCTCTGGAATCCCACCGTTTTGGTGGCACAGAATTCCGCAACCTTCAAGACGGAACACCGAGTAACCCCGACTTTATGAAGTTGGCTGATGCTTATGGATTTAAATTCGAAAGAGTCCTTAAGCCTGAGGAGATCGGCCCAGCACTCAATCGCCTCACCGAGGAAAATGCACCTGGACTGTTAGAGATTGTCACAGCCTCTACATTTCCACAGTCCGATGGTATCCGGGTAAGTTACTTCGATATGCCGGTCCCAAGAGAGTGAAGTGGAATAAACACACATCATGGTCACGAGATGGTTACCTTCTCCATCCTCGTGACCTAAAGTCGGATAATTTCATTCACCATATTATGCGGATTCACGCCTTAAGAGAAAAAGGAGTGCGCACTTGAACTCTCGCGAACGCTTTCTCGCCACAATGAATTTTGAGCAACTCGATGAGGTTCCCTTATTGGAGTTTGGGTATTGGTCAGGGGCAGTACGCCAATGGTATAAAGAAGGTCTGCAGGAGGTGGTTGGCATCCCATCTCGTGATGAGTGGCCAGACGGTAGGGCTATATTTCACAATCGGATGATGGGAGCGTTCGGCTCGCCTGACGATTACGATATCATGAACCAACTTGGATTCGATAAAGCCCCTCAAAGGGTACCCATTAACTGTTTCTTGTGTCCAGCTTTTGAAGAAAGGATCCTGGAAGACTTGGGGGACCGGTATACATGGATTGACCAGGATGGGGCTATGAAATTAGAGGACAAAGAGCGGATATCTATGCCCCAATGGCTCTCCTGGGCAGTTTCCAGTCGTGAGGATTGGGAACAAGTAAAGGTAGAGCGGTTGCGACCAACTCTAGACGGGCGCCTTCCACAAGATTGGGATCAAAAGAAAGATGAGTTCAAGGGTCGCGATTATCCTTTGATTATTGGTGATCTGCAAGGTTTTTATGGTACTCCGCGCCGTCTTCTTGGGCCCGAGCAGGTGCTTTACGCCTTCTACGACCAGCCGGGACTTGTCCAGGATATGATCAATTACCTGTGTGACTTTTGGATCGCGCTTTATGATCAGGTGCTGGATTGGGTTAATG
>JASFVL010000234.1:0-6375 GCA_050049875.1 Anaerolineales bacterium
GCGCTGCACGCCGCGGTCACTGACCCAAACCGGGCACGTCTGCATGTAATTTATGCGGGCGTCAAACCGGACCTGCTGCAGCACGAAGCTCAGGCGATCATGACAGGTCGGCTGGGTGATGATGGAGTTTTCTACGCCGACGAACTGCTTCTCAAATGCCCCACCAAGTACGAGGAAGCGGTCCCTGAACAAACCGAAGGTTAAGTGGGAGTCGTGGTAGGGATTGGACCCTTCTAATCCTGCCACCCTCCCAATTCAAGCATTACGGAGATTTATATGGTAGCAAACCTGGGTTATGGTGCACTGATCATCACTTTCCTACTCGCTTTCTACGGGATTGGCGCAGCTCTCTTCGGACTGCGCAAAGATAAGCCCACCTGGGTGGACAGCGCTCGCAACGCCATGCTGCTCACTTTTCCATTGCTCTCGCTTTCCGCGTTGAGCATTATTTATTTACTGGTAACTGATCATTACGAGATTGCTTATGTCGCCAACGTGACTAGCCGCAGTATGCCCGTTTACCTCAAAGTCACGGCTTTGTGGGGCGGTCAGGCTGGGTCATTGGTCTTTTGGTCCTGGTTAATGTCGGCATTCGCTTCCGCAGTCACCCTGCGGAAGTGGGATCGCGATCGCGAGTTTCTACCTTGGGTGATCGTGATGGCGCTGGTCACGCTGGCTTTCTTCCTGGCTCTGTCCGTCTTCGTTGAGAACCCCTTTGAACGCCTGTGGCAAACCACGACAGGAATCACCCAAGCTATGCTGCAGCCGGCTGGGGCGACACTCTTTACACCACGTGATGGCAATGGGCTGAATCCCTTGTTGAGACATCCTGGGATGATTATTCACCCGCCGATGCTCTATCTGGGATTCGTTTCCTTCGTAATCCCTTATGCTTTCGCCATGGCGGCGCTGATCACTGGGCGCACCGATGACCGCTGGATCCGCATCACCCGCCGATGGACTTTGTGGGCTTGGCTTTTCCTTTCATTGGGTTTGGTGCTAGGAGGACGCTGGGCATACGACGTGTTGGGTTGGGGTGGCTATTGGGGTTGGGATCCAGTAGAAATTGCCGCCTTTATGCCTTGGCTGACCGGCACAGCCTTCCTGCACTCCGTCATGATCCAGGAAAAGCGTGGAATGCTCAAGCAGTGGAACATGGTGCTGATCATCCTGACCTATGACTTGGTGATCTTCGGCACCTTCCTGACCCGTTCCGGAGTACTCTCTTCGGTGCACGCTTTCGCCCAAAGCGCTATCGGACCGCTCTTCTTCGGGTTTATCGGCTTGACCTTCATCACCTCTCTTGGATTGTTACTCAACCGTTGGGGTGAGCTGAGATCTAAAGCCCAAATGACCTCTTTGCTCTCGCGCGAAGCCTTGTTCCTACTCAACAACCTATTGTTCCTAAGCATCCTGGTGGTCTGCTTCTGGGGAGTGATCTTCCCCCTGATTTCTGAGCTGGTCACCGGTCAAAAAGTGACCGTTGGACCTCCGTTTTACGAGCGAGCGACAGGACCGCTCTTCTCCGGGCTGCTGCTGTTGATGGGCATTGCACCTCTCTCCGCTTGGCGAGTCACGACCGCCAAAACACTGGGGCGGGCGATGTGGAAACCTTTTGTAGCCTCCATCGTGGTAGTCGGTGCAGTTCTGATGGCAGGCATCCGCCAGTGGGGGGCTGTGCTAGGATTCTGGCTGGTCGCTTTCGTCGCTTTTGTGACTCTATACGAATTCTGGCGGGGCGCACTAGCACGCCACCGCCGATCTGGCGAGAGCCTACCAGTAGCTTTGTGGCGCTTGGCAGGGCGCAACCGCCGCCGCTACGGTGGCTACATCATCCACTTGGGTGTGGTCTTAATGGCGGTCGGCATCATCGGCATCGAGGTCTTCCAGACGGAAACCCAAGGCACTATCGCTCAAGGCGAACAACTTACCTTAGGTGCTTATACCATCACATTCGACTCTCTGGCTGATTTCGACACCAACGACGGGCGCAATGTGGCTAGAGCAGTGGTTCAAGTAAATAAAAAGGGTAAATTCGTCAGCGAACTATACCCGCGGCGCGATTATTACTACGATTCCCAACAACCCATGACCATCCCCGGCGTGCGCAGCACGTGGGAAGATGATCTCTACGTGCTCCTGGTGGATTGGCGACCCGTTTCATCACAGAGCGCCACTTTCAAAGTGTTCCACAACCCACTGGTGAACTGGCTTTGGTTAGGCGCTTGGGTCTTCATCCTGGGCACGCTAGTGGCAGCCTGGCCCAAGAAAGACCCGCAAAGCGCTCACGAACGCGCCCGAAGCTCGTCTTCTTACGCTAGTATGAAAGCCTAGAAGGAATCCGATCATGCAGCCTCTAGTTTTCATCCCGGGATCATCAACAAGCGGAACGGAACATATCAAAATGACACAACCCATTTGGGGTACGTTGCTGCGCATTGCTATTCTACTAGTATTGCTCAGCTCACTCCTGGCAGGCACAGCATCCGCTCAAGACAGCGCCCCCTCCCCACCTAGCGACGATGAGGTCAACACCATCGCCAAGCAACTTTATTGCCCGGTTTGCGAGAATGTACCCCTTGACGTTTGCGGCACGACGGCTTGCGAACAGTGGCGGGCTTTAATTCGCGAGAAGCTGGCGGCTGGCTGGACGGAAGAAGAAATCAAAACTTACTTCGTCAACCAATACGGGGATCGCGTGCTGGCGGAACCTCCTCGCCGAGGTCTTAACTGGCTGGTTTACATTGTTCCCCCGGCTGCTTTTCTAGTAGGTGCTTATCTGCTTTATCGAGGTCTGCGCAGCTGGCACCAGCCTATCCCGGAGACCGAGCAGCCCCAACCCATGGAACCATTACAGGATGATGAGTACGTAACTCGTTTCGAGGAGCAGTTGGAAGAGCGCTAAACGATAAAAAATAATAACTCACCAACGATGCCACCATCCCGATCCACAACAAATTGACCGGTACGGACGGAGCAAACGAAAGAATAGATCATGGAGACAACAGAATCTAATATACTCGAAGAAACCCAAGAAATTATCGAACACAAAGCTTTGGAAGAAGTTGAGGACAAAGGGCTCACTCGTCCACGTTGGGGGCGTATACTCATTTGGGGCGGTCTGTTCGCCTTATTAGTGATTTTGGCTCTTGGGCTTCAGCGTACCCAGGAAGGACCGGTCGCCGTTGGACGTAGTGCTCCAGACTTCGTGCTCACCACCTTTGATGGGGAACAGATCGACTCCCAAAATTATGAAAATCAGGTGGTTGTGCTTAACTTTTGGGCTTCTTGGTGCAAGCCATGCGAGCAAGAAGCCGCCGATTTAGAAACAGCCTGGCGGTATTACCAACCGCGCGGCGATGTTATCTTCTTAGGTGTGGACTACGTGGACACAGAACCGGAAGCTAAAGCCTACCTGGAGAAATTCGACATCACCTACCCCAACGGACCAGATTTGGGCACGCGCATCTCCCAATCCTACCGCATTATCGGCGTCCCAGAGACCTTCGTGATCGGCAAAGACGGCAAACTAGCGCACTTTCAAAAGGGTCCCTTCCGTGATCTAACCCAGATCAAGGGGATGGTAGACCCTTTATTATCCCCCTAAGGAAAAACCAGAAACACACCTATGGACATCGGTTCAATTTTCGTCATTCTCGCTCTCCTATTGTTAGTGGCTGCCTTCGTCAGCCGTCCATTATTCGAGCGCAGCGCGGTCTCTGTCAGCCAGGAGGAACAAGAGCACTCCACGCTATTGGCTGAGCGCGACCGTCTGATAAGCGCGTTGCAGGAGTTGGATTTTGACCATGATTTGGGAAAAATACCTGAAGAAGTCTATATGCCTCAACGGACTGCTTTAGTACAGCGCGGTGCTGATGTGTTACGCCAACTGGACGCCCACAAGGAACAATCATCCTTGGAACGCTATTTGGACGCCGAACTGGAAGGAGTCATCGCAGCCCGTCGAGCTGAATCGGGCCCTAGAGCAGTGACCCCAACAGATGATCACCAAGACGACGAAATTGAAACGCTGATTGCCATGCGCCGCCGCAACCGACAGGAAAAGGCAGGTGGTTTCTGTCCCCACTGCGGGGGACCAGTCCAGAAATCCGACCGCTTCTGCCCCAAGTGTGGGGGAACTCTTTAGGATGTAAAAAGGGCAAAAAACTCATTCACCTTTTAGGGCGCAAATCAAGCAAACGTACATGAAATCATTATCCAACTATCGAATTTTCATCTATTTGATCCTTCTGTTCCTCATGAGCAGCTGTATGTCACTAGCCCAGGATGTCACTCCACCGCCTGGATACAGCTCTCCGGCAGTCCAACAGGTCACAAAAACTTCCAATGGGCCGATGTACCCGCTTGCCCGACCCGATCCACTTCGAGGGGAGCAAATTTTTGCGGAGAAATGCGCACCTTGTCACGGGCAGGAAGGTTTAGGAGATGGTCCCCAAGCGGATGAGCTGCCTAATTCCGTACCCCCCATCGGAGCGGCTGAAATCGCCCGACAAACATCGCCTGCCCATTGGTACAGCGTTATCACCCAGGGCAACCTGGAGCGTTTCATGCCCCCCTTCTCAAGTCTATCCGACCGCCAACGGTGGGATGTAGTTGCCTATCTCTACACACTCAGCGCACCATCTAGCACGATAGTGCAGGGAGAGGAACTTTATCTGGAGAACTGCGCTTCTTGTCACGGGGACAAAGGTCAAGGAGATGGAGCACAGGCTGATGAATTGAATCAACCTTTGCCCGATTTCAGCGACCAGGCTTTCATGGCTGAGAAATCCGCTGCAGAGATGTTTCAGGTCATCAGCGAAGGCGGCGTCCAGATGCCCACCTTCAACCAATTAAGTGAAGAAGAACGCTGGACGCTGACAGCCTATCTCCGATCTTTGACTTTTGAAATCTCATCGCAGACGGCTTCTCCCACCTCTTTAGAAGAGCAAGAAGGGCAAGTGTCCCCCACTCCTGTGGAAGGTTCCACTGCAGAACCTACCGAAGTGCTCACCCCCACTCTGGGAGTTGGTGATGTCAGCGTGGAAGTGATCAATGGTTCAGGAGGTGAACTACCCACCGATCTCTCCGTGGTGCTTTACGGCTATGACGATATGACAGAGGTCTTCAGCCAAACGGTATCCGTAGGAGCGCAAGGCACAGCCTCGTTTATCGACGTGCCCATGCCACTAAATCGGGTCTTTCTCGCCACCCTAGACTATGAAGGAGCCACGTACGGCTCCGACATCGCACTGGTTGAAGCGGAGACCAAGAGGATCCTTCTGGGTATCACATTATTCGAGACCACCACGGATTCGTCTGTACTTAGCGTGGATCGGTTGCACGTTTTCTTCGAATTTCCAGATTCAGAGCGCTTACAGGTTGTCGAACTTTTTGTGATCTCTAACTCGAGCGATAAAACCGTGGTGCCCCCCGAGGAGGGAGCTGCGACAATATCGTTCGCGCTTCCCGAGGAGGCTTCTAATTTGCGTTTCCAAGACGGAACCTTGGGCGGGCGCTTTGTGGAGACAGCCAATGGCTTCGGTGACACTGCTTATATTCGACCCGGCTCAGGTGAATACCAAGTAATGTTCGCTTTCGAGATGCCCTATGAACGCAACCGGACGGAGCTCCAACAAACTCTCAACCTGCCAACAAACGCCCTGATCGTCATGGCTCCCGAGCAAGGTGTCAAGGTCAGGAGTGAACGGCTGCAGGACGCTGGGACTCGTGAAGTGGAAGGTGTAGCCTTCAGCATGTTCGAAGGCGACAGGCTCAACGCCGGAGAAAATCTCTCCATCTCCGTCTCCGGAAAACCCAAGCGCGGGGGTAGCTTGTTTTTGGAAGGGGATGAAGCCAGCACCAATCTTGTGATTGGGTTGGGAGCTTTCGGGGTGGTTTTGATCGCTGCAGGCATCCTGCTTTACCGTCGTAATCGGCAAACCGAGGATTACGAACCTGCCCATGATGAGGAACTGGAGGTCGAATCGGACGCCGACGAACTCATCGACGCAATCATCGCCTTAGACGATCTCTTCGAGGCAGGCGATCTGCCCGAAGAAGCCTACCGTCGGCGCCGAGCGGAATTAAAAGCGCGCCTGAAAGATTTAACAAAATAAATTCTCTTCGAGCGCTACAAAACACTTGTATGCCAGGTATCCTGATTAACTGATTGATATCTTGTTGATCCAATGATTGAAGTTCGCAAACTCGTTAAACGCTTTGGCCTAAAAACTGTACTGCGCGGGATGGAATTCCACGTTGAGGAGGGCGAGTTTGTGGCGTTGCTAGGCCCGAATGGAGCTGGAAAAACCACCTTCTTGCGTATTTTGGCATCACTCTCACGACCAACATTAGGGGACGTTCGCATTGGGG
>JASFVL010000235.1:0-6372 GCA_050049875.1 Anaerolineales bacterium
CCAAGCGGTACACCATTCCAGAGGATTTTGAAATCTCCGAAGAAGCCATTGGGGCAGAAATCTATGCTCAAAACAATAACTTCACGTTGGTCGCTTACGGAAGGCGTGCTCCAGGAAAAGATCTCATCTTTCAACCCGACGCCCGGGAGAACACTGTCTTTGCGCTTAATCTCCCCAATGGATACACCAACCACGCCCGTATCCCCACCAATCGGATCGTTCCCAACTGGCCGATCGGTTTCGGCATTCCCACCCCGCCGGTGCCCCCTTCGGGTGAATTATTCACCAACACCACACCTTACCTGGTCCAAGTTCTCATCCTGAGCCCAGGAGACGTTTCCGAGTGGACGCTGATAGAGGCGGAGAGAACCATCCCCACCATACCCTACAACCTAAGCATTGTAGATAACTTGCGGCGACCCGAGCAGCGACTGGGGTCATTAAAAGAACCTGAAGCGCAAACGATCAAAGGCGGATTGTCGCCGGGCCAAACCATTCTACTGGAACCAGGCGAGAAAGTCGGATTTACCTACTCCCAAACCCCAACCTGGCGTTGGAAAGCATTGAGATAAGCCACAAACGCACCAAATAAACAGGATTTGTTTGAATGAACACACAAGAGAAAATCAAACGTAAACACAATACCCCCCAATACCTTTTCCCACTCGATTCACCCTCGTTAGAATGGTCTCAGTTCCGCGCCCGGGGATTTTCCCAACCAGCTTGCGGGGTGATCTACCGACGCAACCAACGGCCTGAACAAGGCATGCCCTTGGGGGGATTGGATACAGGGCGTCTGGGCCTTGAAACCAATGGCACCTTTGGGTTCTGCACTGTATTCAACTCGATTTCTCCGGAGCGCGGCCTCCTCAAAGTGCCGTTCTTGGGCATTACAATCGGCGACCAAATTTGGTCGCTAAGCGATCCCGGTGGCTCTTTCGGTAGTTTCATGTTCTCAGGAATTCAGACCCCAACGGAGATCCATTACTGGGGCCACTATCCGGTGGCGGATCTCGAATACGAGATGCCCGGTTCACCCGTGAGTGTAGGGATGCGCGCCTGGGCCCCCTTCATCTTGGGGGATTCGGCGACCAGCAACACTCCCGGTGCGGTTTTTGAAGTGCATCTCCGCAATATAAGCAAGGAGAGCCAGAGCGGCCGTCTGGCCTTTAGCTTTCCCGGTCCCACGCAACCCGAGGCGCAAATCACCGTTCACAGTCCCCGCAAGCGAACGAGGCCCTGGTTTCATGGACCCAACTGGCCCGCCTGGGTCCCTGTGGCTCCAGAGGAAACCCGCGCCATCCGGCAGATGGTGCAAGGGGATTTTTCTGGATTGGTGGTCACCTCGGAAAAGGTCAAAGAGAACGGTTATGCCCTAGGCGTGGTCGGTGATATCGAGGTTGAGGTGGGTGGTGCGCTATCCGATGTCGAGACCCCGTTTAAAGCGTACAACTGGGCGAAGATTGGCTCACAACTACCAGAAACCGAGGAGACCGATTTTGGCGGGTCAGTTGCTGTATCCTATCAACTTGATCCCGGAGAGATGCGGGTGATTCGTTTTGTGCTAGCCTGGTACGCACCGTGGTGGATCGGAGAGGGCGATCACACTTTCCAACACATGTACTCCCGTCGCTATGACAGCGCCCTAGATGTAGCCCGGTTTCTCAGCTGCGAACACGATTCTCTCTTGCAGCGTATTCTGGCCTGGCAGGAGGTACTTTACAGCCAAGAAACTTACCCTGTGTGGCTGCGAGATTCTTTGGTCAACATCCTGCACCTATTCCCTATCAACAGCCTGTGGGCGACAGCCCGACCACCTATTGGTCCTTGGTGCAACCCCGAGGAAGGTCTTTTTGGGTTATTGGATGGCATTGTCGAAGATCCGGCTATCGAACCGATCCCTGACACTTTTTATGCCAATGCCCCCCTGGTATTCTTCTTCCCAGATGTGGCGCTCTCATCGTTGCACGGTTACAAAGCTTACCAATTCCACAACGGAGCAGCGGTGTGGATTTGGGGAGGCGTCGTCGGTACATCTAAGGGCGGCTACGAACCCACTGCAGGCACGGAGTTCGCCATGCCTACGCCTGGATACCAGACAATCACCAACGGCCCCTGTTTTGTTGACCTGATCGATCGCTATCTGGAGCGAACGGGTGATGAGCAAGCCTTGCGTGAGTTCTATCCGGCGATTAAGAAAAACGTGATCTACACCATGAGCTTGCGCGATGAAGACGGCGAGGACGGGGTTATCAGCGTACCCAGAGGCAACGTGGACCCTGGACGACCTTGGTTGAAAGAGGGCTTTTTTTTGGAATGGTTTGAGTTTATCCTGTGGTTTGGTATGGCCTCCCACGTTGGCGGAATCAAGCTGGCCGCCTTGCAAATGGCCTTACGCATGGCGGAGAAAGCAGGAGACGAAAAATTCGCCCAACAATGCCGCGAGTGGATCGAAGGGGGCACCCGCTCCATGGAAGAGAAGATGTGGGCTGGAGACTATTATTTAGCCTATTACGAGCCAACAACCGGCCGCAAATCTGACAACGTCTTTGGATATCAGCTCGATGGACAATGGATGGCCCGTTTCCACGGATTGCCGGGTGTCTTCCGCGAAGATCGGGTAAAAACCACCCTAGAAACCATCAAACGAACCTGTGCTGCCATCGCGCCTACGGGAGCAGCCAATCTGGCTCGTCCGGACGGGAATCTGGCTCAAGGAGAAGGATACGGCCCGAACGCTTACTTCCCGCCCGAGGTTTTCATGCTGGCAGCGACCTATCTTTATGAAGGGGACCGGGATTTTGGGCTAGAGCTCGCTCGCCGCTGCTTGCACAACTTGGTCATTTCTCAGTTATCGACCTGGAATCAACCCAACATTGTGCGCGGCGATACCGGAGACCGCCTATTTGGCAGCCATTATGTGCAAAATATGATGTTGTGGGCTGTGCCAGCTGCCTTGGAAGGTAAAGATATCTCTGCTTTCTGCGCTCCCGGCGGCCTGGTTGATCGAGCGATTCGCGCAGCAAATGATGTAGAATAATTGGAATTAACTTCAGCATGATATCGGTGGATAAAAGGAGATCGACGAGCATGAAAGGTTACATGGGCAAAATACTAAGAGTAGATCTAAGTACCGCTAGAACAACGGAGGAAAGATTACATCCAGACTGGGCCGATCGTTTCCTTGGGGGGACCGGTTTAGGTGTACGCTATGCCTACGCTGAAATTCCCCCTGAAGCGGATCCCTTAGGCCCGCAATCAAAGCTGATCCTTATGACCGGGCCTGTCACAGGCACAGTCCTGGGCACAGCCGGGCGGTTCCAGGTGGTTCACAAGTCCCCTTTAACCGGGATCCTGTGCGACTCCAGTTCCAGCGGCTTTTGGGGTGGCGAGCTCAAACGATCTGGATACGACGGCCTCATCATCGAAGGGGAGTCTCCCACCCCCGTTTACTTGTATATCCATAATGGACAGGCTGAACTTCGGGAAGCATCTCATCTGTGGGGAATGGATACTTATCAAGTGCAAGAAGTTCTCCAAGAGGAGGTGGGTGACAAAAAGGCACGTGTACTCTGCATCGGACCAGCTGGGGAACAAGGTGTTTTGTATTCCAGCGTGATCAACGACGAAGGACGCACAGCTGGGCGCGGTGGAAATGGAGCGGTTTTCGGACGAAAAAGGCTGAAAGCAATTGTCGTACGTGGTGATCTAGAATTGGACCTCGCCGACGAAAAGAGTTTTCGTGAATTTGCCCTGAGCATCAATAAGATCAATGCCAAGAAGACGAATCTGGAAATGTTGCGTACGGTTGGCACTGCGGGCGTGATGGATCGCTGGCCACTAGGCGGGATTCCCACGAAAAATTGGGCGAAAGGCTCTTATGAGGAACTGTCAACAAAACTAAGTGGTGCGCAAATGAGGGACACGATTTTGGTCAAGCACCCTAGCTCCTGCCACTACTGTCCGATACACTGTTCACGCTGGGTGAAGATCGAAACCGAAGCCTACAGGATGGAGGGGCCGGGCCCCGAATATGAAACCCTTGGCGCCCTGGGCTCTCTGTGCCTGGTTGATGACCAAGAAGCTGTTGCCTATGCGGGGCACCTGTGCAACCTCTATGGCATGGATACGATCTCTTGTGGGGCAACGATCGCCTTTGCTATGGAGTGTTACGAGAAGGGCTTGATCACCAAAGAGGACACAGGAGGGCTTGAACTGACCTGGGGCAACAAAGATGCTCTCATCGAAGCCGTCAAGCAAATCGCCCATGGAGAGGGGATTGGCGAACTACTCCGTCTGGGAACCCGCAAAGCCGCTGAGGAAATCGGCGGTGGCTCTCACCGATGGGCTGTACACGTCAAGGGTATGGAGCTACCCATGCACGATCCGCGCGTATTCTACGCCTGGGCAACCACCTTTACCACCAGCCCGCGCGGCGCCTGTCACCTGCACGGCCACTCGGCACTGTATGAGCATAACGAAGATCCCCTGCCAGAGTGGGGCTTGACTGGTTTCTATCCCCGCAACAGCAATGAAGGGAAGGGGAAGATCGCCCGTCTCGCCCAGAATTGGATGCATGTAATCGACTCCATGGTGATGTGCTTCTTCGCATCCATCCTTCTAGATCCATCAGACCTCGCCACTTTGATTGGCCACGCCACGGGCAGACAACACACCCCTCAAGACCTGAGCGTTATGGGAGATCGCATTGACGCGCTCTACCGGGCTTATAATTACGAGTGCGGCATCCGCCGGCAGGATGAACGCTTGCCCGAGCGCATCATGACGCCGATGCCAGACGGCGGCGCAGCCGGGCAGGTTCCTGACTTGGATTACCAGTTACGTGAGTACTATGAGTTGCGCCGGTTAGAGCCAGATGGCAAACCGAGTTATGACAGCCTCGTTGAATTGGGTCTGCCGGAAATAGCCCAGGATCTATATAGTTGATGATTGTAAGACTTCGTCTTTTCGGTGTCTTGGAAAATTACTTGGGAGGGAAAAAGGTGGAGATACAGCTGCCCGAGGCTGCCACTTTAAGGCAACTATGGGATGCCATCGACATCAGATTTGGGGATTCTCTCCCCGCCGAGTACTGGGATCGAGAGCGAAAACGGTTCCAACGGGCTGTTACTGTGATGATCTCAGATGTAGAAGTGGAGGATGATATGCATCCTTTGTCTGACCAGCAGGAGATTTTTCTCTTGCCCCCTATGATCGGCGGGTAGCCCGTTTATCGTTACCGCTTTTTGCGTATGTTTATACTTTGGTTTTTTGTGAATTAAAAGCACAGGAGAGGTAGCTATGCAGCATTTTGAACAAGCCAAACAACTCATCCAGGAATTCAAGGGGGACAGCTACGTTTTCGGAACGGGCGTGTTACCCGAAGTCGGGAAGCTAGCCTCCGAGCTCGGCACGCGCGCCGCCTTTGTCTACGCCGTCTTCCCAGGCAATGAGGATTTACTCCGTACTGTTGAGGAAGCGATGACTTCGGCTGGTGTAGAAATTGCTGGACGCATCGAGGGGGCTGCTCCGAATGCACCTCGGAGAGATCTCTTTCGAATGACTGAAGAGTTAAAATCACTCGACACAGACTTGGTCGTTTGTCTGGGTGGAGGCAGCACCATCGACGCCGCCAAGGCCGCTGAGGTGCTTCGCTCCTTAGGGGGTGAGATTGACGACTATTTTGGAACTGGGAAAGTATCCGAGAAATTACTGGAAAGCGACAAAGCACTAACCCCCCTAGTTGCCATCCAGACGGCCTCCAGCTCCAGCGCCCACTTGACCAAGTATTCCAATATAACGGACACTTCCACCGGTCAGAAAAAGTTGATCGTAGATGAGGCCATTGTGCCCCCGCGGGCTCTCTTCGATTACGCGGTTACCCAATCCATGCCTGCCAGTCTCACCCTGGATGGAGCATTTGATGGTGTTGCCCACGCATTGGAAGTGTTTTACGGTGCTGTGGGAAAGCCTTATTACGACAAAATCGTGCCCGTCGCCCAAACAGCCATCAGTCTGGTGGTAGCCAATGTGGAGAGAGCTGTTAAAGATCCGGGCGATATCGAAGCTCGCACCGCTCTGGGTCTGTCTACCGATTTGGGAGGCTACGCCATCATGATCGGTGGAACTAACGGTGGACACCTGACCAGTTTTTCATTGGTGGATATCCTGAGTCATGGACGCGCCTGCGCCATCATGAATCCCTACTACACCGTTTTCTTCGCCCCAGCTATTGAAGGCCCACTCCGCATTATCGGACAGATCTATAAAGATGCTGGCCTGATTGAGATTGACATTGCTAAGCTTGAAGGTCGAGATCTGGGTGTAGCGGTAGCTGAAGGGATGATTGCAGTCAGCGAGCGGGTCGGTTTT
>JASFVL010000236.1:0-6371 GCA_050049875.1 Anaerolineales bacterium
GTCATCTGGAACGGCGGCGGTATCAACAACGATGATGGCACGACGACGGTGTATGATAGTATCGTCAGCACCAACACAGCCTACGACGGCGGCGGCATCTACAACTCTGATACCCTGAACGTCACCAACAGTATCATCGGCGGGGCCGGCGCGGGCAACACAGCCACCGGGTATGGTGGCGGCATCTTCAACCAATATGGAGCGACGACGGTGCAGGGTAGCACCGTCAGCGCCAACACGGCTGTCGACGGCGGCGGCATCTACAACAGCTGTACCTATTGCGGCACGGTGAGGGTGGATGGTAACAACGCCAACGCCATCCCGACCAGCCTTGGCGGGGGTATCTACAACGACGCTATCGACACGGCCGCCAGCGCTGGTGGCATCATTAACTTGGCTACGGTCAATATCTCCAACAGCACCATTGGCGGGGTCGGCGCGGGCAACACGGCTACCGGGAACGGCGGCGGCATCTACAACGGGTACGAGTTCACCATGCAGGTCATTGGCAGCCGCATCCTGCATAACACGGCTCTCAACGGCGGCGGCGTGTTCAGCAGGCGCAACATCGCCGGGGAAACCAGCGTTACGGGGAGCTGCATCGTCGGCAACAGCGACATCTCCTTCTTCAACGACCTGGCTGTGCAGCAGACGGCCACCGGCAACTGGTGGGGGGCAGCGGGCGGACCCGGAGCCCCAGGCGCGGATACGGTCGGCGGTCCCGTGGATACCAGCGGCTACCTGAACTCACCCATCCTGGGCTGCGACTTCTATGTACACCTGCCGATCGTGCTGAGGTAAACGAGACAAGCGGTTCTGCTGATTGTGATGGGATTCGATGAGGTCAATGGAACCAGGCAGAGCGGCTTTTTTCATCCTAATTCCTCATCGATCCTGGTGGCAAACTGGTAAAAGATACGCAGCCATTCATCATAATGCAAACCATGTCGCTCTCGTTCCCCATTCCGAACGATAATCAAGTCAGCCTGTGGTGAAACATAAATGAATTGCCCATATATGCCGACAGCAGAAAAGTCATACTCCCCATCGCCCCGCGGTAAACCCCACCACATATACTTATAATAGCCATCCAGGGGTTTACGGATCTCGAGCTCACCGTAATATGCGCTGAGATCTACGGAGGTGTCTTCGCGGGTGGATTCAAGCACCCAATCCGTTGGGATCACCCGAACACCCTCCCAAGTGCCTTCATGGAGGAATAAGCGCCCAAATTTGGCGAAGTCGATAGCTCGACCGTTGATTCCGCTTTCCATTTTCTCAAAACCGCTTGCCTCACTATCGAGGCTCCACGAACCATCAAATTCCATGCCTAATTGCGACCAAATTTTCTGCTGCAGCAACTGGGTGACAGATATGCCTGCAGCACGTTCGAGAATCATACCCAACAAAAGAGGGTTGTAATTGTTGTATAGAAAATGCTCTCCAGAGGACTCACATATGCGGGTGTGCCCGAGTGCCAGTTGACGCATGTCCGGGTAGAGATAGGTTTTCGTCCCGTCATCGTTCAGCAAGGGAATATCCTCTGAATAGCAGATACCGGAAGACATCATCAGCAAGTCGCGAATAGTGATATCACTAAAACGCGGGTCACGAGATTCAAGTTCTGGCAAGTAAGCGGTAATGGGATCATTAGAACTGCGGATATATCCGTCCTCAATGGTGATACCGATCAAAGCTGAGGTGAAGGATTTGGCAATGGAAAAAGAAGTGACGATCGAATCACGCTGCGCCCCATTTAAATACCCCTCGTAAAGGATGCGGTCACCTTGTATGACGATGAAGGCTTGCGTGCCCGTATCCATGAGAAAGGTGTCGAGATCGTCAACCTGTGGATCAGATTCGAAAAGCGAACGAATCCACTCTTCTTGAAGATCTTTGGCAAAATAAAAGGGGTCATCTCCTGCTGCCAATTCACGCTTTTCAAATTTTTGGTAGTCATGTGCGTCGGATTCGCCCCAAGTCAATGCCCGGAAAACATATTCAGGCGGATAGACCAGACAGGCCAGGAGTGGGTAGAGCACCAGAACAGCTATAACAATACCCAAAATCCAATATAGCGTTTTCTTCAAGTTTATCGTTTTGAATTTCATAATTTCACCTCGAGTTCAATATCTCTAATCGGCAGATGCTTTTTACCAAGACGCTGTCACTGTCTTAACTGCCTTTTTCGTCCTACCAAGGCGAGAGCAAGGAATAAGATCGTAAACAGCCTATAGACCAACAACTTGTTCAATTGGAGGTTTGAGCTAACTCCAATTGCTGACGTTTTTAATGGACAAATTCATCTAATCACTCCAAAGATAATTTGTAGGTCATGGTAATCAATCGTTCACTGTTCGCTTTGTCGTAGATACCGAAACCTAAAGCTCCTTAAAGATCTGATTTAAGGAATCCAGAGAAGTGGATACTTTTTCAATATCTGTTAGTTTCTTGGCCCTCTTAAAGCAAACGACGATCAGGATTGCTATGAGGAGTTCAAACAGTGGGAAAAGATAAACTATTATTGTTTGGTTGTCCCAATCACCTTGGAACAAAAACCAGACAGCGTTGTAAGTGAAATGAACAGGAATCAGTAGGAAAATCATGCCTGTCGCGCAGCGCACACTTCCCCACAAACAGCCTGTAAACAATTTCGGCAGCATCCCCAGCCCCTGCCGGTAATGAGACAGACCGAAAACCAGACCAGAAATCAGCAGTGCAGCTCGACCCGAGAACCGTTTCTCGACGATGTGATACCAGAGACCGCGAAAATATATTTCTTCCGAGATAGCGACCAGGAGATAGTTGAGCAATCCCCACACCATAGCGGATGTAAATGGACGCAAACCTGAGATTCTGACGACCAACAGATAATACAGCCAGTACATTGTGAACAGGGCCAGACTCAGCTTCACATGCAAAGCAAGCCGCTGCGGGAGAATTTTCAAGCCCACATCTTCCGCATTCAGCCCAAATAGATGGATGGAGCCAATGCTGATCAACAGGAAGACCCCGTTGATGATGAGATTACTATAAGCCCGCCCGGCGATGTCCAGGATATTTAAAATCAAGGTAGTTCCGTAAAAGGATGCCAAGTAAACTGTTACGAGAAGTGCAAGACTTCTCAAAAAGTTGTCGTTAAGGTTGATTTTCGAGATCATCATAAAATTCCCCGGGCAAACGGGTTAATTGTTGAGATCAATAACGAAAACCCAACAGATTCCAGTAGTCCAGCCACCAGGTAAAGACCAGGACGATCGCGGTCATCAGCGTGAAGTAGACACGTTCCCCGACAGACCAGTATTTATGCCTCCAAGCTATGACAGCCATGATAAGCTGTGCGCTCGTCAGTGGAGCAGCTATTAAAGGGAAGACGAGTGCAATTCGTAGGAGTGGTGGGACGCCGTAAATGATGTCGACGAAGTTCCCCATCACAATCGTGATCAGACCAATGAAAACAAGGTGGAGCGTACAAACTGTCCCAGCCAACAAGCGAGCCAAACGAGTTGGGAAACATAAGTACTAGTGTTTTTGAGATCACAATTTTACACTTTCAATTTTTCTGTGATGTGAAGGCATTGGGTCGAAGACCAACATCTTCTGCGAAGCCATAATGGCGATCACGATTAGCATCGTTAGAGTCAAACCAAGGTTGGCAAGAGTCTGGTTCTGGACAATAACGAAGTAAGAAAGCGAGGCTGCCGCATTGTTCATGGCGATATGAGCTATGGAGGTGACGAAGATGCTGCCACTTTTAACATAAACATACGCCAGGTAGATGAACGTAAAAATCGATCCAATTGCCAGGATAAGGTAGTTGATAATGGTTTCCCAAGCCGGGATTTGAGCTGTCTGAGGGATCATGAACTGAAGAGGGATATGCCATGCGAACCAGAGAAGCCCTCCTACGATGAACCCAACCCAGGGCTTGATCCGGTACAAGGCTGGGAACATGAACCCGCGGTGACCGAATTCCTCACCGAAACTGGTGATGATGCCCGGCAGGATATTGAAGATTGTCAACCCCCCGATCGTGAATAGCAACAACATCATCTGAGGTGTAAAACCAGGAGGAAGGGTGTCCATTATGTCCTGTCCATTGAGCGCGAATTGCTCCGTCAATCGATCCAAAAACACCTGTCCCGAGAGATCCCAGCGGATGGCACCGAGTAATGTGTAAAGGGTGTACGAAAGTAGAGTGATGCCCAATGCTACGAGCCAATATTTGAAATAATCTCTGAGGCGACCAAACTGCAGACCGGCGTCCTTGAAACGAGGCTTATAGAAGAACAAACGGGTGATCAAGGCCGCGATCGCCGGGGTCATCATATAGCCCTGTGCCAGGTAAGCCCCCTGTTCTCCCATCCTCCTGGCGACAACGATAAAACTTATGCACAAAACGGCTAGGATAACAAAGTAGATGATCAGAGATTTGTGCTTCATTTCAGGCTCCTTTTAACAATTTGCGAAGAGGGGTTATCTGGATGAGAGTGTAAAAGTGTCCCGATAATTGAACGGTTTGTTTGTTGTCCATTCTAGGTTACCGTGGAATCTATGGGATCAATGAGCTTTGACAGGTTTCATGCAGCTCCTCTTCCCTTTTTTGGAATAGAGACTGTATCTGCGCAATGATTTTTCGAATTTTGCTGCGGCGATCAGACCGCTCTGTACGCGGCGTATGTAAGAGGCGCTTCTGCTCAGTCATCCGCATAACCTCATTTTGACGATGTTTATGTATCAGAAAAACAATTTCCATTGGATACATGGTTTTACTCCAGGAGTTAGTTCTTTTTTCCCAAGATCGTTTGGATCAATGAATCTATGGGTGTTCCTTTCACGATAAAATGATCCGCTCCAGCCCGGAGGGCGTTCTGCTGCGCTTCTGGGTAGGCATGCACGCTTAGGACAATTACCCGGCAGGACGAATCTCGAGCTTTAATGTGTCTTGCGGTTTGGTAACCATCCATTGTGGGCATTTCCAGGTCAAGGATCACGACGTCAGGCTGCAGGGTTGCGACTTCTTTGATAGCTTCCAGACCATTTGCAGCTTCACCCACGATCTCGATGTCTCCAGAAAGGGATAGTAGTGTGCGCAAGTCATATCGCACCTGCTCCACATCATCAACAATCAGCACTTTTACCGTCATCTACTTTTTCCCATATGATCATGTTTAAAGGATCAAATATTGCGATTTAAGAATACGTGTAGATGAGTAACAGCGCATCCGGCAAGGGATTGAATTTGTTATGGGGATGGAGAAGGATTTTTCCCCTCCGACCAGGGGAGTATCTCTTAGCCTCTGGTCTTAGGTCTGGGGTATTAGTTGGATGTGGTGGTTAACAGGACGTCGGATTTCGTGGATGAGATGCGTGTGCATTACCCCTAGGGACGCATCTGTGAGATGAGAGAGCGTAACTGGCTAAGGGCGTTACCGATAATTTCTTGCAGACGGTCAATCTGCTCTGGAACCCGGGCAGGATCTTTATCGACCAGCAATTGAGCGCTGCGAGTGGTCAGGGTGACGCTGAAGATCATTTGGCCGACAGAATCGTGAAGCTCCCGGGCCAAGCGGCTGCGTTCGTTGGCGGCGATCAACTCTTCTGCCTGAGAAGCATATACTTGCAACTGCTGATTGGCATCTATTAATTCATCGAGTAATCGCCGGCTCTCAGCCCGGTCTGCCTGAACCTGGGTATAGAGCAGTTCGTAAGAGACCATGAATATCCCAATGGCGACAATCAGCATTCCGACCACTACTCCGTTTAAGAGACCAGCCCCCAGGATCATCGTGCCAGTAAGCAGAATGACGAACAGGATATTCCAGGTGAGCGCTGCCTTGGGAGAGAAGGAGCGTGTAGCTTGGATACTAAGCAGTATGAAAAGCGCACAGCTCACATCCAGAAAGGGCCGCATGCTGCCGAGAGCCATCACCAGTCCAGCCTGTAGGACGAGATATACGTTCCAGGGCCAGGATATTCGTGACGAAAGTACAGGTTCTAGCAGGTAAAAAATGGCGAAAACAGTGATGACAACCAGCGCGGGGATCAGGTTACTCTGGCCAGAGTACAGGATGACCAACCGGATGGCGACGACGGTGAGCAACAAAATCCCAAACAGGTAGCTGCCCTGGTATCCTTGGTTTTTGATCGATTCTGCCATTCCTACTCCCCGCCCAGCATATTTTCGACCCGCAACCGCGTTCCACGTCCGGGGTGAGTGTCGATGGATAGCGCCCAGCCGATCTCTTCAGCCCTCTCTCTCATCTCCGAAAGTCCGATATGGCCGGGCAGGTATTGAGAACTAGTGAGATCGAAACCAGACCCCTGGTCTTCGATTTCGATATATGGCGAGTTTCCTGTCAGAGCGAGGC
>JASFVL010000237.1:0-6366 GCA_050049875.1 Anaerolineales bacterium
CCCGAAAAACCGAAACCAATTTTATTGGACCAGATTTTCACCCATGTTGCATCGCTTGGCCGTATTCATCCTGTTAAAGTTCTGATTTCTTCGCCGTAAATGGCGAGGGTATTGCGGCTAAAAGGCTATATTTATGCAACTTTTACCCACCTTAATCGTAAACTTATATAGATAAGCTTTAAGAAACTATATAACAAACTGTCTATATGGAGGAAAAACCAATGACCAACAGCAGACGAGCACTACGCCGCTCCCGGAGGAATCGCATCGTTGGGGGAGTGTGTGGGGGGCTGGCAGAGTTTTTTGGAATCAGTTCCTTTTGGTTCCGGCTGGCTTTCTTAATCTTGCTCATCCCGGGAGGACTGCCAGGACTTCTCCCATACATCATTATGTGGATCATCATCCCCAGTGAATAATCAACCTATTGAATTGTGTTTTTGGGTAGATATACAAACTCTTTGCATGTTTCAATAGATGAAAAACACCAAAATTCGGGTCTGGCAATCATAACAATTGCCAGACCCATATTTGTTTATCCTCAATTTCCTCCTACCATTGGATGAACGAATATCCAAACCCAAGTATTATGAAACAAACGAAGTCCCCATTCAGCTCCAACTCAAGACCATTTCCCGCTGAGCCTCCGTCTCCGGAGAGGTCTTTTCACCGCTTGGAAGATTTCTACGCAATTGAGCGATACGCTTCAAGGCCGCTTCCCCACTCATCCCATGACGAACCAGATAACAGCCCACCACAGTCCCAGTGCGTCCAATCCCACCAAAACAGTGCACATATACAACAGAACCCCGTTCCATAGCCGCGTCCAGCGAGTCGAGAATACGGGTCATCTCTTCCCTACTGGGTGTACTGAAATCCTGTATGGGTACGTGAACGCGTTGAACTAATAAACCCAATAATTGGGCTTGCTCCTCAAGATAATCAGCATAAGGGATCAATTCGCGCTCATCCGATTTAGTTAAATCCAAAAAAAAGTCCACCCCTTGCCTCAACAACCAGTTAATTTTTCGTCGGGTCATTCCAATGTCAACATCACCCGGATATGGTCCCGCCATGAACTTATCCGGCAATACCCAGTACGCATTGGGGATAGGGGTCATTAATTAGCTCCTCATCAAGCTATGGAATATTAGTCAATTGAACACTTTCTGGAATTCGGGTACTTACTTACTAATTTACAAAGCCGGGCACACTTCAACATTCTTGGATATCCGATTTATCAATCATAGTCTCAATGATATATTTTAGGGGGTTAAATACCATTTTGCACCCCCTTGGGTGACATTTTTGTTAGACAATTAGAGGACTGAATATTTTTGAATTAGAACAACAGCGCAGACTCTTGAGTCAACAACCAAGTTAGGGTATAGTACATCATTCTAAACAAAGAAAGGACTTAATGACCACTCAAGCCGTGCCAATCCCTAAAACTGAAAAAGACGAGTTCAAGACACGAAGTGTGTTAACGATAATGGGAGGGCACTTCATTCATGATATCTACACGGCGTTTGTTGCTCCTCTGCTGCCACTCATTATCGAAAAACTCTCACTGAGTCTCACCCAAGCCGGATCGCTGATCACCTTTCTACAGTTCCCAGCTGTCCTTAACCCCTTTATTGGTTACCTGGCGGATAAAGTGAGTTTGCGCTATTTTGTGATCCTCGCACCTGGAATCACTGCCAGTTTGATCAGTATCCTGGGGCTGGCACCTAACTACATGATCTTGGCAATCATCCTTTTCACAACAGGGATAAGCGTTGCGGCTTTTCACGCGCCGGCACCTGCAATCATTAGCCGCCTTTCTGGTAGGAAGACCGGTAAAGGCATGAGTATCTTCATGGCAGGTGGTGAGATGGGGCGGACTCTTGGACCTTTACTAATTGTGTGGGTCGTTTCAACCTGGACGTTGGAACGGGCATACCCTGTCATGTTAATCGGATGGGCTGCTTCTTTGGTGCTCTTCGTACGTCTCCGGAAAATATCGGCGAAACCTGAAACACCGGGAAAATTGAGCGCTATTTATCCCACTCTACGAACCTTGTTCTTGCCTCTTTTATTCATCACCTTCTTTCGAATGTTCCAAGCGGTCAGTTTAACCACCTACTTACCAACCTTCATGAACTTGGAAGGCGCGAGTCTATGGGTGGCTGGTGCCTCTCTATCAATACTGGAATTGGCCGGGGTGGGAGGGGCACTGTTGAGCGGGACTTTTAGCGATCGCCTTGGACGCAAACCTGTTCTACTGGTGATGGCAGCCTTATCCTTTTTGATGATGTTATTGTTCCTCAATGTTGAGGGGTTCTGGCAGATCCCAGTGTTATTAGTTCTAGGTTTTACAGCCCTCTCACCTCAACCCGTGTATCTCGCTTTGGTACAAGACCATGTGCCCAATAATCGGGCAGTGGGAAATGGCCTATACATGTCTATGAATTTCCTCGTCCGCTCACTGGTCGTGGTTCTGATCGGCTGGGCTGGTGACTCATTTGAGTTACGAAATGCATTTCTTGGAAGCGCGATCATATCCTTATTGACCATCCCTGGTATTTTGGGACTTCCAAAAGAGAACCGCTGAAGAATGTGTTCCATGCGTATTGACACCGAGGAACTCCTGCCCTATAAACGTATCTTTCAAACCTGGTGGCCGCTGGCCGCCAGTTGGGTGTTGATGGCTGCAGAATTACCCGCGCTGAGCGCGGTGGTTGCCCGGTTGCCTAACCCCGAAATAAATTTGGCAGCGTACGGTGGTGTGGTATTCCCATTAGCCTTAATCATCGAAGCCCCTATCATCATGCTTCTGGCAGCTTCTACTGCCCTGAGCAAAGATTGGGATTCTTATATCAAAATTCGCACTTATATGCTGAGTGCAGGTGCTATTCTAACAGGCTTACACGTGCTAACAGCTTTCACCCCTCTATACTATGTGGTGGTAGAAGGAATCTTAGGGGCGCCAGATGAAATCGTGGAACCGGCCCGCATCGGATTGATGATCATGACCCCTTGGACATGGTCCATCGCCTATCGCAGATTCAATCAGGGGGTTTTGATTCGTTTCGGGCATTCCCAATCCGTCGGGATTGGGACCGTGATTCGGCTTAGTGCGGATATCGTGATCTTGACACTCGGGTATGTAAGTGGTTCCTTTGCGGGTATTGTAGTAGCAACCGGAGCCGTAGCTGCAGGTGTGATAAGCGAAGCGCTATACGTGGGTTTGCGGGTGCGCCCAGTCTTGAATACTGAGTTGAAACCGGCTCCCAAGGTTGAACCTCCACTTTCGTATCGGGAATTTTTCGATTTCTATATCCCATTAGCTTTGACATCGCTGTTAACTTTATTAGTCCAGCCCATCGGCAGCGCTGCACTCAGTCGTATGCCTCGTGCTTTAGAATCGTTGGCGGTTTGGCCCGTAGTATCCGGGTTGATCTTTATACTCCGCAGTATGGGAATGGCCTATAACGAAGTAGTTGTCGCTACGCTGGATGAACCGGGTTCAGCAGCTCAATTGCGACGCTTCACCACTTTACTAAGTGGTACCACAACAATTATGCTGCTGGTATTCACAGCAACTCCCTTAGCCGATGTATGGTTCGAAAGTTTCTCAGGACTCTCACCGAAGTTAGCATCTCTAGCGCGCAGCAGTTTATGGCTCGCTCTGCCGATGCCTGCTGCAAATGTTTTGCAAAGCTGGTACCAAGGGGTTATTTTACATAACCGGCGAACACGCGGCATACCTGAAGCGGTTGTAATTTTTATGGTCACCATCAGCATCATCTTATGGGCTGGTGTGGTTTGGGGGAAGATTGCTGGACTGTATATTGGTTTGGGAGCTTTTTCTACAGGCGTGTTCGCCCAGAACATTTGGTTGTGGTTTCGTAGTCGTCCAGCGATGGAAGTACTTAACGAACGGGACACTCGCCGGACTGCCTCTAAAAAAACCACGGTCTCATCAGATTGATACGTGATGAAACAGATTGACTTGGATGAAATCTTCATAAAATTATACGCGCCAATTATAAGACCAGCAACTAAACACTCCCCACGCCTCACTCCGAGCAGAGGATGTAAGGATGTAAGCTATCCCATGAGTGAATTGGTTTCGGGGTAAAATTGTGCAATTGATAGCACTTTAAGGAGGATTATGGAGTACCGCAATCTTGGAAAAACTGGATTAAAAGTCTCAGAATTATGCTTGGGTACCATGCAGTTTGGTTGGACTGCTGATGAAGATTTATCTATAAAGGTCCTTAATACTGCCTTCGAGGCTGGGGTTAATCTTATCGACAGCGCTGATATTTATTCCAGATGGGTCCCAGGCAATCCTGGTGGTGTCGCTGAAAGCATTATCGGCAAGTGGATGAAGACTCACAAAATCCCTCGTCATCGAGTAATCATCGCAACGAAGGTGCGCGCTAGAATGGGGGATGACCCAAATGACGAGGGTCTCTCACGAGCTCGCATCTTCAATGCAGTAGAGGATTCTCTACGCAGGTTGGATACCGATTATATCGACTTATATCAGTCTCACTGGTTCGACGAGACCACACCAATTGAGGAAACTCTTACTGCATTCGACGATCTCATCAGGCAGGGTAAAGTGCGTTATATCGGCTGTTCGAACCATCCTTCCTGGCGGTTGATGCGAGCTTTGTGGACCTCTGAGCAGCTTGGTGTGGCTCGGTATGTTTCCTTACAACCTCACTATAACTTGATCCATAGAGAGGAATTCGAGCGCGAACTTCAGGATGTTTGCCACAACTACGGCTTAGGTGTGATCCCCTACAGCCCTCTCGCTGGAGGATTCCTGACAGGAAAATACGAGCAAAGTGAACCGCTTCCTGAAAGCGCCCGGGCAAATAGGGTTAAGAACCGCTACTTCAACAAGCAAGGTTGGTCCATCCTAGAAACTGCAGACCATATCGCCAAGGAATTAAACCGCTCGATTCCACAAATCGCGCTGGGTTGGTTACTCTCCAAATCGATTGTTACCAGCCCCATCATCGGGCCACGCAATTTGGAACAATTGGAAGACAATCTGGGAGCTGTTGGCTTGCGTTTGAGTGCAAAGCATATGCAATACCTAGATCAAGCGAGCGCATAGATTTAGTGACTATTTAGCAATGACAAAATTGATTCGTTTCAAGAAGATCCTTTGGCTTGCTCAAACTCTAAGATATCTTTTTACATTAGCGATCTTAACACTAATTACTGGCTGTGTAGATACAAGACAAATTGTTGAAGATAGGTTATTCGGTGATCAATTAACCTTGATTTGGTCGAAACGTTTTGATGGGCCGATTAATCTCCCTCCCGTGATAACAGAGGACAATGTGATTGTAGCTCCAGAAGGGAATCCTTTGGTAGCCCTCGACGCAACCACGGGCGAGCAGCGTTGGCAATTCGCGCCTTCATTGCAGATTTGGGAACGCGCAATTGCAGCAAGCGATGACTTCGTTTACGTCGGCTTAGAGGGTGGACGGCTGTTGGCACTCGATATCGAGGACGGTGAAATCCAATGGGGACGAGACTTAGAGATCAACGTTCAGCATGCTCCTCTGGTGGTCAATTATGCCTTATTTGTCTCGACTACCTACGTCGGCCCAGGCTTGGACAGTGATCCCCAAGGAAGGGCGAAGCTGTTTGCTTTGAATGCCTTCGATGGAGAATTTCTGTGGGAATACCAAACTGATAATTATATTCTGCAAACTCCGCAATTATTCCAAGAACGCATCTATGTCGCCGGTAGCTATCAAGACCCCTCCATCGATGTAGACGAAGGAGGTCCAATGCGCCTATACGCACTCTCCACAACCAATGGCAACCCGTTTTGGACTTTCGAATCCAGAGATGGTTTCACCAAAGCCCTCTATGCGACGCAAGACGCGGTGGCCTATGTGGCTTACCAGGATTTTATATCCGCTCTGGATATCCGCTCTGGTGAACTGCTGTGGCGCAAGGATACTGGCAATTGGGTGCCCTCACTTTCAGGAGCCGGGGATGCGATTTATTTCGGCTCCGCTAACACGGTCGTCCACGCTTGGAATATTCAAGACGGCAGCAACATTTGGGAGTACAACATCCCTGGCGGCTCCTTTAACTATTTGCTCGGTTCCCCCGTGAAGGTCGCTGACGATCTGTATTTCCTAACCCAACGGGGAGACATCATCGCTCTAGATGCTCGCGATGGGTCTGAACTATGGAAAATATCCACTGATATCCAATCCAGGACAAGTTTATCAGTGGCAAACGGTTGGCTCTATATCGGAGACGCCGAGGGGGTGGTTTACGCGTACACAAACCGGTAGTAAAGAACTAAAAAACACCTGTACAGATCAAATCCAAATCTCTGTACAG
>JASFVL010000238.1:0-6363 GCA_050049875.1 Anaerolineales bacterium
GTAGGCGTGATGGTGGAAGTGAACTGCGAAACGGATTTCGTAGCCCGCTCTGAAGCGTTTCGGGAGTTCGCCCACGAGATGGCACTTCAAATAGCCGCCGTATCCCCCAGATGGGTTCAGGAGCAGGACATTCCGGAAGATGTCCTGGCATATGAAGCGGAGATCGTCCGTAAACGCTTTCTCGACGAAGGAAAACCCGAGCACATCTTAGATCGCATTGTGGAAGGCGCTATGAACAAGTTTAAAGATGATGTTTGTCTGCTGCGCCAGCCGTATATTCGCGATGATGACATCAGCATACAGGACTTTTTACACCAAACGATCGCTGCTATTGGGGAGAATATCGTCATTCGAAGGTTTGTTCGTTGGGAAGTTGGCGATAACACCACTTCCTAATCAGTAAAGGGCCAACCCAAAGTTGGCCCTTTTATTCTATAGGCTAGAGATGACACAGATTAACGCTGACCAGGGGAGGGTAACGATGGAAGGAGAATTGAAATATAAGCGCGTATTGCTCAAGTTAAGTGGTGAGGCCCTGGCTGGGGCGGGAGGCTTCGGTATTGATCCCGCGCAAGCTGAAGAGGTAGCTCACAGGGTGCGCGAGATATATGACCTCGGGGTGGAGGTCGTAACCGTGATCGGAGCGGGAAACCTGTGGCGAGGCCGCGAGGGGTTGGAGCGCGGGATGGACCGCGCTACAGCCGATTACATGGGCATGCTGGCTACGGTGATGAACGCTATGGCGCTGATGGACGCTCTGGAACGGATGGGTATCGTCACACGAGTGCAATCCGCCATTGAGATGCGTTCTGTGGCGGAACCCTATATCCGTCGGCGCGCGATCCGTCACCTTGAGAAAGGACGCGTTGTTATCTTGGGGGGCGGCACTGGAAACCCATATTTTTCTACGGATACTGCTGCGGCGCTGCGCGCTATGGAGATCGGTGCGAATGTTTTAATTAAAGCGACGAAGGTGGATGGAGTCTACGACTCAGATCCACTGGTCAACGCTGATGCCGTCCGCTTTGACCATTTGACCTATATTGAGACCATCAATCGCCGCCTGGAAGTGATGGACAGCACAGCCATTTCGTTGTGTATGGACAATAAAATGCCTATCTTGGTGCTCAACTTGTGGGATCCAGACGACCTGCGACGGGCATTGTTTGGTGAACGGGTAGGGACCCTAGTGACCGAATGAGGTCTAATAAAGCGCATTTTGCTTCACGGTCTTCATAAATTCTCCCCTTTTCTCTCTTAGCATTTTCGGGTATCCTATAATATAGTGATAACAGTGATAACGTGAGGCTCGCAAAGGTCTGTCTTAGAGCCTGTATTTTCACGTGTGCATAGTAATTTACACTGCAAATTGCTTCTTTACAAAGATGGCTTACGGAGGCATCTTATGCTCAATGATGTGTATAGGGAAGCTGAGACCCGCATGAGAGGTGCTGTCCAAGCACTGGAAGAGGATTTAGCCGGCATTCGAACCGGACGGGCCAGCCCTGCTCTGGTTGAAAAGTTGCCGGTAGAATACTATGGAACCCAAACACCGCTAATTCAATTAGCGAGCATCGGTGTTCCAGAGCCACGCATGCTTTTGATTCGACCGTACGACCCCGCTACACTACGGGATGTCGAGCGGGCAATATTAGCCTCTGATTTGGGACTGACGCCGAATAACGACGGCAAAGCCATCCGTTTGAACATGCCTCCGCTCACTGATGAGCGCCGCGAGGAATTGGTTAGGATCGTTAAGACTCGAGTGGAGGAAGCTCGTGTCGCCGTGCGCAATGTTCGCAGGGATAATATCAGAGATCTGCGGGAGTTTGAAAATGAAAAAATGATCTCTGAAGATGAATGCAAACGTGGTGAAGACGAATTGCAAAAGATCACGGACCGCTTTATCGAGGAGATCAACGCTGTCGGCGAGCGCAAAGAAACCGAAATAATGGACGTCTAGTCCTTATTTAGATGAATGCAGAAGTAGATCATAAGTTGCCGGAGAAAGTACCTAGGCATATCGCCATCATAATGGATGGCAATGGTCGCTGGGCTCTTGCGCGCGGCCTGCCACGGCTTGCTGGTCATCGCGCCGGTACCGAAAATCTACGCCGAGTGCTGGAAGCTTGTGTTGAGTTTGGGGTTAAGTATCTCACCTTATATGCGTTTTCAACAGAGAATTGGGGTCGGCCCGTCGAGGAAGTGCGCGGTTTGATGCGCATACTGGAAGATGTGATTGATCGTGAGCTTAGAGAGCTTCATGAGCAGGGAGTGCAGTTGCGACATATTGGGCGTTTGGATCGCATCAACCCCACATTGAGGAAAAAAGTCCTTCAAGCCATCGAGCTGACAAAAGAAAATGATCGTCTAGTCCTCAATGTTGCATTTAATTACGGGGGTCGCGACGAGATCATCTGCGCGATCCGCCAAATGATTGAGGACCACATCGAACCCGAAGATGTGACCGATAATATGGTCAGTCAGTACCTGTTTACAGCGGGAGTGCCTGATCCTGATTTGATCATTCGCACCTCCGGTGAGCTGCGAGGGAGCAATTTTTTGATTTGGCAGGGGGCGTATGCGGAATGGTATTTCACCCCCACTTATTGGCCAGATTTTGACAAAGAAGAACTGCGTCGTGCAATAATCGAATACAGCCATCGAGAACGCCGATATGGGCTTATCGGCGATGAGCCGTGAGAGAACCATTCCAATGTTGCTACAACGAGTGCTGGTTACCGCTGTCCTACTGCCTATTGGTCTAGCGGTAATTTATTTCGGGGGGTTAGTATATTTCGCTTTGATCGCTTTGATTCTGGGTTTGGCAGCCTGGGAGTACGTGCAGTTGTTTCGCGCTGGTGGGTTTCAGCCTGCTGGCGCTTTGGTTGTAGGGGGTGTCCTCTTGATTACAGGCGGCCGCGCCATAAACGGCTTTGAAAGTGCACCTTGGATCCTCAGCTTGATAATATTGGTTACCATGGCATTTCATGCCTTGGCTTATGAACGTGGCCGCGACCAGGCTGCTACAGACTTTGCGGTCACCCTGGGGGGTGTGCTTTATCTGGGCTGGTTGGGCGCTTACCTGATCTCGCTGCGCGGTTTGACGGATGGATTGTGGTGGGTGCTCTTAGCCTTGCCCATTGTGTGGCTGGCAGACTCGGGCGCTTATTTCGTAGGGCGTTGGCGGGGACGCCGCAAACTCAGCCCTCGGCTGAGCCCTAAAAAGACCTGGGAAGGGTATCTCGCTGGTATCCTGACAGGCGTGCTTGGGGGTGCTTTGCTGTCGTTTCTTTGGGGCACCTGGGTTTCACCGCAAATTGGGATGACCCCCTGGCATGGTGTCGTATTGGGTGTTGTTTTATCACTAGTGACCACGATGGGAGATTTGGGTGAGAGCATGATTAAGCGACAGGTTGGAATAAAGGATTCGAGCAACCTCATACCCGGTCACGGTGGCGCTTTAGATCGCATTGACTCCTGGTTGTGGGCCGGCGTGATCAGCTATTATGTGATTTTGTTCTTATATTAACAAGGAGGTTAGAAAGGAATGAATACCCGACCAAGCCGGAACCTGGCTTTGGAACTAGTACGTGTAACAGAGGCAGCAGCTTTGGCTGCTGGACGTTTTATGGGACGCGGCGACAAGGAAGCCGCTGATAAATCGGCTGTGGATGCCATGCGTCTGGTGCTTAACTCCATTGAAATGGACGCTGTGATTGTGATTGGGGAAGGCGAAAAAGATGAGGCTCCGATGCTTTATAACGGGGAACAATTGGGCACCGGAGATCTCCCTGCTGTGGATATCGCCGTCGACCCAATCGATGGCACTCGCCCATTAGCCAAGGGCACCACGAATTCCATTGCCACAGTAGCGATTGCCCCTCGCGGTACCATGTATGATCCGGGACCTTTCGTTTATATGAACAAGATCGCCGTTGGACCTGAAGCCAAAGGGGTCATCGATATCAACGCTCCGGTGCAGGACAATTTGAAGAATATCGCCCGAGTGAAAGATATGCATGTTAAGGATCTCACCGTGGTTATCTTGGAACGCCCCCGTCACGAGCAGTTGATAAAAGAGGTGCGCGAGTGTGGTTCCCGCATCAGTCTGATCACAGACGGGGATGTAGCTGGCGCCATGATGACCTGCTGGCCCGAATCGGGTATTGATGTGCTCATGGGCATTGGTGGCACGCCAGAAGGTGTGCTTGCAGCGTGCGCTCTGCGCGGTATGGATGGGGAGATTCAAGGGAAACTTCACGCCCGAAACGATGTTGAGCTCAGGCTCGGCCGAGAGGCTGGAATCGATTTCGACAAAGTCATCACCATGGACGATTTGGTCGCCTCGGAGGATGTTTTCTTTTCCGCCACCGGGATCACCGATGGTCAGTTGCTGGATGGCGTGATTTATTATAGTCATGGTGCCCGTACGGACAGCCTAGTCATACGCGGCAAGACGGGTACAGTTCGTGAGATGATCTCCCGCCACAACTTCGACAAGCTCAACCCTATGAGCCAGATCGAATACTGACCTGTGGCTTGGTGGGCAGCCCGCTGAGAGCTATCTTAGTTTGACATCCCACTATAGACATGGTATTATCGCCCACAACAATCTAATACAGCCCTTGCGGCGCTCTTATCCAGAGAGGTGGAGGGACCGGCCCTGGGAAACCTCGGCAACCGGTCAGGGCCAGTGGTCAGGGAACTGTAAATAGTGAGAAGCGGTGAGTAATTGAGCAAGACCCTGTCGCTATTTACTGGTTTCTGAAATCTGATAGCTGGTGGCTGAAGATGGTGCCAATTCCGGCAGACGGATGTTCTGGAAGATGAGAGGGTGGCCGTTTTCTTGAATTTTGCCCTTTCACGCCAGAAAGGGTAATTTTTTTCTTGGAGGTTTTTATGAGCACTACCTTTATGAGTTCGTCGAGTCTGATGTTTACATCTGAGTCGGTAACGGAGGGGCACCCTGATAAGATTTGCGATCAAATCAGCGACGCTGTGCTGGATGCATGCTTGGAGCAGGATCCCCTCTCCCGTGTCGCCTGTGAGGTGGCTACGAAGACCGGTTTTGTCATTCTGCTAGGTGAGATTACCACCCGGGCAAATCTCAATTACGACGAATTGGCGCGCAAAGTTATTCTAGATATCGGCTACGACGGCAGCGAAAAAGGTTTTGATGGCAACACCTGCGGTGTTCAAGTAGCGATATCCCGTCAATCTGGGGATATCGCTCAAGGTGTCGATCATGCTTTGGAGTCCAGGACCGGGGAAATGACTGACGAAGAGGTCGAGGCGATTGGAGCCGGCGACCAAGGGATGATGTTTGGTTATGCCTGCAATGAGACCCCCGTTCTAATGCCGATGCCTATTTATCTGGCTCACAAGCTCGCTCGTCGGCTGGCGGAACTGCGCAAAGACAGCACACTTCCCTGGCTTCGTCCGGATGGAAAAAGCCAGGTAACAGTGGAATATTGTTATGGTAAACCTTGTCGTGTGGATACCGTTCTAATCAGCACCCAGCACGCGCCTGATATTTCCCAAGAAGACATCCGAGAGGCTTTGGAGGAGCATGTCATCTACCCAATTCTGCCGCCGGATATGGTGGATGAGGATCTAAAGATATACACCAACCCTACCGGACGCTTTGTGGTTGGCGGACCTTTAGGCGATTCAGGCTTGACGGGGCGTAAAATCATCGTTGATACTTACGGTGGCATGGGTCGCCACGGTGGTGGCTGTTTTAGTGGGAAAGACGCCACCAAAGTGGATCGCTCCGGAGCGTATGCGGCTCGTTGGGCAGCAAAAAACGTGGTCGCAGCCGGATTGGCTGAACGCTGCGAAATACAAGTAGCTTACGCGATCGGAGTAGCCCACCCGTTGAGTGTTAATGTGGAAACTTTCGGCACCGGCCGCGTGCCCGATCAAAAAATTGCCGAACTCATCGAAGAACACTTTGATTTGCGCCCTGGTGCGATCATACGCGACCTGGGTCTACGTCGCCCAATTTTCCGTCAGGTCGCTGCATATGGTCATTTTGGTCGCGATGATTTGGATTTACCTTGGGAACGGACGAATAAGGCCTCCATTTTAGCTGAGGCATCTGGTGTGAGCGATGTCATCCTGACCCCAGCCGATTAGCCTGCCATTAGCGCTATTAGAGCTTTGTTCGTGTGCACCCCACGTTCTTCTTCATGACAAGTCTTGCGTGCACACCTTTGTTCGATTCCTCGCGTGCTTTAAGATTTTGCTGGTAAAATCGGTGCGGTTACCTATTGGGGTGGCTTCAGGCGGATTGAAGATCAGAACTGGCTGAAGGAGATTGCCCCCCCCCTTAATGGAGAACAAATGCGAAAAAACATT
>JASFVL010000031.1:0-22671 GCA_050049875.1 Anaerolineales bacterium
CGTGTAACGACCGTTCTTTCTCTAACCTCGACACCGATTTGTTCAACTACTCTTTTCATCTCGCGGGCAAGTTTTGCTGGGTTGAGAATGGCGCCATATGGAATGTTCAATCCTGCGATGAAAAGGGGGGATTTGATCTCAGATTCCAAATCCTCCCCTTCTAAAAACGTTGAATCGAGGCCAAACGCCTTGAGCCTGTCCCGGTACTCTTCGAGCGCTTGGGCATGTTTGTTGTTTAACGCAACCCCCAGCATCCCGTTCTCTTCGAGATCGCAATCGACACCGTGTTCGGCGATCATTTTCTTAATGAAATTGAGGCCATAGAATGAAACTTTTAGGTTTTTCTGGCGAATCTCGGGATCAGATTCATCCAATTCTCTAATCAGGTCCGTGGCAATACAAAAGCCACCGTTACGCCCGCTGGCGCCATATCCACAACAAGCCCCCTCCAATAAGACAATTTGCTTATCGGGGAATTTTTGCTTGATATGGTAGGCGGAAGAAAGACCCGTATAGCCGCCTCCAACGATGATCACATCGGCATTGTTACTGCCTCGCAGGGGTTCATTGATTTTCTGGTTCTCAAGATCGACCGTTTTGAACCAATAGTTGTCGACAAAATATTCGTAGAGGTCAGGAGGTCTGAGACTCTGACCACGTTTACGGGAACGAGAAAAGAATTTCAACTTTCACACTCTCCTGGTAACTGTCACCTGCGTGATAATCCCTCGCTGTTCGAGTTCTTTGAAGAAAGGCATAGGATCAATGGATACTTCAGGAGGGTAGACTCCGGGATCCACACGTCCTTCCGCTAGCCAGACAGCCGCGACTGCTGGGGCTACGCCTGTCGGCAAAGCCCCCTTACAGGTCAGCGTTCCCATCCTGTAGACTGTCTCTTCCCCATCCTTTGCCCCGTGTACCTCGGTCACAATTTCTTTTGTCCAATCTGGTGGTTGGGATTTGGGAGGAGCAAGGAGATCGGTGATGGAATAGACATAGCCTGACAGCATCGAAACCATGAAATCACGCGGCACGACAGATGTTCCATTTACGTCTACAGGTTCACGTCCATCAAAACCGAATTCGACCAAGACGCGCACCTTCTCGACCATCTCTTTGGCCATTCCCCAGTAATTGATCTTGAAGAAACACTCTTTCACGCCTTTATCCTTGAAAGAGACCGGCAACGTTGCGACCTCAGAATGCAGAGATAGATGCATGGGGATCAAACCAAGCGGTTGTGTGAACCAGTAGTCCTCGAATCCACTTAGAGGCGGTTTGGCGACGAACGCCCCATCTTCAAACACCATAGGCTCGACGGTTAATTCATCCACAATCGTGGGAACTGCGTAGGAAAACCGGACATCATCAGGCGCTGGCGGCTTGATCCCGTCGAAGATCTTGATGCTGTCAATGGTATCCAGGCGGTCGGCAGCATATCGAGCCTGGATGTTCGGCACCCCTGGAGCGGATCCCATGCATAGGACAGCACTGATGCCTGCTGATTTGAAGCGGGCGTGCATTTCAAGCTGTTTTCGGGTCGTGTAGAAGAGTCCCCCCATGTCGGTATATGGCACACCTGTTTTAAGACACGCTTCCATCACCTGCAGGTTGGTGTAATAAACGGTGGCGTTCAAGCATGCATCCGCACCTTCAAGCGATCGGACTAATGCTTCCTCATCGTTGATATCGACTTCATGAATGCTGATTTTTGGATTATCGATATAATCCGCGACCGTTTTTGCCTGCTCCATGTTGAGATCGGCGATGACAACTTCGTTCACTCTTTCATCTCTTGAAAGGTCCTGAACTGAGATACAGCCCATTTTCCCTGCGCCACCAAGTACGAGAATTCGCATCGTTTGCCTCCAAGATGTTTAAAACTGGGAGGTTTGCATGCAAACCTCCCAGGTCAAAGAAATCTAATCAAGCCACTCCACTTGTTCTCCTATCTCGATTCCACGTAACTTCAATTCATTGAAGAAGATGGAAGGGTCGATGGCAGTCTCCGGGGGCACAACGCCGCGCGCACCCACATCACCGCGCACGATCATCTGCGCACCAATGCTCAAAGGTATGGCGATATTTTTATAATAAGCCGCTTTCCCACCCCATTTATCCATCGGGGGATGTTCGCTCCACAACCTGATCTTGATTTTCTTGCCATCTTTCTCACCGAAGACATCCACTACCAACCCGTATGCCCATATGGGGGTTTCTTTCGTTTCGGGGAGGGCGAGCAAGATTTCGTGCATCATTTCGAGCGCATTGGTTTCCACGCCTTTTACGGTGATTGGCTCTTCACTATAGAGTCCTGACTCAAGCATGGCTTTGGCTAAACGCATGGCATGTGGGGGGAAGCAGCCTCGCACGGAAACCTTTCTAGCTCCGAGACTCTTGGGCATTGTGCGCGTCTCTGGATGCGGGATGTAGCAGACTTCCTGTTCTCCGATTTCACCAGGGAAGGTTATATTTTTCAGTCCTTTGAAAGGTCCAACCCAATGGAATTCGCCGTCCTCATAGTAGACACGCCCCTCGGTTTTGGGGTGGAACTCCCACAAGAAGGTAATCAACAACCCTGGGGCTGGAGCTGGGCAACGAAAAGCAGCGAAGTTGATTTGGATATCATCAACCTCATCCATCTGGTCTGCGGCCCGGCGGGCCATTGCGTTAGTGATTCCGGGAGTTGCACCCACACCGGGAATAAAGACGATATCCTTTTCTTTTGCAGCGGAATCGAAATCCCATTGATCTTCCTCGGTGGATACATCTAAGCCGTTTACACCCACCTCGACACATGCTTTCGTAACAGCAAGATCGAATTTCCAGGGTAGGCCGTTAATCACCACGTCGTAGCCAGGGAAGAGTTTGAGCATGCCATCATAATCCTCGGCATCGAAGAAGATAACTTTTAACCGTGGATCACCAATATCTGTAATTAACGCGTTGGCAGCATCGAGGTTGTAGTCAGCTATCACAATTTCATCGAAGTTGCTGAATTGCGCCAGGTCGCGAGTGGTTTCGCTACAAACCGCTCCCGCTCCCCCCAATACTAATGTCTTCATGGAAATCTCCTTTTGAATGATTGTAGAGCCGCACAAGGGAAGGGATCAGTTGGGATCAATACCTACCTAATCCAGAGTTTCTTGGGCGCGTTTATGTATATTGTCCAATTCTTTTTCGATTTCGTCTCCTAGAGGTAAGGGTTTATGTGTGGATAGGATATGTTCTACTTTTTCGCGAGCTTCTATGAGGATATCTACCTTTCTCGTGTTTTCCCAAGCTTTCTGGGTATCATGAGCGCCCAGACGGGGAATCAACCATTCCCCGGAGCGCATGTTAGCTCTTGTTGACTTCTCCCCCAGGAAATTTCCGCCCGGGCCGACGCGCTGGATAACATCATCCAGCCACATCTCATCATGGGTCAGGATACCCCGATGGGCTTGTTTGCTCATCCGAAACATTTCGGCATCAATCACCTGCTGTTCCAAACTCAGGATCATCGCTCCTCCCAACAAACCTGAACCAACGATCAAATCCGGCCAGGATAACATCGCTATGAGGAAATTCATGGCGCGTTCATAGCTAGCCTGAATGCCGGGAGCATAGGTATCTGTCCCTCCGCCGGTACCTTCCACAGGTAGCCCATAGTAACGGGCCATTTCGATACCTGCAGAACTCAGCAACCCATTTTCAATAGCTCCGGCGCTGTACAAACCTGTACGCGGGTTCATCACGGCCAACACCGGTGCATAGATGAAGGGTGTCCCCGGATCAGCAGCCTGGATCAAACAGAGCATAGCCAAGACCTCACAATTGCAGAGAATCGTCATTGAGATCATGTTGCCGGGACCTGTACCCCCCATCAGAGGCATGGGCATGATGGCGACTGGAATATCCCAGCCGGTAAGTTCCAGGTAAGCATCGGTGTGCTGCCCTTCGATGATCAGGGGTGATTGAGGGCAGATTAAAAAGGAAAAGGGATGCCGTTTTCGGATTGTGTCTTTATCGCCAAACACGACTTGCAGAATTTCCAACAACCAAGGACTGTATTCGGCTTCTGGAGAGCCATCTTGAATATGTTTGGAAAAGTTGCGGAAGATGTGCCGCCAGTAATTGATCATGTTGGGGATGGTTTCCTGAACATCACCAGCTTCCACCATAGACCAATAGACCCCAACTTCGTCCAACGCATCGATCAGGCGGGTGGCTTCAAGCCAATCCTTGAACGTGGTGGATCTGTGCTCCCCGGTCTTCCGATCGATGATTGAAATTCCCTCACCATCAGCGATTAGGGAACATTCACCGGCATTCATAGGCAAATCCCACCCTGGTCTGCGAGCTCCCAGGGAGAAATTCTTGGGGGCCAGATCAAGGGACTCTTCAACCAAAGAGCGTGGGAAGCGAACGTTATTTGTATTTGGATTAACTTCCGCCCCCGCTTCTTTCAAAACCTGACGCCCTGTTGCAGTGTTAACCTGTACACCGGTAGTAGCCAGTAATTTTAGCGTTCGTTCGTGTACCTGGGCTTTTTCATTTTCCGATAAAACATGAAGGACAGTTTCCAAGGATCACTCCTTCCGACTTAGTTCAGACTCAGCAGCTTGAAGGATGCGGGTCAGCTCGTTCTGTTGGGTCTCGCTCAACGGTTCCGGATGGTGGTTCTTTAATATCCAGCGCGTTTTTTCCTTCGCAACTTGCAGGGGATCGCGATAACCCCCTTCTTTTTTCGGTATATAGACCACATCCGAATAATCATATTTATGCATATGTTCTCTTGTGTGCCGTTGCCCTAGGAAATGTCCCCTGGGTCCTACGGCTTTTATAACATCGATGGCCATTTCTTCAGCGCTGGTTATTAACCCAGCCGCGTTCTCACAGACAGATGTATATAACTCGCTGTCCAGAACTAAACCTTCTGGATATAGTTTCGTGCTGCCTTCTAACAATCCCATTCCGCTGCCAGTTTCTGCGCCGCACAGCGCGCACAACAAGGAAGCAACGCCCCCACCCATGGTTGATTCCCATCCTGGGATGGTCGCATCTCCACCGAAGGTTCCAGCCAGTGTAGGAACGCCCCACATGTGTGCCAGCTCAACGCCGATTGCATAGACAATAGCATCGTGCCCATAATATGCACCCGTGCGAGGGTGTGTCATGCCCGGCATGAAGGAATGGTAGGTTGGAGCACCGGGATAAGCCATTTGTATCAATGTCATGGTAGCTACAATTTCAGCATCACCAACTGCTATAGTTCCTGCAGTCGTTGCTGGTGCTGTTGAACCTGTGTTCGGCATTGCCATAATTCCTATTGGCAATCCAGCCTTTGCAAATTCCAGGGCTGCCTCAATGCTCTCAATATCCTGGGCCAGGGGTGCAATTGTGCAGATTAAGAGCGAAAGAGGTGGGCGCTGGCGTAATCTGGAAGCGTCCCCTGCAACGACCGCTGCCATTTCGACCGCGTATTTGGCAACCTGTTTTCCTAAGACTGTCGGAGTTTGGATGTGTTTGACTGTGTTATTAAAAGAAGCATCCAGTTCATGAAGCGATGGTATTGGCTGGTGGTCCTGGGCGCTGACCATGGGCCAGTAGAAACTAATCGATGAGAGATAATCGGCGATGCGAGCGGATTTTGCTACATCATCTTTGACGGAGGCTCGCAGTTCGCCAGTTTCATAGTCTACCGTCTTCGTCCCGGTGCCATCTGTCGCTTCAAACATGGCATTAACAGATAAATCTAAATCGAATGCTTCTAGCCTGGCTCCCATGGTATAGGTTCTGGGCGCATGAGATAAGGCTTCTAACACGATATCAGACGGCAATTTGACAATCTGTTTATCGAAGTCTACATGCGCGCCATGCTGCGCATATATTTGGAGTGCCACCTCTGAGGGACAGTGGATTCCCGACTCCTCCAGGATTTCAAATGTGGCAGATTTGAAACCAGAAAGTTGCTCATCACTCAGAATCCGAATATGGTATGCAGGCTCAATCGGTTTTATAGCGGGGGTTTTAGTGTACATATCTTCCTTTTAAGAATTTATCCACATACAACTTTAACAAGTCCTGATAAGAGTCAATGCGTCGGTCACGGTATGGAAATGAGAAGCGATTTTTGGCCTCCTTAATCAGATCGAGGTCAATTGTATGGACCAGGATTTGTTCTTCATCTTTTGAGGCCTGTTCCAGGATTTGCCCATCCGGATCCGCAATAAAACTTGACCCCCAAAAGTTTATCCCATTCTCTCCATGGGGACCAACACCTCGCAGCATCCCAGGAGGAGAAGGATCGGGTTCAAATCCCACCCGGTTGACCGCCGCCAGATAGCAGACGTTGGCAACAGCATGACCTTGCTGGACCGTTCGCCAGGCATGGTCAGAACTGGATGTTTCATCCGGTCTTGAGTATCCGATTGCAGTTGGGATGAGGATTATTTCGACTCCTTGTAATCCTAACAATCTGGCAGCTTCTGGGAACCATTGATCCCAGCAAATCAGGACACCAATATCTGCATAGCGGGTGCGGAAGACTCTGTATCCCAAGTCGCCAGGGGTGAAGTAATATTTTTCATAGTACAGTGGGTCATCGGGTATATGCATTTTCCGGTATTTACCGAGGTGGCTTCCATCGGCATCAAAGACCACTGCGGTGTTGTGGTAGATGCCAGTGGCACGTTTTTCAAAGAGACCAGCGACCAATACGATCTCGAGATCAGCTGCTAATCCACTTAAGATCTCCATGCCGGGGTTGTTTTCGTTGATTTCCTCAGCCAATTTAAAGTGTTTACTGTCCTCAGTTTGGGCGAAGTAAACTGATTTAAATAACTCCTGCGTACAAACAATCTGGGCACCTTTTTCTGCAGCCTCTTTAATGTGATTTAATGTTTTGTTGAAATTCTCTTCAACCTGATCCGTGCAGGTCGTTTGGATCAAGCCAAGGGTGACTTTTCTATTCATGGGGACCTCCTAATCTTCTCGCTGCTCTCCTCAGGGGAGGGATATTGGGGCATTTGAAGGCTGTTGTTGGGTTACACAATGCATCATTCCGCCTAATTCAGCCGTCGCCCAAGCAGGGATACCGAAGATGTCTCGATCTGGGAAATGCTCAGCGATGATGCTCTTTGCCCAGGCATCATTGACATCACCATAAACAGGTACAAGAACCACCTTGTTTGCGATATAAAAGTTTGCATAACCCACTAAGGACGCTTTGTTTTTGAATGGAGGCTTTGTGGAAGTCTTAAGTGTTGAATACATCCGATTCTCGGGTATTCGAAGTGGTACCAGTGTAAGAGGTTTTCCCGATTCGGTCCTGGCGACTCGAAGTTCATCCCTGTGTTGTTTGAGGTAGGGGTAAAAAGGATGTGATTCATCATTTGTCCAGGCGTACAATACGGTAGCCTCATTTGTGAAACGGGCATAGCCATCGATGTGTAAATCCGTATCACTGCCAATGGCATCGCAAAATTCCCTCGGAGCGCCTGATAACCAGATGATGTGTTCGATCCCCAGATAATCCTTTATTGCCTTTTCGATCTCATCCTGGCTCTTATCGGGGTTGCGGTTAGGATTTATGATCGAACTGCGTGTGGCTAAAAAAGTTCCTCTCCCGTTAACTTCTACTCCTCCTCCCTCCAATGTCATGGGAGCAGTGAACAAAGGCAGCGAGAGAGCTTCGGCTACTCGTGCGGGAACTAGGCGATCTTTTTTATAAGGATATCGTTCACCCCAACCATTAAAATTCCAGGCTGTGACTGCCAATTCACCGTGATTGTTCACCACGAAGATAGGTCCGCAATCTCGTACCCAAACATCATCATTGGGAATAATTCTGACATCGATTTTGGTCAAATCCAAGCCATAGAATGTTAATTGATGCAGGAGGTGCTCTTTCCGCTCCTCATCCGGAACGATGATATGGACGATTTCATATTCATGTAAAATCGAGGTCATCTCCAGCCAGAGGTGTTCCAGTCGAAGTTGGGTCCCTTCACGTGTATCGTTGTGGGGCCATATCAACCAGGTGCCTTGATGAAGTTCCCACTCGGCGGGCATCCGATAGCCCAAGGTCTTTGGTGTTTTTGTTTCCATCGGATTAAACCTGTAATTCGTTATCTGCAGCGGTCAAAATCCGGTCGATCTCCTTTTGCACCTCCGGGGATGGAGGTTCGGGGTGGTGGTTCTCCAAGATCCAGGTCACTTTCTCTCGGGCATATTCCACCGGATTCCGATATTTACCCATTGAATCTAAATGATGGAAGACACCGCGAACCATAGCTGTGCGCATGTGTTTGCGGGTGTGTTTCTGGCTCAAAAAGTGACCTCCTGGCTTGACTACATCAATGACTTCAATTGCCAATGTCTCAGGGCTGACCCCCATATTCATCAAGGAGTAACGCGCCCGGTGATAAAGGTCGTCATCGAGAATCATGGCTTCAGGGTAAAGCAGGGTATAGGTATCCCGTAGACCGATTCCGGTGACGATCTCAGCGCTGGCTAATCCTACCAGTAGAGGGTCGGTAGCCACTTCAGCAGCTGACCGCCAAGAATCCAGTTCGGGGCTCTCGGTGCCAAAGGCGCCACCTAGGGCGGGCATATTCCAATGATGAGCCATTTCTACGGGAGCGTAGCGAACGCGGGAATCCAAGGGATAACCAACGTAAGCTGCGGTGCGGGGATCAGCCCAGGCATGAAGCAGGGAGTGGAAAACCGGTGCACCAGGGCTGGCTAACTGTAGAAGTACGGTCGCACTAATAACCTCGGCGTCGCCTAACGCCAGCGCTCCCGCGTACGTGGCTGGCGAGGTCGTACCCATCGTTGGCATCGACATAATCGCGACCGGTATTCCGGCCTCGGCAAGTACCAGGGCACCCTCGATGGCTTCTTTGTCTTGCATCAGGGGAGCTATTGAGCACACAACCAGCGAAATTGGCGGACGGCGGCGCACTTCTTCCAGGCTGCCTCGCAGCACGGTTGCCATCTCGACCCCATACCGGCAAATTTCCTCACCCATCATGGTCACGCTCTGGTAATGCTTGGTATTGTTCTTCCAGGTGACCTCAATTTCGTGGAGCGGGGAGGTGACCCCACAATCCTGGGCACTGACGATGGTCCAACTGAAGGCCATGGAAGACAAATAGTCGTTGATGCGGGCCATCATGCCTACATCGGCCTTCCGTGAAGCGCGCTGCTCCCCAGTCTTGAAATCAACGACCTTGTGACCGCAGCCATCATTGGTGAAGAAGGAGACACCCTCTTGCAGTTGCAGATCGAACTCAGGGTTGCGTGCCCCTAGAGTGGGATAACGCGGCACGGTTGACATCGCTTTGAAAACTAAATCGCGCGGAATTTTAACGATGTGTGTGTCTCGATCAACCTCTGCGCCGTGCTCGGTGAAAATAGCTAACGCCTTTTCTGATGGGAATTGGACACCCGTATTCTCCAGGATATGGAGGGTTGCTTCTTGTAAATTGTCTAATTGCTCTTCATCCAAAAATCGCAACTTGTAAGGGGTGCGAATCGGTTCAATAGGGGGTTGATCTGAACTCATTTGCATCCCCTACGCGGGTGCATCCATCAGCCGAAAGGCGATGTCAATTGCGGAGATGGCATCTTCGGCGTAACCATCTGCGCCGATCTCTTTAGCGAAGCTGTCGGTAACAGGGGCACCTCCGACCATTATCTTCACCTTGTCTCGGAGTCCATCTGCTTCGAGGGCTTCAACCAATTTCTTCTGTTGTAACATCGTTGTGGTGAGCAATGCGGAAGCGCCGACGATATCGGCATTAGTCTCTTTGATGGCTTTGATGAAAGCTTCTGCCTTCTGGTCGACGCCTATGTCCGTGACCTGGAACCCATTAGCGGTGAGCATGGTGCCCACGAGGGTTTTACCGATCTCGTGCAGATCACCTTGGACCGTTCCCAAGACAACTCTACCCACAACTTCGCGTTCTTTTCCACCGACCAGGGCGGGTTCGAGGATGTCGAGGGCGGTTTTCATGGCGTCGGCTCCAATGATTAAATCAGGTATGAAATAATCACCCGTGGAGAATAACTCGCCAACCTTTTTGATGCCCGGCGTCAACCCTTGGTTGATACAGGCCAGAGGGTCTATGCCTTGATCCAAGGCTTGTTTCGCCAGTTTTTCGGCGTCTTCGGGTTCGCCATCGATCACGCTTTGAGCTAATTTTTTGAACAGTATTTCTGACATTTTTATAACTCCTTAAGATTGATGATCAATTTTTTCCGGAAAATACCTGCTCAAAGCCAAAATCTGGCAGGTATCGCCGCACGATGCGTTCCAATTCTGCCTCGACTCCAGCATTCAGCGGTGTAGGCTGGTGGCTTTCCAAAATTTCTATTGCTTTACTTTGGCATTTTTGCTCGATCGTGTCACCCTTTTCTTTCCAGGTTTCGTAAGTATCGCGACTGATAATTTCGGGGTACCAATGGTTTCGATAGTTGCGCCGCGTGTGGGAGGCTGATAGAAAATTGCCACGAGGGGTTAGAGCTTTGATCAACTCGACTTCCTCTGTTGGATCGTGAAAGGGTATCCCCTCCCACATGCGACGTATACCGGCGATGATCTCGTTATCAAAGACCATTTGAGTGTACGAAATCGTCGACCCGGCATCGGTGGCACCAACGCCGTAAATGATTGCAGCGTTGTGTTGAAGCAGCGGGATGGCGGTGTTGACTTTTTCAAATCCTGCTTGGGCATCCAACTCTTTGGCGTCAGATGAGAGGCCGCCACACATGGCGGGGATGCCGTAATAATTCGCCATGATGGCAGCACCGCTGTTAATCATCCCCCTTTCAGGGGCACCCAGTGGCAGCAAGCCGGTTTTCATATCGAGTACTGCTGACACACTGCCGTACAGTAAGGGGATTCCGGGGTGGAGGATTTGCAAGGCTACGATCCAGGCTAGAATGTCGGTATTGATAACAATCAACTCGCCCAGGAGTGTTGCCGGGGCCGAAGCACCACCCATAGCCATGCTCAACAGGGTGATGGGGATGCCAAATTCGGCCCATTTGAGCATGCATTGGACATTTTCTGGGGTGAAGTATCCTGGGCTGATAGGGCAATACAAAGTAGCATAGTTGGGCTTGGCGTGAAAAGCTTGCTCCCCTCCGGATACGGCGAATAGCATTTCAGCAGCAGCACCCACACGCTCCGGAGAAAGGGTGCGGTGCACACTCGGTTTTGATGTGTTACGCAACAATTCGGCAATTTCCACCAAGTCAGCGAATTCTCCTTGATCGGTGGCGGTCACGGTTGGGCGAACGATATCAACTTGAGACAGGGCATCCTGGATGGCTACTAATTGTTGGACATCCTGACGGGTAGCGGATCGACGTGTCCCAGATTGGAGGTCGAACACATTTACGGGGGTGCCGGCTCCCATAAAGCAGGGATCCACCCCAAATCGAGTCAAGGCTTTCCCTTCCCGCGAATAGAGTCTAACGTCCTTGGGAAGACTCCCCAAGGCAGCAGCCAGCAAATCAGGAGTAATCCGCACCATTAGAGAATCCAAGTCTACGATAAATCCAGCAGAATCTAGACGTGCCAGAACATGATCGTCTGGCACGCAAAATCCAACCTCTTGGAGAATTTCAATTGATTTTTCGTGGACAAGATCAGCGATGTTTCCGGATTGAAGTGTTTTACTCATACACATCCCTGGTGGAAAAAACTTGTCCCCACATTCATTCAGGGGTCGTCTGTTGACGTGCGAACTGCGGTGGTTCGGCCTCCCCCCAACGATAAGATAGCTTGTGCATCTTTAAAATCATGAAAGACTGGGTCCGCTCTACTCCGGGAATCTGTTGAAGTTTATTGTTGAGGAAGGAAACAAAATGATCCCTATCTTTGCAAAAGACTTCCGCAACCAAGTCGAATTCACCCGCAGCCTGGAACAGATAAGCGACTTCAGGCAACTCGGCTATCTCATCGGCAATAGACGAGATCAGGTTTGCTTTGACAGAAATCCCAATCATGGCGGCCTCTTCCCAGCCCATATCTTGAGGTTCAACAATGGCAACAATCTGCATCATGCCACTTTCCGTTAGTTGCTTGACACGGCGCCGCACAGTCCCCTCTGTGATACCTAATTTTGTGGCTATTTTTGTGAAGGGCATGCGCCCATCATATTGGAGGAATGAAATGATTTCTCGGTCAAGGTGATCTAACATGTTATCATTATAACGAATTTCGTAATGATGTCAATAATAATTATGACAATTCGTTATAATTGCCCAAAATTTGCCGAATTATATTGATATATTGAAGAGGTTTGAGGGCAATACAATCCGAACGACTTAAATCGCCCTCGTGGGCAGGCCGGAGGTCCACTTGCCTCTTCCCACCCCGTGGACGTTGAGGTGTGATTTATTTATTAATTATGATACAGAGAAAAAGACGTTTTTGTACTCATAAATGGTCCGTATGCAGCGGTTCATGAATATTCCGAATGTGCAGGAATTCATCCTGAATTTATGCTTTACTAGAGATATTTTTCCAATCACGCTGAAGGTTGAGCGCATGCCGATGTTCCTTGAAGCAAAATATGGGAACAAAACTGTCACTATCAAAAATCTGTAAAAATCAGAGGAGCCAATTGACAACGATTCCGAGTTAATATACACTATCTTTTGCCTCATTGAATTTGGATCTGGTGTATATCATTGGAATTAGCTGTGGAACGAATATCAGGACGGTGATTGGCTGTAGGACGTTCAATAACTCTATTTTGGACCAAATCCTGCTGATCCAAGTGTTATTGGATCTTCACCATTTTTCAAGTATACTCATCTCACAATGCCTTTGAGAAAATATATAAAAAGCTCTTATGGAGAACTAGGGTTAATGCATATTCCTAAAAAGCAGGTGTGACCTTGAGTTCCGAGGGCTTTTTGCATTCTATGGGAAGGAGGTGATCGCTAAAACAAAATATCGTCCAACAGTTTTGAAATGCCTGTGATCACGGGCTGGTAGCCTTAAGACAAAGCAGGCATGATTCTCGTTTAATAAAACCCTTCAAAAATAAAGTAGGAGGTAGACGGTATGAGGAAGATTAGCAAAGCAAAGTTGTTAGCCCTGGTGTTGTTCAGCGCCCTAATCCTGGGTGCCTGTGGTGGTGCGGGGACCACGATCAAGATCGGTATCAACGCCCCCCTAACGGGTGATATCCCCAAAGTCGGAGAAGGGACGAAATTCGCGGCTGAGATGTGGCTAGAGGAGAACGGCGGCGAGCTCGAGGTCGGAGGCGAGACATACCCGGTTGAGCTAGTGATCGAAGATAACGAGTCGAAAGGTGAATCTGCTGCGGCGGTAAACACCAAGCTGATCACCCAGGACGAAGTTCACGTCATTGTAGGGCCTCAATCCTCCAAGCAGGCTGTCCCGGCAGGCGGCGTGGCAAACGATCTTGAGACACCCATGATCAGCCCGTGGTCGACCAACCCCAACACGACCCTCGACCGACCTTGGGTCTTCCGCACTCCATTCTTGGATCCTTTCCAGGGACCGGTGGTGGCTAACTTCGTCACCGATGAGTTCGGTTTCACTCAAGCTGGCGTGCTTTATGACATAGCCAGCGACTACCCTAAAGGACTGGCCGAATTCTTCCAGCAGGGCTGGGAGGACATCCATGGTAGCGGCTCTGTGGTTGCCTTCGAGAGCTTCACCACGGGTGACACCGACTTCAGCGCCCAACTGACCAATATCATGAACGCAGGCGCGGAGTTTATCTTCACTCCTCAGTATTACAACGAAGTTGCTCTGATTGTACAGCAAGCGCACGAGCTCGGTTTTGATGGACCGATCGTCGGTTCCGACAGCTGGGGCTCCGCAGAAACGGTTAACTTGTGTGGCGAGGACTGCTACGGGCTCTTCTTCAGCAGTCACTACGCAGCTGAGGGTGCGACGGGTGCTACTAAAGAGTTTATCGACGCGTACAATGAAAAACATGGCTACGTGCCGGACGATGTCGGTGCGCTCACTTGGGATGCAATGAATATCGTCGAGCGAGCCATCCAGGACTGCGGTGAGATCACCGGCGAACTGGATGCCGATCGCAAGTGCATCCGTGACGCCATGGCCCAAATCGAGGAATTCCCTGGCATCACTGGCAATATGACCTTCACGGAAGAAGGCGACCCAATCAAGTGCGCAGTGATCGTGAGGATCAGCGAGGAAGGGACGTTCACCTTCTACGAACAGGTGTGCCCGTAAAGTGAGATTGTGATCACTGGAGAAAATCCCATGATCACACTCAAATTTTCGTAAAGTAACTGAGAGGGCGGGTCATTGAGCCCTTCCTTGACCCGCCCTTCATCATGAGGAGGACGACCTCAATGGAATTTTTCTTTCAACAATTGATCAACGCTCTCCAGTTGGGCAGTTTCTATGCGCTGATCGCCATAGGCTATTCGATGGTCTACGGCGTTCTGCTGCTCTTTAACTTCGCCCATGGCGATGTGTTCATGGTAGGTGCCTACATCGGCTTCTTCGTCTCCAGTGGACTGCTAGCGCTCAATATCTTCGGAGCACTGGCGCTGCCATCCGGAATCGCGCTTGGACTTGTGCTGGTCTTGACGTTGATTATCACCATGGCCTTGAATTCTATCGTTGGTATGCTGGTGGAGCGCATCGGCTACCGCCCATTGCGAGAAGCCCCGCGCGCCTCGGCGGCCATCACGGGCTTGATGATCGGCATTATCCTCGAGACCGGTAATCTGGCCATTCTGGGCCCTCAAAGGAGAGCGTTCCCAGTATTAATTGAGACGGCCAGCATCGATATTGCGGGTGTCTCCTTCACCAACAAGAAGATCCTGATTGTATTCGTTTCAATCCTACTCACCTTGGCTCTGCACCAGTTTGTAAGGCGCACTAAATGGGGGATGGCGATGCGGGCTATGGCATACGACTACGTCGTCGTCCCGCTGATGGGTATCCCCACAAATGCTGTCGCGCTGATGACTTTCGGCTTGGGTTCGGCGTTAGCAGCCGCGGCGGGGATATTATACGGTGTCGCATTTCCCGTGCTGGATCCAAATATGGGCATCCTTTTCGGGTGGAAGGCTTTCGTGGCTGCTATTTTGGGTGGTCGCGGCTCGATCCTTGGGGCTGGTCTTGCAGGGTTTCTGTTGGGTTTCATCGAGATTTTCGTCGTCACGATTTTCCCATCGACCATGCGGAATTTGATCGCCTTCGGCATCATATTAATTATCCTGACCTTTAGACCGCACGGTTTCTTCGGGGAACCGCACAGCTCCCAATTGCGGCTGTGACACCACACTAAAACCTGAAGAAAGGAGAATTGATGACAACGATCACTGCTTCATTTTCCAATATGCGGCAGCGGATTAGTACAAGACTCTCCAAGCTGTGGGAGCCTTACCGAGTGGTGCCTCTGCTGGGTTGGCTTCTCGCTGCGTTGGTCGCTGTCGGTCTTGAACAACTGGTTGGCCTGCCTTTAGCGCGCTTGTTGGGTATGTCCAAGATCCCCGCCTTATTTGGAGCGGTTGTGATCTTGAGCGATCCCATCCTAGCGCCGAGTGCAGTATTGTTTATGGTCTTAATTTACATCTTGCCGATGGGGATCGTCGCCCGTTACACCGCTCCGTTCACCAACAAGATCGCTAGAAAGCTCATGGAGTACCCATTGATCGCAACGGCATCGATCCATCTGATATTGATCTACGCCACGCTCCACATCTGGGGCGACATCAGCGACTACCGGATCTTGGTGGCTCGTTTGGCAATGATCTCGATCATCCTCACACTAAGTTTGAATGTGGTCAATGGCTACATGGGCGAATTCTCTTGTTCCCATCCCGGCTTCATGGCTGTAGGCGCATACGTAGCCTCCGCCTTCACGATCGTTCTATTCGTGTCTGAAAACAACTTCGGTGAGGCCTTGCTGCCGCCTGGATTGGGCCCTTTCATGTTCCCGATAGCGCTGATCCTGGCTGGGTTGATCTCCTCTATAGGAGCTCTCCTGGTCGCTATCCCATCATTCCGTACACGTGGGGATTATCTAGCGATCATCTCTCTGGCATTTATGTTCATCGTTAAGAGCTTTTTCGAGAATATGGAGATCGTCGGTGGAGCTCGGGGGATCAGCAATCAGCCCAGGTATGCCAGTTTGCCAATAGTGTTTGTGTGGACGGTTCTATCGATCTGGATCATCAATAATTTCGTGCGCTCTACGATGGGCAAAGCCCTGAACGCGGTGCGCGACGGCGAGTTGGCTGCGAATGCGATGACCGTGGACACCCGAAAAACAAAGATGGCAGCCTTCTTGTTCGCCGCTTTCTGGGCAGGTGTTGCCGGTGGGCTGTTCGCACACGTCCTAGGCTACATCAACCCGGACACATTCGGTATCCGTAAGCTAGCTGAAGTGCTGGCGATGGTGTACTTCGGCGGTTTGAATTCGGTCACCGGCTCTGTTGTCGGTGCGGTTGGTTTGAGCTTGATAAGTGAGGCATTACGACCTCTCGACATCTTTAAGTGGATCATCATCCCCATCATGCTCATCCTGATCATGATCTTCCGACCGACGGGTTTGATCGCCTTCACTGAATTCAATGTTGAGAAGCTGTTCCAGCCGAAAGAAGAAGCCACGCAAGGAGGGGAACATGGCGCTGCTTGAAGTCCAAGATATGACCCACTTTTTTGGTGGTCTGCGGGCTGTCTACAACTACAACCTTACCATTGAACCAGGTCAAATCCGAGGCCTGATCGGGCCTAATGGGGCTGGAAAAACAACCATCTTCAACCTGATCACCGGGATTTACCACCCGACAGAAGGGAAGGTCTCATTGGAGGATGAGGAAATCACAAGCCTGGAACCCAATCAAATCGCAGATCGGGGGTTAAGCAGAACTTTCCAAAATCTACGTCTATGGCGTTATCTCAGCGTGCTCGATCATGTTAAGATGGCTCGTTATTCGAAGCTCACTTACGGGCTGATGGGCGCCTTCTTCGGCACATCCAAACGCGTTAAGGAAGAGAAAGCTACTGAAGAGTTGGCTATGGAGCTGCTCGATCTGGTGGGCATACCACACATGGCTGATCAGATCGTGACCAACCTCCCTTATGGCGCTCAACGACGGGTAGAGTTAGCCCGAGCGCTGGCTACAGAGCCGAAAGTACTTTTTCTGGATGAGCCCACTGCGGGGATGAACCCAGAGGAACTGATCCAGATGATGGAGATCATCCGGAAAATCCACGCTGAACTGGACTTGGCGATCTTCCTGATCGAACACCGCATGAAAGTGGTGATGGACCTGTGCGATATTGTCCAGACTTTGGTCTTTGGGGAGGTCATCGCGGAGGGAACCCCAGAGGAGATCCGCAACAACCCAGATGTGATCGATGCTTATTTGGGAAAGGAGGTGGTGACCTGATGCTGCTCTCGGTTGAGAATCTACACGTTTCTTACGGCAATATTAAAGCGCTGCACGGCATTGATTTTGAAGTCAATGAAGGTGAAATCGTGTGTATCATCGGCGCCAATGGGGCAGGAAAGAGCACCACCTTACGAGCCCTCTCACGCCTAATCCCGGTCGAGGATGGAAGTAAGATCACCTATCGCGGCGAGGATTTGTTGCAGTACCAGGCCGATAAAGTAGTCAGCGAGTTGGGTATGTCCCACGTCCCTGAAGGAAGGCGTTTGTTTGAAAACCTGACCGTGATGGAGAACTTGCGCCTGGCGACCTTTGCGCGGGATGACAGCAAGGCGATCGGGGAAGACTTGGAGTGGGTGTTTTCGATCTTCCCGCGTCTGAACGAGCGCAAGGAGCAAAAAGCTGGCACGCTGAGTGGTGGCGAGCAGCAGATGTTGGCGGTAGGCCGGGCATTTATGAGCGGGAGGGAGGTGATGTTACTCGACGAACCCTCCATGGGCTTGGCACCCCTGCTGATGATGTCGGTATTCGACGCTCTTCGGGATATAAATGAGGAAGGGACAACAATCTTGCTGGTGGAGCAGAATGCCCGCATGGCACTGCAGTTCGCCCAGCGAGGTTATGTTCTGGAAAATGGCAATTTGGTTTTGCAGGGGGATTCGGAAGACCTTCTGGCGAATGATGAGGTGAAGAAAGCTTACCTGGGTGGCTGAGCGGCGCTGACTTTTTTACAAGTAAAATCTGGGCACGCGCGGCCCGATGGCGCAGACAACTTCATAGTTGATGGTCCCCCAAGTCTCCGCTACCTCCTCAGCGGTGATGCGCGCACCCCCTTGCTGCCCAATAAGGACCACTTCATCACCCGCTTTCGCCTGGGGTAACCTGTCCAGTTGGACCATGATTTGATCCATGGTAACCCGCCCAACTACCGGGACTTTGACCCCGTTTATCAGCACCTGGTTGCCCGCCAAACGCCTGAATCCATCAGCATATCCGACGGGCAGGGTGCCGATTCTCTCCTGAGCGCTGGTGGTATAGATATGCCCGTAGCTGATCCCCGTTCCTGCTGGTAGCGTTTTTACCTGACTGACCACCGTTTTCCAGTTTAGAGCGGGACGAAATTCGGGTGACAACCGACAGTCTGCAGAGGGGTGCAGCCCATATAAAGCAATACCCATTCGGACCAAATCGAAATAAGCGCTTGGACGGGTCAACCCTGCGGCTGAGTTCGCGGCGTGGACATATGTAGGACGTAACCCCTCGGCTTGCAGGGTTTCTACTAGCTTAGAGAAGGTGGCCTCTTGAGCATCGGTTGGCCTGGGGTTGCTTTCGTCGGCGCGGGCGAAGTGGGTGAAAACACCTTCCAGTGTGACCCTGGGCAGGTTGTAAGCGTGTTTCACAAGATTGAAGGCACTCTCAGGCTGGATGCCGAGGCGACTCATGCCAGTGTCTACTTTGATGTGCAGGCGGGCATCTACCCCCAATTCTTCAGCTACCTGGGAAGCTGCTTGAATTTGTTCCTCATCCCAAACCGTAAGCGAAATCTCCTTCGAGATGGCAACTTCCAATTGGGCAGGAGCAATGTATCCCAGGATCAGGATGGGATGTTTTATGCCACCTTGGCGAAGTTCCAGGGCCTCCTCAACGCGGGCTACTCCGAACCAGGATGCGCCACCGCGCCGCGCTGCCTGGGCTGCCGGCACCGCCCCGTGCCCGTAGGCGTTGGCTTTGACAACCGCCATAAGTTCGACACCGATGCGTTGGGAAAATAATCTGGCGTTGTTCTCGATAGCATCCAAATCGATCTCCACCCAGGTTGAATGACTTCCCGTTCTGTCGGACATATCGGTAAGTATACCAGTTCATCAGAAAGACCAGAATATGTGGTAGCGATCTCTTTGAAGTGCGCTAACCTTTGTAAACCACTGGCTGCCAGATTGAACGGTTTGATGTAAGACCAGGATCTGGCATTATTGCGCACAGCTTCTTCAATGGCTGCCAAGATCCATTGACCAGGGTTATCATCAATTGCTGTGTTGATCTTTTCGCTAATGATTGGTGTTAGGATTCCGATCTCGTTTTCGTAGGTTGTAAAAATTTCACCCCAGTCTGCCTCCTCCTCTTCCTCCTCCTGCTCATTAATTGACGGTTTAATGACGGTTTGGCTGGCTCTCTGTCAGGTCTGAACCTTCCATACCTACTTCTATGTCAGGTCTAGAACCTAAGGTCTGTATCAACACCAGGTCAAAGCGATATGCTGTGGGGCTGTATCTTTTCGATGCTTCTTCCACAACAATCAGATCGAATTCTCTGAGATGGTGCAGGGCTCTGCGCACAGTCCTTTTGTGATAGCTCGTTTTGACAGACAGTTTCTTTACGCTGGGGTAAATGGATCGCCCTTCATCGTCGGCGTGGTCAGCCAGAGCGACCAGTACCGCTCTTTGAGGCGGGGTCAGGTCGCTTACATACCAGGCTAAGGTCAATACTTTCACGCTCATAGAGGATTTAGGATTACCATTGACATTTGACGACGGACGATTGGTTTTTATGGCGATCACGAAACTGCTTGACTCGGCGAGTGGCAGCTGACTGATCTTGAACCATCAAAATTAGAACACGTGTTCTAGTCGGGGTGAGATTTGGTTGATTTTTGGGGGATAAAAGGGGTTAACTGGATGGGGGATAACAGAGTGCCAAGCCTGTCATCGATTTGGGGGCGGATTGCGATCTGGATGTGATCGTCAGCCATACCCACTGGGAGCAATTGGGTATGGCTGGGCGGGAGTTAGAAGGTGGACCAACCAGGGGAGCGAGCGGTTTGAACTTGTCCGCGTGATAGGTACGGAAAATATTACCCACTTATCCTATACCCCAAGGTTATGCGCTGATCTCAGCGCATAACCATTGGCAGGTAAACCTTTTCAGGCCAACTCACTAGGACTTCGACGCGATCCCAGAGGACAGCTCCCCCATTATCCACGATCTCCGCGCGCACACCAAGGGTTCCCGTTTCAGAAGTCGTTTGCAGGGTGACAGTCGCTGTGCCATTGGAATCGGTGGTCACAGTAATGACCTCACTACCTTGGATTGATCCCAAGATCATGTCATCGCTCTCGACACCGATCCTCACATCAATAGCAGAAACCGGATCACCCAGCAGATCGCGGGTGGAGACTTTCACTTTCGCGCTGGATATCGGTTCCATGGAAAACGGAGCTTGAACGATCTGCAGATCCGATGGTCCAGCTTCGGCGATATTGATCGCGGTCTGCGCCTGAACTGATCCGCCGTCGCTTGCGGTTATTGAAGCGATTCCGGTCTGAGAGCCTGAGGTGAAGACTGCTTCCGCATAACCCATTTCGGTGTAAACAACCGCTGGAAGACTTCCAAGGGTGGTACTGAGATAGATGGGCGAACCGTCTACCACCGGTTTGTCCTGCTCGTCCATCATGAAGAACTCTAGGGTTGTGGTGTCACCGATTGGGCGCAGGTATTCACTGTTGTTGAAAATATGGATGGTGTCGGGTGAACGTCTACGGGTGACGCGAACCTGGTCGCTGGCGGTGATCTCACCCAGATCCTGCTCGATGGCGGAAACCGTGACCAGGCCGGTCGTGGCACTCGGAAGCGTGTTGGGGAGTTCTAGGTCCATCCATACGCGCACGGTTTCGGTGGAGCTTTCGCTCGGGTTTAGACAAGGTGTGGGGAGACTGATGTCGTAGATCCACCCTTTTGGCACACGCACTTCGAAATAGTAGCAATGAGATTGATCGTCATGGTTGGTTATGGTGAAATCAAGATCGGAAGACCCACCATAATTGGCAACATCTCCGCTGGAAACCAGGCTTAACGGTTGGAAGTCGAAAGGAACAGGATCGGTTCGAGAGAAGGTTTCCCCTCCGACCGTGCCTATCACGGTGAGATAAGCAGGGCCAGATTTGGAGGTGGTAAAGTCCGGGACACCGTAAATACCGTCTCCATCTTGACCATCGGCGTGTGCTCCATCGTCATACATGGTAAAGGTGCTACCCAGGATCGTTCCATCGGGTTTGGCAAAGGAGGCGGTGAGGGTGTCCCCGTCAATTGGTTGACCCAGATCAACCTGCAAGGGCTGTCCACCGGTGGTGGGCCGGCTGCGGGAGCTCGAGCTTTCTGCTGTCAATGGGCTGGCTGCCGAGCTGGTGAAGCTGAAAGTGGCTTCTCCACCTGGCCCAGGGCTCACTTCTGCCTGCCAGATCCCAGTTTTTGTGCCAACATCAGCTTGCACGTACTGCACCAGCCCATCCGAATCCAGGCTCAGGCAGAGCACATCGGCTGCACTGCAGTCCACTTCGCTCCCATCGGGATAGCGCACTACCATGGGATCGAGATCGCCGCTGAATCCTGTGACCAAGAAACCAATGGAGTCCATGGTTGAATCAACGGTTACGCTGAATGAGCGTGTAGGTTGTGGTGGAACTGGAGTGAACTTATATCCCATCCCCGGCGAGACGCTGCCGACCTCATTATAAGCAACCTGGACCGCGTTCAGACCGTTTTCATCTTCTAGTCCGATCGTCGCTCCACTGGCGTCAGGTACTTCGTCGTATAGGTATCGAATTTCCCCCGTTGTTTGGTTCACCTGAATCTGGAATGTCAGATCTGGATCGAAAACAAGCGTATCTTCGAGTGTAAAATCCTGATACTGGACGATTGTCCAATCGTCGATGTCATCCCAATAAAGATAAGTGTAGGAACTCCCGCCTGTGTCACAACAATGGTCTTCTTTAAGATCATCCCAAAAGCCGTAAAGGGCGTCGTTGGGCCAGGCTCCATTAGGGATTGAGGTGTTGTTAGGCTGGGCGTAATCCTCCGTTTCTGTCGTCAGATATCCGTTTTGGTACACGCGTAGGGTGAGGAAATCCCTATTGTAATAAGTAACCGGGGCAATAATTGTCTGGTACTCTCCATGTCCCTGATCACCGAAAATTGGCAAGAGGTAACCGCTGCCGCTGATATCGTTCCATTGATACTCGGCATCCGGGATTACGTCAAAACGATAGGTTGGCTCGTCGCTTACGTAATCGCTCCAGCGCCCAGCCCCAGCACTGTGGGTGAGCAGCGAGCGCAGGATTTCACTGGCATCCTCGGTGTGAGCCGGATCGACGAACAGGAACTGCCCTCCGCTGGAGATGGCTGTGAGAAGATAGGGGACGACCCCGCCTGGGGTCTCCAGCCCTGACAATTCGAGATATGAACGAAGAGCATTCTGCATGG
>JASFVL010000239.1:0-6313 GCA_050049875.1 Anaerolineales bacterium
CGCAGGTGATGAAGCGCGGCGGCAGAGGCGGTGTTGCAGGCGACGACGATCAATTTGGCACCCCTCTCCAGCAGATAGCGGGTGATGCTCTCGGACAGGTCGCGCACCTGCGCCAGCGGGCGCGAACCGTAAGGGACATGTGCTTGGTCCGCCAGATAGATTAAGTCTTCTTGGGGGTGCTGAGATCGAAGGGCGGCTAAAACCGACAACCCACCTACGCCGGAGTCAAACAACCCGATGGGGTTCTCTAACGCGTTGGGGTGGTCGGTCATCGTGCGGCTGCTTCTACAAAAGCCTGGAATAAGGCGCGCTGGGGGTTATGCTTGGCCAGCCACTCGGGATGCCACTGCACTCCCAGCCCAAAGGGGTGGTCGAGCAGCTCCAGCGCTTCGACCAATCCGTCCGGGGCGTAAGCCGTCGCCTGCAGCCCGGGAGCTAAACCCTGGACGGCCTGGTGATGAAAGCTGTTGACCATCAGCTCGCTCTGCCCGGCGATTTTTCCCAAACGGCTGTCCCCTTCGACCCGCACGGGATGAGCCAGGTGGTCTCGGGGTTGGCTGTGGTGGATATCGTGCTCGATGGCGTTGGGAAGCTGGGTGGGGATGTCGAGGTAGAGGCTACCGCCCAAGGCGACGTTCAGCGTTTGGATCCCGCGGCAGATGCCTAGAAACGGCAGACCGTTTTGGACCAAGACCTCCACCAGGTGAAGCTCCATCCGGTCACGGTCAGGGTTCACGCTACGCAGTTCAAGATCGGTTTGCACGCCGAAGAATTTAGGGTGGATGTCCCCACCCCCGGAGAGCAGCACGCCATCCAGGCGGGATAAAATCTCATGGAAGGCGACCGTGGGCAAGTCCATGGGGATTAAAAGTGGGGCTGCCCCGGCCTCAACGAGAGCCTGGGCATAGGCCTCGGGGATGGCCAGGAGGGGGGTACCTTCTTGGTTGGGACGACGGGAGGTGGTGATGCCGATCAGGGGAGCGCTCATACGTCTTCAACGAGTCTAGGGTTTGAAAAATAAAAAGGGCGCAGTCACAATCGAACTGCACCCTCGTTTTATGCTTTGCGACCGCTTGGGAAAGTTTCGTACATCCGATGAAAGCGAGAGGCCGGATGGTGAAAAATTCGCCTAGATAGGGTTGCGGTGTTGAGCTTATTAAATGGGCTTGGCACCCTTAAAGGGCGGGTTTCTCCCCCAGTCATAGAATTTTTGCCGCTACCCAATCGTCGGCTTGGGATCACTTTCTAAACTTCTGCTTGAGGCGGGCGCGCTTGCCTGTGCGCTGGCGCAGGAAATATAACTTCGAGCGGCGGACATGTGAATGGCGGTGTACCACGACCTTGTCGATGCGCGGGGAACGCAGCAGGAAGGTGCGCTCCACCCCGATGCCGCCACTGGCGATACGCCTAACGGTGAAGTTGGCGTTGTTGCCACCTTTGCGAAGACTGATGATGGTTCCTTTAAACTCTTGAACGCGCTCGTTGTCACCTTCTTTGATACGCAGGAAGACGCTCACGTTATCCCCAGGGCGTAGTTCGGGGATATTGGGATTGGCAGGAGCCTCTACGGATCTCAGTAGTTCGTCCATTGTAATTACCTTTACTCACAATTATGTCGCTGCAAAAATCACTTCCAAAGGTAGAAGGGAGGAATCATCTCCCCACTCTAACTTACCGGAAGGTGCTTTTTTAAGGCAGTCATTTTTGGTTTAATTGGATGGGAGTAACCCATCTGCTTTGAACTTAATTCCTAAATTTCAAAATAAAGCCGCCCAGGGCGGCGCGGCGGGTGATTATACCACGGGCGAGGTCCATTGAGAAGATGGATTCAAATTATATCAGCGACTGGAGGTGCGGTCGAGCCAGGAGCAGGGCAGCCAACGTTTTGGCGTCTTGGATGCGGCCTTTCTCGGCCATCTGGTAGACCTCATCTAAAGGCAGGCGCTCGACATGGAGAATTTCGTTCACATCCCCAGGCAGGGGGGCTGGGGATAAATCCGTGGCTAGGAAGACGTGCATGAATTCGGTGGAATACCCCGGCGCCAGGAAGAAGGAGCCTAACTTTTGCAGGCGTCCCGCAGCCATGCCGATCTCTTCGCGGATTTCGCGCCGGGCACAAACTTTGGGAGGCTCATCAGGTTCCAGCGTCCCGGCGGGGAGTTCCAGCAGTTCAAGTTCCGCTGGGTGGCGATACTGACGCACGAACCAAACCCGGGCTTGAGCATCTATCGGCAGCAGGGTGACCGCCCCGCTGTGTTCGACGATATCGAGATGGGTTTCGTTACCGTTGGGCAGTCTTACCCGATCGCGGCGAACTGCGAAAGCTCGGCCGCGGTAGGTTATTTCAGAGTGAAGGGTTTCAAAGGTCATAGGATTGTGAACAGCAACGGTGGTGGTGCGGATTAAGCCAGCACCACCACCGATGTGAATTTCTTTTACCTAGGAGAAGATTTCAGCGCTACGGTGTGATTCTTACTGCATACCAACCTTTAGGGAATATCGATGCTCGTGCCCGCGGTCAGCGTGTAAGGGGATTCTAAACCGTTGGCTTCTGCAATCGCCAGTGGATGCACATCCCCATATAAGCAGGCGATGGAGTAGACGGTATCACCCGCTTGAACAGTATAGTCGGTGGGATGGCTCCGTAAGGCGCGCTGCCCGGAGAAATTATTTCCGGTCTGGGGGATATCAAGTTCAAAGCCGACAACCGGTCTGGAATTTAACGTCAGCCCGTTGAGATTGAGCAGTTCGTATTGGTTCACATTGAAGCGCCGGGCAATGCAGAAGGGATGCTCACCTTCTTTGAGCTTATAGCTCTCGGGGACTTCAAATGTAGTTGCTGGCGATGGAGGTTCGGTTGCAGCGGGCGCTTCCGTCACCTCAGGCTCTTCTGTATCAGCGGCTTCCGGCTGGGGGGTGGCAGATGGCTGAGTTGCCTCTGTAGGTGGAGGGGAGGTCTCGGTTGGTTGCTCCATTTCACCTGACATGGCTACCGCGGTCTGGGTGGCGAATTGCTCCAGCATGTCCATGGCTTCTTCCGTGCCAGGCAGGGGGAACTCGCCCTCCTCCGTGGCTGTTTCCGCGGGAGGTGTCGAGGCGCTCCTCACACATGCTGTTAGCCCAATCACAACCAGTGCAACGAGCGTATAAAATAGAAAGCGATTGATTTTCATAATGCCGGCTCCTTCTTAGGATCGTCCTGTCTCAAGCTGGGTGACGTTTACGACCAGGTGAGACCTCTTGCTATCCTCAAGGCGACTACTATAGTGACTTGAGACAGCGTTTTTAATCTCCCGCCTTGCTCGTGGCTGATGAGCTCCAATCTACACCTGCAGCCAAACAAGCCAGGTTTTCCATCCGAATTACTATGATCAAACGGAAAAGTAATTTTTTTCCTATCATTAAATTACTTTATCCATCTCCGTGAACATACTAGCATAATCCTTAATTCACGTCAAGCAAAATACTGGACTAGTGTGCATGCAAAATATGTCAGACAGAATGAGACGATTGTTTTAGGTATCCATACCCAAAAACAATGATATTACTTTATTAAAGTGCAATAGTTGTGCCACCTTTTGGAAGGTGGCTGGTATACTTGGAAGGTATACTTTTTGCTGCCGTCTCAGAGAGGCACTGCGTGACAGTGCAGCAACGCGGGCGGCGATATTCGCCAGCGTTATAAACTGGCTAAGGCAAGCTGATGAAGAGTATAAGGACCCCATGACGAAAATCCCGATTCCCTGGGAACACGCTTCCTCGCGCTTTCAATGCGTAACCCTCGGCGTGATCGACGAACTGCAGAGAGATTTCTTTGCAGAAGGTGATCTGGGTCAAACTTTTTCCTTTATTGACCGCCAAAAGGCTGAAGTCATCGTCGCTGAAACCTTGGAGGCTGATCGAATCTGGAATCTGCCCCCGGAGGAACTTCTGGGGAAGGGGTTCTCCCGCAAGCGGATGTCGGACTTTAAACGAGCAGTGATAGCGGAATTATTCTTCAACGCCGCTGAGGTGACCCGCGAGGAAGGTGAATTGGAGCAAGCGCTCATGTCCCGGAATATGGCTTTCGTTTTTCTGGAGGAAAGTTTAAGTACTCCAACGGCCAGCCCGCTGCTGTGGTATGAGGATGTCTATTGGGAGATAGCCCAATTCACACCCGCTGAGGAGACATCCAAGTCTCGCGATTGGTTGGTTCGGGGGTTGGCGCACAACCTGCAGCATAATGAAGGCAATAACGCCCGCTCGTACCTGCAAGACCTGGCGGATTCGCACCTCGAGGGGGGAGAATTAGATCGCGGGTTGATGATGTTGAGTGCTCTTCTGCGACAGGATCCCGCCGATATTTGGATTTATAACAATATCGCCATCACGTTCGACAGATACGGTCTCACCGAGGTTGGCTCTCAAGCCGCAGGGAGAGGATTGAATCTACTGGAGGCTAAAGGTGATCTGGAAAACTTGCGTTCTCAATTGGAAGAGTGCCTGAAAGAGATGCACAGCGCCAAGCTGCAGGGGCGTGAAAGTGAAGTCACTCCCGAAGTGCTAGAGGCGTTTCGCGCGGCTTTGTCTCTTGATTTCGAAGCGGGTGCGAAGCGCCCTATCAACGTGTTGAGTCGAGAATTGGTGCCCGAACTGGCTCAAGTAGCGGTCAAGCGTCCCATGACCTCCAGCGATTTTCCGCTGCCTGACCGGGAGCGGATACTACGGGAGATACAAAAGTCTCAAGCCAAGGAGGGTAAACCGAAACGCAAAAAGAAAAAACGCGGCCGGCGGGGGAAAAGCAAGGATTGAGCCTATACCGCCCGGTCTCGCTGACCTGTCCTCTGGTAGAGTAGATGGAACGGTGGGGGGAAAGCAGCGTTACCGGTCCGAGCCAGATTTTTTCCATTCGTCCCGAGGAGTGGATCATGAACGCAGCGTTTGAAATTAAGCCTGTTGTCACCCGGCGTGAGTTGCGCCAATTTGTGAAGTTCCCTTGGCGGGTGTATGCGGGCGACTCGAATTGGGTTCCACCGTTGATCGCTGAACGAATGGGATATTTAGACCCAGCTCGGGGTCCTTTCTACCAACACGCTGAGGTGGTGCTCTACCTCGCGCTGCAGGGCGGTGAGGTGGTGGGGACGATCGCATCCTTTGTGGATCACAGCTTGGTCGAAAGCCTCGGACAGCGGGAAGGTGGCTTTGGCTTTTTCGAGGTGATTGAGGATTACACAGTCGCTGAAAGATTGTTGGACGCCATGCAGGACTGGCTTCGCTCTCGCCAGGCAACTCTGCTACGCGGCCCGACCAACTTCAGCGACACCGATTCCCCCGGCGTGCTGGTGGGGGGAGAAGACTGCCCGCCCGTTATGCTGGAAGCGCATACCCCACCCTATTACAAGGACTACCTGGAACAGTACGGTATGCAGAAGGATTACGATCTCTACGCTTGGCGGGCTTACCGTTCCCAGATTGGCAGGGAGCTGGAAAACCTACCCCCCGAACTCAACCGAGTTGCCGAGGTGGCTCAACGGGCTGCCAACGTCTCGATCCGCAAGATCGATTTACAGCATTGGGATGAGGAGATCGATACAGCCTACCATTTATACACCACCACGCTGTACAACCTATCCGAGCGTTCACCGATCACGAAGACCGAGTTCCGCCGGCTTGCTGAACAAATGCGCCCATTCCTGAACCCGAATCTAGCTCTGTACGCCGAGGTGGACGGCGAGCCGGTTGGATTTATTATCGCTATCCCGGACATCAACCAGGTCTTGATCCATCTCAATGGGCGGCTTTTCCCCTTCGGCTGGCTCAAGCTCAAACGCTACATCGGCGAGATTGATGTGGTAACTTTTAAGATGATGGGGGTTCTTGAGAAATACCGCCGGCGGGGCATCGACGCGCTGCTTTATCTGAAGGCGGTAAGGGCGTTCTACGAGGCGGGTTATGCGTGGCTCGATGGGTCGGTGACCTCCGAGCGCAACACCACCATCAACCTTGTGGCTCAGCGTTTGGGGGCGCAACGCTACAAGCACTACCGCTTGTATAAAATGGGGCTAGATGGGGGCTAGGGAATTCATTCGTGGGCTTCTCCCAAAGGACTGGCACCTTGTTTTTGCGCAAACAGAGCGTGTTTCAATTCAGTAACGCAAACAGAAAGGGATTCAATTCCTGAATATTACAATCTAAGGCTCAAAAATAGCACGGAAACAGCAACCTTGAGATTTGCTTTAGACTTATCCACAACAAAGGAGTTTCCGATGGCCATTGAATATGGATTTACCGATGAGTACTGCAACACCCAGTATGCCGTCCTGGCTGGGATCTG
>JASFVL010000240.1:0-6243 GCA_050049875.1 Anaerolineales bacterium
GTTGTTGCAGAAGCATACCAGGCAACTTTGGATGGTAATCGAGATTCGATCAATAAACTGAGACCGGTCCAGATGTTTGCTTATCGATTGTTGGATCAATGAGGTGATTTTCGTTTGGCGGTGCAGGTTTGCATTACCATAGCCACTAGTGAATTTTATCTAGCGGTAAGTGCTCCGGTATAATTTTTTTGGTTTTCTAACCACTGCTAATTCCATCACCCATGGTTTCTAATCTGTTGGGGTTGATGTCAATCCATGGGTTAAGAAGTCCATAATAAGTGATAATGGTACACCCAACTGTTACGAAGTCTAATTCTCTCTCAATTGTTTATTTGCTCCAGAACCCAAGTATATTGTTCGAGAATGCAGGTCCTCGGACCCATGTATCGCACTCTGTGGCTGGGTTGCAACAAGCTGGTCATCAAGTTACAATCCTTGGGCTTCGAGGCCGTAAAGTATTGTGTGCCAAATCAATTGATGATATTAAATATAGTAATAGTTTTGGGCTTAGTAGTACCTGGCCCTTTCAGGTCGTCGAGAGTGGGGTGCGGCGTGGCCAGACTGAGCTTAATCTGCCGTACCTTGGTCTTTTTGACAGCTTTCGCTTCTATGAAGTATGTTGCAAAAAAGTGGGGAAAGTTGACCTGTTTCACGAGCGGCATGCGTTGCTCAACATTGGGGGGGCTTTGGCTGCTAAGCGGTTGGGAATTCCGCTTGTCCTTGAGGTCAACGCCGACCTGTTTTTTGAATATGAGTTTAGGGGTTATCCGCTGCGCGGTGTTCAAAAGACCATGGCCAGCTGGATGACGAGATTTGCGTATCGTTCTGCGAGTGCTATCGTGTGTGTGTCGGAAATTGTTAGAAGAGATCTTGAAGTACGATGGGGGATATCTCCTGAACGGGTATTTGTACTACCCAACGCTGCTGATGTAAAGAAATTTGCAGTCAATGGAGATAGCATGCGTATTCGTCGGGAACTTGGATTGAATGATGATCTGTTAGTGGTTTTTGTTGGGAGTTTCCACTCTTGGCATGACCTCGATCTCTTGGTTGATAGTTTTGCCTACATCGTGCGGCTAGGATTGGGGGCGAAGTTAGTTCTCGTGGGAGATGGCTCGAATCGCTCTAGAATTGGGGAGAGGATCGGAAATTTGGGGATACGGGAGTCAGTTATCTTTACCGGTTCAGTTGAACCCAGGCGTATTCCGGCGATTCTAGCGGCGTGTGATGTGGCGGTTGCCCCTTACCCGCCCGTATCAGAAGGTTTTTGGGGATCTCCTATGAAGATTTTTGAATATATGGCAGCAGGCAAGGCTGTCGTGGCTTCAAGTGGAGGACAAATCTCGGAAATTATTCAACATGGGTACAGTGGTTTACTTGTGGATCCCGGTGACGTGAATGGATTTGCCCAAGCTATTATTAGGTTGCTTAAAGATTCCGCAGAGCGGAAGCGCTTGGGTCAAAACGCCCGTCGTCAAGCCCTCAAACGGCATTCACGAGAGAAGTACATTATGCGTCTAGAAAAGATATATGCGAAGGCCTTAAGATTATTCTGATGAGTTGTGAGTGCAATAAAAATCTATTCTAAAAATAGAAGCATTTTGGGAAAAGTGTTGAGAAAAGGAAAGAAAATTTTAGCAAGTAGCATTTGCAATATACTTCTTCTGTTGCTATTTGTGACTGCCCGGACGGAAGCCCAGGATGGAAGTGACTGGTCACCTGCTTTTCGCCTGTCCAGTGAGAATGTGCGGCCTAGTGAGGGTTATATGGTTGCGGATCGGTTTGGGTATTTGCATGTATTTTGGATTGAGGAAGATCTCGCTGATGGTGATACTGTTATTCAGTATAGTCGTTTTGATGGTGAAAATTGGACACCCCCTAATGATATCTACGTTCTTCGCCTAGGTGGATGGACGATTATTTTCCTTTCTCCCTTTGTTGACCAGCAAGGCTCGCTACATCTCATCTGGAGTGAGGGCAACACCGGTCCCGTTTACTACTCCTCAGCGCCAGCCCAAGACGCCCTATCAGCTCAGCACTGGTCAAGGCCTCTCCGCATCGACATTCCTGCCTATCAGGCGCGGTTGCAGATTGACTCAAAAGGTGTGATCCACATCCTCTATGCTGACTTCTATGGCATTCAACCCGGCATTTACCATACTAGCTCAAAGGATCAAGGGTGGACTTGGACGTCACCCACATGGATCGATGCGGATATCCCCGCTGGTCATGCCCCTGGTCATTTGCAATTTATGCTCGATGAAACTGGTAACCTTCATGCTGTATGGTCTTATTTGGACCTTCAAGAAGCAAGTCAAAAGTATGTTCGCTATGCCCATTCGCTGGATGGGGGCAGAAATTGGTCGTTACCAATTACTATTGATGAAGCGGACGAATCAAGCGGGGAGGTGCGTTTAGCCAGACCAGGATTAGTGGTATCAGCCGAGACCGTGCATGTTATATGGGCCGGCACCGAGAGGACCAACCGGGAGCATCGCATCTCGGCAGATGCTGGTCAAACCTGGGGAGAGCCATTTCGGATCTTTGGGGATTTCCATGGTCAGGCTGCTGGTGATGGATTGTCCTTTGACGCGGCTGGTCGCCTCTTGTTTGCCTCTCAGATCCGCTACCCGCAGGCAATCTGGTTTGCTTATTGGGACGACAACAGATGGTCTCCACTATCCGTTGTCACGACTGATTTTCCTTCAGCCCACTACGTGCGTTTGGCTGTTCGCGCTGGCAACCAAGCGGTGATCACATTTACACCAGATTCGGAGCGCAGCGCGCTGTATGCCATAACCCATACTTTAGAGGATGTCATCACATTGCCATCTGCGCCAACCTCAATCACTGCTGCGACTGCAAGTCCTGTTCCCAATCCAACTTCCACGCTTTCAGCGCTGAACCCAACGCAGTCCGTGCAAAAGCTTGATCTTGGCGAAGCAACGCCACCGGTTAATTTGATGGAACCTTCAAATGCTATTTGGCTGGCCTTATCCCCCGTTCTGTTACTCGTAGGTGGCATAATCGCTTACCATTTGGTGAAGCGACACTAGCAAACAGAGAGGTTTTGTGGATCGTCCCAATATTCTCTTGCTGACAATCGATACACTGCGGACCGATATGCTTGGCTGTTATGGAAATAATAAGGCCAATACCCCCAACCTAGACAGATTAGCCGCCGAGGGCATACGTTTTGAACAAGCCATTACAGGTGGTTCGTGGACACAGGCCGCTTTCCCTGTTTTGTTGACTTCAACCTATGGATCCATGTATGGGGGTTGCTTAGGGGGTCTTAGCCCAAAGCGCCCCTCACCGATCGAAGCCTTGGCCGCGCATGGTTACACGACGAGTGGTTTCTCCACCAATCCTCATCTGAGCCGGGCTACTGGCTATGATCGCGGCTTCCATCACTTTCGCGATATTGTCCCGAACGGAAAAGACCCTTGGTTGCGTGGGATCAAAGGGGGACAGTGGTTGTTACGGTTACCTTCTACGCATTACATTTTGCGCTCGTTTGGCAGACAAATTCGACCGGCACGGGTGTACAGCTCCGCGGCTGAGGTAACAGATCATGTGTGCCGCTGGATGGGTAGCGTGGCGTCCCCCTTCTTCGTGTGGGCGCACTTCATGGATACCCACTGGCCCTATCACATTGAAGAAACGTTGATCCATGCCAAAGAGATCGCCGAGGCTTGGGTTGATTTAGCCCATCTTCATCGATGGCGATCCGAAAAATGGGATAAGGCATACGCAAGTCGAAGTAGTCGTTACCTTCAACTTTATGAGCAATCTCTTAATTATTTGGATACGCAAATTGGGCGTTTGCTGTCACATATTGACAATCTTGACCTCTCCTCAAATACAGTTATTTTTCTTGTTTCTGACCATGGCGAGGAGTTTTTTGAACATGGCCGTTGGGGGCATTGGGAGGTGAGCTTGTATGATGAGATCATCCGGGTGCCGCTGATTATGAAGTTGCCTGGTCAATCAAATGGTCAGATCATCGAACGCCAAGTACGCACATTGGATATTATGCCGACTATCTTGGATCTTTGCGGTTGCCCCACGCCCAATGGTATCCTGGGCACTAGCCTGATCCCGCTCTGGGAAAGTAATGATACAGAATATGATGTAGTGCCAGTAATCAGCGAAATGCAGCGCCCTTCTTGGCATCGCATTGCAGTGCGGACCGAGGACTTTAAATACATCTGGGACAACAAGCATCCACAACAGCCGGAACTGTACGATCTGCGGGCGGATCCAGGCGAAACACAAAATGTGAGCGGAGAACATTTGCAGGAAGTGGGCAATTTTCAGGCATGTGTAAATAGGCACCTACAGAGTGTGGCGGAGACTCAGACAGAGATCGCTGAACAATGGATAGAACACGGTGAGGAAGTTATCAGGCGTCTGCGCGGTTTGGGATACATCGACTAGCGCAAGAAGCTCATAATGCACTGATCAATAGAGAAGTTTATGCGAATTCTGTTTCTCTCAAATTTCTATCCTCCTCACGAGATTGGGGGTTACGAACAATGGTGCCAAGAAGTTAGACAAGGCCTTCAAGCTCGCGGTCACAACGTACAGGTGCTTGCCAGCCGTCATGGCGTTCAGTCGGAAAAGGAATGTGCCGTCGAAGATGGTGTGACGCGATCGCTTCATCTTCAGGCAGATATCACCTATTATCGGCCTAATGATTTCTTTCTAAAGCGTCCAGGACAGCTGCGCGCCAATCTTCGGGAATTGAAAAAATCAATCGATCAATTTCACCCTGAGGTGATCTTAGTGTGGGGGATGTGGAATCTGTCTCTCAAATTACCTTACTGGGCTGAGAGATTGATGCCAGGCAGGGTAGCATACTTCATTGCCTCCTATTGGCCGATGGATCTGGACCCTCATACATCCTACTGGCGGTTGCCAGGCAGGCGTCCGGTAACTGAATTGGTTAAACGCCCGTTGCGTGCCTTGGCGCTTTCTAGCTTGCATCGAGAGGGATATCCACCTCATCTGCGTTTCGAGCACGCTGTGTGCTGTAGCCAGTTTGTCCGTGACAAATTGGTACAAGTAGGCAAGCTTCCACCAAGGGCAGGCTTATTGTACGGTGGCATTAACCCCGAGCCTTACTTGGGTAACATCGCCGAAGATAAGAATTGCCAAGAAAAGCCATTACGTTTGCTTTACTTCGGCAGATTGATACACGATAAGGGGGTTCATACAGCAATACAGGCATTGGCTATTCTAAAACAACGCGGACTGGCCGACCGTGTCGAGCTAACTATTCTAGGTGATGGACATCCAGAATATAAAGCGCGATTACAAAGTATGGTGATGCAAACGCACGATGATAATCGGGTTCATTTTGTTGCTTGGGTTCCCAAAGAGGAGATTCCCGACTGGTTGAAGCGTTTTGATGTATATCTCTTCACCTCTATTTGGCCAGAGCCCATGGCTCGAAGCGTTATGGAGGCGATGGCAGCTGGGCTATTGGTCATAGGTTCAGAAGTGGGCGGTCAATCAGAGATGTTGGTTAACGGAGAAAACGCGCTGACTTTTAAAGCTGAGGATGCTGCTGGCTTAGCTGATCATATCATCTCTGTTTTGGAGGATCCATCACTGCGTTTACGTCTGGCGCGCTCGGGCCAGGATATGGTCTTGAGAAAATTTACGCTTACGCGCATGGTAGATGATATTGAGTCTTACTTGAGCAAGGTATCAGAGGCGACTCCAGTTATCAACTGACTTGTCCCTCGGTGCTTGGTGACCCAAGACAAGATTTAGAAGCCAATCTATAGCGACAATTTTAATGCGCATCTTATTTTTGTCTAATCTTTACCCGCCTTTTGCTCGAGGAGGTTACGAGCAGTGGTGCCAAGAAGTAGCAATTGAGTTATCCAGCAGAGGTCACGAGGTGAGCGTTTTGACTTCGCGCTCGCCTGATGATAATAGTTGTCAGAATGGGGAAGAGATCCCAGTTCATCGGTTGCTACACCTAGAAGTGGAGGAGGGATTGATACATACCACAGTCCGGCTGCTTAAAGACCGCAAAGGACTCGAACAAGAGAACCTGGCCTCTACACAACGGTTAATTGAAGATTTTCAACCAGATCTGGGGTTTGTTTGGGGGATGTGGAACATTCCTCGTTCTGTTCCAGCAATGGTTGAGCAATTGCTGCCAGGGCGTGTGGTTTATTATATTTGTGACTATTGGCTATCATTACCCAGCTCATATATTCAACGTTG
>JASFVL010000241.1:0-6221 GCA_050049875.1 Anaerolineales bacterium
GAGCACGGGCAGGTCCAGGTTTATTGACGCAATTTGAGCGATGTCGAGTTCGATTTGCTGAGTGCTGCGATGGATCAACACATCCAAGCCGGCGGAAGGCCCCGGCATAAGATCCTGGCACTTATGAAAAGCAATTTGCCATCTTGGGGATATTGATGTATATTTAAGGAAGCCTTTTAGTGTTAAATCCCGGTCCGCAGCGGATAGGGGGCATCAACACTGTATACAACAACCAGCGCCCGACCGCACGCGAGCGGCGGGCGTTTGCGTATTTTTTCTTATAATCGTTATTTCAGGGTAACAGATATGGTTAGCAAACAAGTGGATGCGGCACTAGTTTTCTACTGTATCTTTATCAGATAAGGATGTGTATGAGATGCCGGATGTAGAATTACCAACGTATGAAACCATGATGAACCCAACACTACAAGCACTAATGGAGTTGGGTGGTTCAGCAAACATTGAGGAATTATACAATAAAGTATCTGAAATCATGGATTTATCTGATGAGCAATTGGAAATTATCCATGATCCAGAAAGGGGAAGTCAAACAGAAGTTGAATATCGGTTAGCCTGGACACGGAGCTATCTGAAGAAATATGGATTGCTTGAGAACTCAAGCAGAGGGGTTTGGGCGCTCACCCCCCGGGGGCGCAAGACGGAAAGGGTCAACCCTAAGGCAGTTACCCGCTATTGGCGAGATTTAAAGAGAAAAGAAAAGGAGACTGCTGACGAATTTGAGGAAGAGGAAGCTGATCTTACTTGGCGGGAAGAGTTATTAGAAACTCTGCTTAACATGGAACCTGATGCCTTTGAAAGACTTGTCCAACGAGTATTGAGAGAATCTGGATTCATTCAGGTACAAGTTACAGGGAGAAGCGGGGATGGCGGTATCGATGGAAATGGAATTATGCGACTAGGAGGACTGCTCAGTTTCCATGTTATATTTCAATGCAAACGGTACAAAGGTTCGGTTAATGTCCACCAGGTGAGGGATTTCCGTGGGGCAATGGTAGGGAGAGCCGATAAGGGATTATTGATTACGACAGGCAATTTCACAAAAGATGCTGTAAGTGAAGCAACACGAGATGGTGCCCCGGCGATTGATCTGATTGACGGTGAGTTATTGATAAACCTCTTGAAGGAGTTAGAGTTGGGAGTTAAGAAAGAGGTCGTTAAAGTCGAGAAAGTTACTGTGGATAGGAATTGGTTTTTAGGGATATAGAAAGATAAATTCAATAAGTAAAACCTATGGACGATATGTCAAGGCAAACCCAAGAGTCTGTTGGGGAAGAGAATAGTTTTCACGAAAACCGCTCCTTATTCTCGGACTACTATCTGCGGGAGCGATTGAGCGACCATTAGGCGTGGTCCGTGGATGTGAGTGCGGCGTGCGAAGCTGCGGCAGTCGGTGCTCAAGCGGGCGTTCGAAGGTAAGTTGGTGGAGCAACGGGAGGAGGATGGGGATGCGAGGGAGTTGGTGGAGAGGATAGAGATGTCATCATGAGTAATGATGAAATTAAGGATACTCCTAGCTTGAGTAAGCTTAAAGAAGATGTTGAACAATTTCGGGCTTTTAGAAAAGTTTGGCCATGGTTAAAGCCGCTTGCTAGGAGATTAGGGGTTGACATTAAAAGTATCGATAAAGTTCTTGTAAAAACCGAAGAATTAGAGAAACAAGTTGTTGAAATGACAACCATCCCAGATATATTCAACGATATATTTTCTGATAGAGGCTGGATTCTCTTTGACAGCATGAATTTAGAAATAGCAAAACAGGCTGTTGAATTGGCAGAATCTGATGGAATTGACAAGGCAGATGAATTCCTTGTAGATTATTTTTCACCTGATTGGGTTGAAACTCGAATTAACTGGTTGAAATACATCAAGGGATTTCAAGAGCGATTTGAGTTGGCTAAACTTGCTCTTGAAGATTACAAAGCTGGCAGATATTACGCCTCTATTCTTGTAACATTATCACTGATTGATGGGTGGGTATGTGAACTGAATATCGTTGATTTTCTTCGACACGGATTCTTCTCGGATAAGAGCCAGCTTGTCGCTTGGGATTCAATCACTGCACATCCCAAAGGATTGGTGAAAATAAAAGACGTGTTCGGTAAAACCCGCATGATGACAAGATCGGGGGAAATTAGAATTCCATATCGACATGGTATTGTGCATGGGATGGATTTGGGATACAACAACAAGTATGTCGCAGCGAAATGTTGGGCTACCCTATTTGCTGTTAGGGATTGGGCGATCAAAGCAGCAAGAGACGAATTGAGTCCACCAGAAATGGAACCAAAAGCTGAAAAAACTCTCTGGGAAAGCATTGAAGATTACCAAAAGATTCGTGATCAAACTGAACAGCTTAAGCAATGGCAACCAAGACAAGTAATCGTGGGAGAAGATATACCCACATCAGGAAATTCCGAAGAATTTCCATCGAATACTCCTGAACATAGATTTGTAGAATTTCTAAATTATTGGCTAAAAAACAATTATGGGTATATGGCTAAATGTTACGCCCCAATGTTGAAAATGGAACCATTTGATGTTAGAGAAAGTTTTCAAAACAAAAAATTGCTTGAATATGAGTTAATCCAAATTAATGACATTACGTCTTTTATTACAGATATTCAGGTGAAGGTGAAGCTAAAAAATAATGGAGGTTCATCTACATCTATTTATGAGTTCAGAATATCATGCAACAAAAAAGATGGAGATGTTGCATACATTCAGAGTGATGATACAGTTTGGGGTATAACAACATGGAGATTAGTCTAATAAAGCGCGCAACATTACTTGATCAGTTTCGAACTACTTCTGTGAAATTACGACAGTCTGTGCTCAAGCGGGCGTTCGAAAGTAAGCTGGTGGAGCAGCGGGAGGAGGATGGGGATGCGCGGGAGTTGGTGAAGAGGATAAAAAAACAAAAAAGAGTCTTCGCTCCACCCCAATTTACTTTATGTGGTATATGACTTTCGATTTTGCTAATATTTTTCGAATTGATTAAATCTGTCTTATAATACAGGCAAAACAAGTACGAAAGGGTATTTTTTGTGTCGATAAATTTTCCCTCTAAGCCAGATGTACCGCTTGCTAATCCTCCATTAGTAGAAGTGATCTCTCAAGTGCGATTTCCACCAATCCTTCGCATCAATAAAGAGGAACCAAGCGAATTCCAAGAAGAGATTAGAGAAATATTTCCCAAATTTGAACTTGAGCAAGGGATTTTGTTTCGAATTCCTGGACCAAGTGGTGAAGGAGAGCCATCAGCGGAAACTAAGGGCAAGATTTACCGGTTTCGTACATTTGACGAACAAACAACTGTCTCCCTAACTGTAGATTTTTACGCGCTTTCAACAAATCGATACACACATTGGACTGACTTTGCTCGTAACCTTAGCCTGGTAGATAGGGCTGTCCGGAATGTATACAGACCAGCTTACACGACACGAATAGGTCTGCGTTTCATCAACCGGATCACTCCAGAGAACACAGGGTTAGAGACAATACAGGAAATCTTTGCCTTGCTCAATCCCGAATTAACAGGTTATGTACAAAATGAAGTTTGGTCCGACCCTGTAGAATTTCAATCCCGTTTAAAACTTTCAGATGATGAAGCGCAGTTGACTTTACGTACAGGTCACGGTAGTGATAAATCCGGGCAACCTTACTTTATGTTGGATTTTGACTACTTTGAGGAAGACGAGCTCCCTCTCTCAGATTTGGTAGATCGCTTTAATAGATATCATGATGTGATCTACCGAGCATTTCGTTGGTGTCTACCTGATGAGAGTTTAACCGTATTCAAGCCAATCCCCAAGGAGACATAAAAAGATGTCGATTCAACCAAGCAATCCGCATCAAGATAGAAATATTGATGGGATTCTTGCAACAAGATTAACCGGTAAGCAGCATATCGAAGACGCTCTCTCGATAACCGATTATAGATTGTTTGTCCCTCCTTCTGGTTATCCCGGCACTGCTGATTGGCAAATTTGGTATGGGGATATTCAATATCCTATCCAAGGTGATCCCATTGATTATGATCCTTCGGCCACTGGAACTGCTGTAGATGGAGGAAATATACAAATTCGTGGTCCAATGGCATTTGAAGTGATTACCGATGACAATCAAATGGCCCAATTAAAGGATGCTGCAGAAGCCGGAGACGAAGGCGCGTACCTCCAGGTTGCTAAAAACATGATTTGGGGAAATCGTCCACCCGAAGATTTTATACGGGGTATCAAACTAGCATTTGCAGCCGGCGCACATAAGTACGCCCAATTGCTTGCAAACGAGGGATCAAAACGACATCCTGACCATCAGGAACTACGAAAATATGCTAAGATCCTTGCTCCACCAGAGGTGATCCAAAGCAATCTTCCACCAGATTCAACACTGCAATCCAACCGATCTTGGCTCAAAACCCATAGGAATGAATACAAAGGCCAGTGGGTGGCCTTGCAAAATGGAAAATTATTAGGATCAGCCTTAACATTACGAGAGTTGAAAAAATTAATCGATCGGAGAGAAGGCATACTTTTCACAAGAGTGCCATAGATGCAATTAATATATGAGAATGGGGAACATTTTTCTTCTGGCATTGCAAACTATAACTATCGACCAATAACAGAACGTGAAGAAACAAACCGTATAATCATTTCGGTTATTCTGGATGATATTAAAACGCTGGCTTTCGTAGACACTGGGGGAGCATATGTTATTTGTTCTCCAGAGATTGCTGAGGAATTAAACCTAGACCCTAAAGGTGGAATTATCGTTGATTCATTGCTATGGAGAAATGAGAAGCTTAAAGGTAGTCTTCACCGTGTTCCAATGACCATTGTTGCAGATGAGGGCAAGTCACTAAGAATTGAACCAACCATTTTCGTTCCACAACTTGAACCATATGATATTTGGGAAAAAGAGTTGACTTGTATACTTGGCATGCATTCATGCCTTGACCGCTTGCGATTCGCCGTTGATCCAAGTACAGACTCATTCTATTTTGGTAAATTAGGTTAATCCATCTCCACGATCCTCGTCGAACACCCCTGGAGCTATTGAAACCTGCTGCCGGCTGACGTCGTGACTGGCGGAGATAATATCCTCCTTTCCTAACCCGGACCGAGCCATATAGATCGCTGTTGGATTTACCGATAACCGATGCCTTTTGATCCCCAAAAACACCGCCGGCGCTCTATCCGTCTCAAGGGGTACGATTATTCCCAGGCTGGGGCGTATTTCGTCACCATTTGCACCTACCAGCGCGAGTGTTTGCTGGGTGACATCGTTGATGGTGAGATGGTGTTGAACGAGTTGGGTGAAATCATACGTCAGGAATGGTTCAAAAGCGGGCGGATTCGCACCAATGTGGAATTACATGATGATGAATTCGTCGTCATGCCCAACCATGTTCATGGCATCATTTGGATTAAGGCACCCGATGTAGGGGCACGGCGGCGCCGTGCCCCTACCAAAGAGGAATTTGGGAAACCAGTGCCCGGTTCCATCACCACCATCATACGGGGTTACAAGTCCGCGGTGACCCGCCGCATCAACCAACTCCAGGATACGCCTAGTGCCCCAGTTTGGCAACGCAATTATTACGAACGGGTCGTCCGCAACCACCGCGAACTCGACGCAATCCTGAAATACATCCAAAACAACCCCCAACAATGGGATCAAGACCGGGAGAATCCAGAAGTCGCGTTAGCCAATCAGGAAATCAACTATGAATGAATCCGCAACCATCGTCCAACGCCTATGGAACTACTGCAACGTGCTGCGAGATGACGGCGTAAGCTACGGCGATTACGTCGAGCAGCTTACCTATCTGTTGTTTCTAAAAATGGCAGACGAACAGACCAAACCGCCCTTTTACAAACCCTCCATCATCCCAGAGGCGTACACCTGGCCAAACCTGGTCGGCAAAGCCGGCGCCGATCTGGAAACTCATTACCGCCAAACTCTTCTGGAACTGGGCAAAAGCAAGGGCATGTTGGGGGTCATCTTCCGCAAGGCGCAGAACCGCATCCAGGACCCCGCAAAGCTCAAGCGGCTGATCGCCTTGATCGACGAGGAGACCTGGATGGGACTGGACATCGACATCAAGGGTGAAATCTACGAGGGCTTGTTGCAGAAGAACGCCGAAGATATCAAAAGTGGCGCTGGTCAGTACTTCACCCCGCGTCCGTTGATCAAAGCCA
>JASFVL010000242.1:0-6179 GCA_050049875.1 Anaerolineales bacterium
GTAAACTCACAATCACCGACGACCGTATGACACGTTTTTGGCTTTCTTTGGAGCAGGGTGTCCGTTTTGTCATCCGTTGCATCGAGCAAATGTACGGTGGGGAAGTATTTGTCCCAAAAATTCCAAGTATGCGTGTTGAGGATTTGGCTCGTGCGATTGCCCCAGATGCTGAGTTGGAGATTATCGGTGTCCGTCCAGGTGAAAAACTACACGAAATATTAATCTCCCGGGATGAATCTCGCTCTACAGTGGAACTTGAGGACATGTTCATTGTCCAACCCGTTGAAGCGTTGTGGTTTGGTTATGAATGGCAGAAAATTGGTAAGTCGGTCGAGGATGGTTTCCGTTATTCCAGCTCGGAAAACCCAGTTTGGCTTGATGTCGATCAGATTCGCGATATTATCGCGCCTTTTGAGGAGGCATATTTACAAGGAAGGTTAACTGGCGCAGCCCATAAAACCTAAACCGTAGTGCATGAGCCGCGCTTACGCTTTACGGATTACGTTTTAAGAGGGTATTATGCGCATACTTATTACTGGTGCAAGCGGTTTGTTGGGTATAAACCTAGCGTTAGAAGCCGCTCGAGAGCACACTGTATTTGGGGTGGTAAACCGCCACCCTCTTCATACTAAAGCCTTCTCTGTTTTGAAGGCAGATTTGCTTGAACCTGGTGCAGTGGAGAGGATACTCGACGAAACCCGACCTGATTGGGTTATCCACTGCGCAGCCCTGGCTAACCTGGATGCCTGTGAGCAGGAGCCAGATTTAGCCAGGGAATTGAATACTGATCTTCCCCGAAAACTGGCGACCTATGTCGGCAGGGGCGGAGCGCGCTTGCTGCATGTCTCCACAGATGCAGTGTTCGATGGTCAGCGCGGCAACTATACAGAGTTGGATGTTCCCAATCCCATCAATACGTATGCGAAGACCAAATTAGATGGTGAACTGGCTGTTACGGGAAGCAACCCGGAGGCGATCATTGCCAGGGTAAATATGTTCGGGTGGAGTCTGAGTGGAAAACGCAGCTTAGCTGAATTTTTCTTTTACAATTTGCGTGATGGAAAGAAATTGATGGGATTCACGGATGTTATGTTTTGTCCACTGTTGGTCAACGACTTGGCTTCTATCTTCCTTAAAATGTTGATGAATGGTCTGAGCGGGTTGTACCATGTGGTTAGCAGCGATTGCATTTCCAAATATGCCTTCGGTATCGCTATTGCAGAAAAATTCGGTTTCGACCCTCAATCAATTGCCCCAGTGTCCGTGAGGGAATCCGGTCTCGACGCCAAGCGAGCTCCAAACCTGACTCTGGATGTGGATAAACTTACCCGTGATTTGGGTGAAGCACCGCCCAAATTAATCTCAGGTTTGGATCGATTTTCGAGACTTTATCAGGAAAGTTACCCTCAGAAATTAAGGGAAATGGGTGATTGGATATCAAGTGAATAGGACCGTAGTCGCTTCGTGGTTTGAAGTTGCCCGATGAAGAACCGTTTGCTCATTAAATGCCTAATTTCTCAACAGTATCATCTCTTTAGTAATCAGGAGGTCCTACATGACTTTACCATCCCCTGAAATAATGATCGCTGATCGAAAGATTGGTTTCAATCATCCCACATATTTCATAGCTGACATTGCCGCCAATCACGATGGATCGCTTGACAGGGCGAAAATGTTAATCCGTTTAGCTAAGGAATCAGGGGCAGATGCGGCGAAGTTCCAAAATTTCCGCGCGCCAAAAATCGTCTCAGATTATGGTTTCAAGGCTCTTGGTGGACAACTTTCCCATCAGGCTGAATGGGAGAAAAGTGTGTTTGAAGTTTATGAAGATGCCTCTATACCATTTGAATGGACGCCTATTCTCAAGGATACCTGCGATGAGGTTGGGATCCATTATTTCTCCTCACCATACGATTACGATGCCATTGATATGCTTGATCCATACGTACCCGCCTTCAAGGCAGGCTCGGGATTGATGTCTTGGCCAGAAGTGCTGGTTCGTATGGCGAATTATGCCAAACCCATCATCCTTTCCACTGGTGCTTGTGATATCAGCGATGTAGTTAGAGCGGTTCGCGCGGTACTACCGAACAACAATCAAATTGTGCTCATGCAGTGCAATACGAATTACACCGCCAGTGAGGGGAATTATGATCACCTGCACATCAATGTGCTTAAAACCTATAGTGCTCTGTTTCCAGATGTTGTTCTCGGCCTCTCCGATCACACGCATAGTCCAGCTCCGGTCGTTGGTGCAGTCGCTTTAGGTGCCCGTGTTATCGAACGGCATTTTACCGACGACAACGCCCGTACAGGACCCGACCATAAGTTCGCCTTGAATCCGGATACATGGGCGGAGATGGTCCATCAGGTTCGCACGCTGGAACGCGCTTTAGGATCGCATGATAAACGCGTAGCGGTAAATGAAAGCGATACATATATTCTTCAACGTCGCTGTTTACGAGCAAGTCGGGATATTAAAGTCGGTGAGACCTTTACATCAGACATGGTCGAGGCGCTCCGCCCGAATACACCGGGAGCAATCCAACCTTGGGAGCTAGATGCGGTTATCGGTAAGAAGGCTTTGGTTGATTTACCCTACGGGAAGGAGTTAAAGTGGGAGGATCTTGGTGCGTAAGGGCAAGGGTGTTGTTTTTGATTTGAACGACGGAAATGATGAGTGGGATAAAACGTTATTGTGCTTCGCACTTATGTTTTTATGCGTATCCTTTATTTTTCTAGAGACTATACGACTCACGATTATCGCTTTTTATTAGCGCTAGCGAAAACGGATCACGATGTTGGATATCTGCGCTTGGAGCGTGGTAAACAGCAGTTGGAGGATCGTGCTTTACCCCCAGACATTGAGCAGATTCAATGGGCGGGGGGACATTCCAAAGTCAGCTTGATGGATGGGCCCAGGTTGTTATTCGATTTATTGCGGGTGATCCGCAGATATAAACCTGATCTAATCCAGGCTGGTCCTTTGCAGCGTTGTGCGTTCTTAGTTGCTTTGGCTGGATTTCAACCTTTGGTGAGCATGTCTTGGGGATACGATCTGTTGGTGGATGCAGACCGCAACCGTTGGTGGCGTTGGGCGACGCGTTTCACTCTCAAGCGCAGCGCAACGCTGGTAGGTGACAGTGAGGTCATTCGACGTAGAGCAGTTCAGCATGGTATGATTCCAGAACGGATTGTGACCTTTCCTTGGGGTGCGGATATCCGCCGGTATGCTCCTGGTGCTGATGATGGTTTGCGGGAGCGATTAGGTTGGGATGAAAAGACTTTTGTCATCCTCTCAACTCGTGGGTGGGCACCGATTTATGGAATCGAAGAGTTGATCCGGGCAACTGTTCTTGCTGCCCAAAAGTGTCCAGAACTGCGGGTGCTGATGTTGGGCAGTGGTCCGCAATCCCGATTGATCCGTACAATCGTCGAACGAGCCCAAATGATCGATCGGGTTCATTTTCCCGGTCAGGTCAGACAGGCTCAGTTGCCACAGTATTATCGAGCTGCTGATCTATACGTGAGCGCCTCCCACAGCGATGGTACATCAATTTCCTTGTTAGAGGCGATGGCTTGTGGGCGACCTGTTCTGGTCTCCGACATTCCCGGTAACCGTGAGTGGGTGGAACCAAATGTCAATGGATGGTTGTTCCCCGAGGGAGATGTTAACGCTCTTGCAAGAGCGATATTACACGCCGTAGAGGCTAGAGACCGACTATCAGAGATGGGAAAAGTTGCCCGAAAATTAGCTCAGCAACGAGCTAATTGGGAGAGGAACTTTCCTAAACTCTTGGAGGCTTATGAGATCGCTTTTCAGGAGTGATCTATGTACAGTTATGATGATTTATTAGCAGGTTTTCGCTCAGTTGAATTAACGCCATCAAAAGTACTGATGATACACAGTTCCTATAAAGCCCTTGGTGGTGTTGATGGTGGAGCTGAGAGGTTAATTGATGCCTTACTGGATTTTGTGGGTCCGGAGGGGACATTATTGTTCCCAAATTTTAATTTTCAGTCATGGACAGAAAGTCATTACTTTGATATCCGGGAGACACCCTCTAAAATGGGTATCATCGGCGAGTTAGCTCGTCTAAGGGATAAAGCAGTCAGGACCCCCCACCCAATATATTCTTTCGCCGTTTTGGGAAAGCGAAAAATGGATTTCGCAGTTTGTGACGATATGGAAGCTTATGGACCAAATTCCGTTTTTGCATTGTTTCATGAACTGAATGGCACAATCGTGAGCATTGGTTTACATTGGAACAGCACTTTCTCCATGCATCATTATGTAGAATACCGTACTGGTTGTGATTACCGTCGTATCAAGCGGTTCGCTGGGATTTATGTTGATTACGAGGGAATTCCTCAAATTAAGACTTATACTATGTTTGTACGCAAAAACTTTCGCATAATCACGGACATCGTAGAGGGCATGGATGAATTGTTGGAAAGCGGAGTAATCCGAGAGACTAGGGTTGGGGATGCAAAAGTCCACTATGCCTCGGCGAATGATTTTTTCGACCATATGTCTATAATTGTCCGAACTCATCCGGAAAAACTTCACAAGGTTAAGCCTCCAAAATATTAAATCTCCTCCTGCACTCTCCCCATATTTCCCTTCTAGCTATTTCATGCTCAAAACCATTCTCGAACAAATCTACCCTCTACATCGAACATTAGCTAGCGATGGCACGGATGAGGCGCTGCGAATTGTGGGTGATCAGCTCCCATCAAAGGCGAATTACATTATTGAAACTTATACTCCAGGGACATCAGCTTGGACATGGAGAATTCCTGAGCGTTATGTAGTACATGAAGCTTATCTGGAAACTGAATCCGGTCATCGAATTGTTGATTTTGCTGACAATCCGCTACATATTGTTTCTTACTCCCCAGCAATCGATAAAACCTTAATTTGGGAGGAGCTCGAACCTCATCTTCATTACGATGAAAAGATTCCGCACGCTACCCCTTGGGTGTTTAAATATTATGATCGTGAATGGGGCTTTTGTTTGCCCAAGGTGATTTTTGACGAATTAAATCGTGATCTTAAATATCATGCCTTGATCCGCTCGGAGTTCATCAGCGATCCAGAATTTGGATTCCGCATCGGCACAGGAGTTGTCCATCCAGAAAATGGTGTTAATCCTGATTTGGGGGAGATACTGCTCTGTGCTCATATCTGCCACCCAATGCAAGCGAATGATGACGCATCTGGGGTTGTCACCCTTGTTGGACTAGCACAACGTCTTGTGGAACGCCCTCTTCCTTCTGGCTCAATGAGTGTTCGTTTTTTGTTTTGCCCTGAAACGATTGGAAGCGTTGCTTACTTGTCTCGTCACGAGAATCTAATCCCACAATTGAAAGGTGGCATCTTTGCTGAGATGACTGGCACACAAGGTGTTGTCGCATACCATCATTCTCGCCAGAACGACCACCTGCTGGATCGAGTTACACAGCATGTATTACACGATTGGGATCATGTCGAACGGGATTTCGCTGCTTTTCCCCCTAACGACGAACGTGTCATTAATGGTCCGGGCGTCAATGTGCCGTGTATCTCAATAAATCGCTGGCCCTACGAAGGCTACCATACTTCTGATGACAATCTGGAGATTATCCAGGAGGATATGCTTCAAAATAGCGTTGATCTGATCGAAAAAATCGTCCGTATCTACACGAGTAATTACATTCCCAAACGGACCTTTCGAGGTCCAGTATTTCTCTCGGGTTATGGGTTATTCGTGGATTGGAGGGAGAATTGGGCACTTAATCGAGCCATTGAGAAGATTATGATGTCCTTTGAGGGGCAGCACTCCGTTTTTGATATTGCTCAGGATGTGGATTTGGACTATTGGACGGTTTGGGAATACGTGGAAAAATTTCGTAAAGAAGGATTAGTAGAAGCTTTAACGATCCCTAGCGAAGCGCCCCAAGATTGAATCGATTGACAAAATGATATTATCTGATTTAAGTATTTTATAGTGATGAACAAAATAAAAATTGTAGCAATAATCCAGGCACGAATGGACTCCACCCGCCTGCCGGGCAAGGTATTGCGTGAAATTGGTGGTCGCTCTATGTTGGAATGGGTTGTTGATCGCACCAGCAAGGGGAAGGTCCTGAACGGGGTGGTCGTCGCAACAACATTCGATACCTCAGATAATATAGTA
>JASFVL010000243.1:0-6169 GCA_050049875.1 Anaerolineales bacterium
TTTTGTTGCCCAGGACTTATCAAGAGACAAGTTTTTGTTTTCCATTCTATTGCGGGTATCACTGTAGTTACATTGAGTAGTATTAATTCTGGCTGCGGATTATAATCTTATCCAGGAAGATGCTCGCTGTGAAAACGGATCTGGTAGCAAAATGGCATCTAGAGAAACATATAGGAAAAAGGAGCAGAATTATAATAATGACTTCACATGAATTATTCCCCTCTTTAGAAGGTTGGGAGCCCACTCGCGACACCCTCCACTGGTATACTCAGGCGGTGGGTGTGGTGCCTCGCGCCCATGCGCTAGCACATCCCAAATGGTGGCATATTAGCCTCAAAGTCCAACCGGATGGTCTGGTCACGGATAATATGGCCTTGCCGGACGGAGGCAGTTTCTTTCTGAAGATGGATCTGCGCCAACACAGGGTGTCTCTGGTAACCAGCCGAGGCGATGTGCGCCAGTTCGACATGCAGGAAGGGCTTTCAGCCACAGAATTTGGCGATCAAATTCTGGAGGCGGTGGGGGACTTGGGATTGGAGGCGGAGTACGCCCGCCAGAAATTCGAGAACGAGGACCCCCGCCAATACGATCAGGACTACGCGGAGAGGTACTTCACCACTCTGGTCAACGCTGATCTCATCTTTAAGCAACACCGCGCCAGCTTGGGTGGAGAGGTCGGCCCGGTTCAACTCTGGCCGCATGGATTTGATCTAGCGTTCGAGTTATTTGGCACGCGGCAGGTTGAATACCGGGAAGAGGGCAATGTGAGCGTATATCCATCCCAACTCAACCTTGGTTTCTCGCCAGGCGAATCCAGCCATCCAAAACCGTATTTCTATTCCAACCCATTTCCGTTTGAAAAGGAGGAGCTGCTAGAGCACACATTGCCGAATGGGGCGCGCTGGTTCACTGAGAGCTGGCAAGGCAGCATCCTGCCTTACCAGGAACTCAGCGGGGATGATCGGGCCGAAGCGCGTTTGTTGGCATATGCCCGCAGGGTTCACGAAATCTGCGCCCCTCTCTTAAAGGATGGTGATGAGAAATGAATGACGTAATTGGTTTTCTAACGGTAAATGAATGGTTGGCTATTTTACGGATCGGCATCGGCTTGTGGTGGATTAAAAGCTTCCTCCATAAGCCTCATAAAGAATTTGTCAGTGGTCAGATGGTTAACTGGGTTGCCTCGCTGGCTGATAATCACCCCTTACCAGCATTCGGACGGCTTATTAAAAGTACGGTAGTTCCTAACGCTTCTTGGTTTCCGTATTTGGTCTTGGGAGGGGAGCTGGCTGTTGGCTTGGGGATGACTTTTGGATTTCTAACGCCGGTCGCCATCATCGCCGCTATTTTCTTGAATCTCAATTACATCTTGCTTGCCGGGTTCAAACCCAAAGATATTTCCGTCAATCGGTCCTATCAATGCGAACAGGGACAGAACTGGAATATGATTGTTGCAGAAGTTGTCCTCATCTTCTTGATTTCATACGCTGGCTGCACCTGGAGCCTTGATCACGTCTTCAGCCTGTTCTGCGGTATCTAAGGGGTAAACAACTTTTGGTGCTTCTATTAGAAATACAATCTGCGTCTCCATAAAGAAAAGCGTACCACCCTATTCTGCTACCCGGGTGCCAGGACTACAGGCGAACGAGGAGATTTCTAGTTCTATGCTTCCAGCAGAATAGAGCAGGAGGCCTTCAATTTCCCTCAAAACCAGATATAATGGCCGCATGTCACCAAAAAGAACCCTTTTGCGGCACTTGGTTCTGTTTTTGCTTGCTGTATCCGTACGCCCCCAAGAGAACGTGCGTGCCAATTTTCCCCAAGCACCTTTGTCTCAGTCGGGAGCTGTCACGGCTTACGATTTGATCCTCGCCATGAACACCCTGCGGGTGTCGAATGGACTGCCAGCGCTGATCGAAGATCCGATCATCAATGCCGTTGCCCAGGCGACTGCCGAGACCATGGCTGCCAGCCAGATGTCTTGGCATATTGGGAACGTGCGTGGCCGGATCCAGGCGGCTGGTTACGGGGGCGGCGCAACCGTATGGGCAACCGAAAATTTTGCCGTCGGTCCCAGTATGAGCATCGACCAGATCATGCTGGTTTGGGCGGATCCCGACCACATGCGCCCGGCAACCAACCCTGCTTACTGCCATGTGGGTGCGGGCGTCGCCAAAGCCCCCAACGGTTCGACGTACTATATCCTTCAAGCTGCCTATACCTCTGGGAATGCGTGCGGGGAATACACCTCTCCCGGTGGCGGGACAAGCGATGGAGGTGACGAGGTCCCTGTCTCGCAGATTATTATCCCGGTCAAAGTCGCCACACCCGACGCGAAGGGGGAAATTTACCACGAGGTCAAATCTGGACAGTCGTTCTGGTCCATCGCCATTGCCTATCAGGTGACCATCGCTGAGTTGGAGTTCTGGAACAATCTCTCCAGCGACCAGCATCTACGTGTTGGGCAGCGCCTGTTTATCCCCAGCAGCAGCACGGAGGGTTATGCCACGCCCACGCCGGTGGGTATGGTCGTGCCCAGCCAACCTGACGCCGACGGGGAGATTATCCACGAGGTGCAGCCCTACCATACTTTAATCACCATTGCCCGGGCATACGAGGTCAAAGTTGATACCATCCTGGCTCTAAACGGGATTCAATTGGATTGGCCGCTGCAGGTCGGACAAAAATTGCTCATCGACCCCGGTTCCGTCACCCCCAGCCCGACCCCTCGTCCCCTGACCGCGATTGAAAGGCTGACCCCTGAAAGCGATGGGAAGTATTATCACACCGTTCAAAGCGGCGAAAATCTGTCCTTGATCGCAAGTTATTACGATATCAGGGTAACGGATCTCATGGCCTGGAATGGGTTGAATGCCTCTTCAATTATCAGGCCTGACCAAAAATTGGTCTTACAGGTGACTCCCCCAACCACAGAGACACCTACTCCAGGTCCGGTAACTTCCACCCAGACTGCCACTCCATCGCCATTCACGCCAACCGCATCTCTGGCTCCGACTCAAGGTGACACAACTCCATTAGCCACCGAGAATTCTGCCTCCCCACGGGATGAAAGTTCAGCTTTCTGGCTCCTACCACTGGGTCTGGTTATCGGTGGAGTATTACTGGTCGTCCTTTTTTCTCGTAAAAAGTTAGAAGGATAGCTCTCCTGCAAACTGATTCTTTCCAAGAAGTCAGATACCCTCTCTTCTAATTCCCCCAACCCTTTAACGACACCACTAACATTCAACTAATGCGGCTCAATCAGAACGTATTTCCAATGCCACCCCCGCGTCGGGGATAGGGGGAAACGCCGCACCCACGGCTTGACCAGCAGGTTGAATTGACCGTAGTAAACTGGAATGATGGGCAGTTCAGAGGCCACAATGGCGTCCGCCTGGCGGTACAACCCGGCGCGCACGTCGGGGTCTAGCGTTACCCGGGCGCGCTCGAGCAGTTCCTTGAATTCATCATTTTGCCATCCGGTCTCCGTCGTTAGGATCTCATTGAGCAAAATAGATGGGTCGGGCGCTTCCGCGAATCTTTGCGCCCCCCACAGATTGGGTTTATCTTGCCTAAGCCTCTCCTGAACAATCTCTGAGAACACCCGGAAAGCTCGCTTACGTGCCAATTCGACGCCTAAATTTTCGCGCCACTGCGCGCGCAGAAAGATCTCAAACTGGCTAGGTGGACCTTCGATGCTGGCTAGATATATCATTTTGGGGAACCCGCGACCATCAGGATATCCAGCCTGCGCCAGCAACCGGCGGGCTTGTTCGGGATCGTAGGGGAGTGCGATCCCCTCCTTATGACCGGGCATCCCCGGAGGTAAGTAGCCTCCGTTAGCGGGGTGCTGTGTGCCATCATAAATTTCACCCACTAGGCGTTCACGGTCGAGAGCCATCGCCAGGGCTTGGCGCACGCGCTGGTTATCCAGGGGTGCTATTCTGGTATCGAGACTGATAAAAGCGGTCATCAGGAAAGGGTTCGAGCGGTACTCCTCAGGATGACGTTGATGGGCGCGGGTTTGAGACCTAAAGTGGAAATCCAATCGGTCGGCTTCGTAAAGATCCAGTGCGTCTACATCACCTAAGCTGGACTCGAAAATCATTTTGACCCGCTGCAGGTTCCCAGATCGGACGCCGTGATAGGCGGGATTGGTTTCTAAAACGAGGTATTCCCCCGTTTTCCATTCAGCGGGTTTGAACGGTCCATTGACAACGATATTTTCGGGTTCTGCCCAGGCATCCCTAAATTTCTGCAGCGAGTGCCTCGGCACTGGATAAGAATTGTAAATGCTCAGCCCATAAAGGAAGGTTCCGGAGGGATTTTCCAATTCTATCTCAAGGGTGAAATCATCCCTAGAGTGGATGCCAACAGCACTGGAGTCGCTAAGTTTGCCTTCATGGAAGGGGAGGGCGTTTTTGATATGCTGGAAGTAATTGATGACCTCTGCATCCGCACCGCTTGCGGGGTCAAGGACTCGCTTCCAGGCGAACTCAAAATCCTCGGCTGTTACTGGAACACCGTCGCTCCAGGTGGCATCTTCGCGTAGGTGGAAAATATATCTGCGACCTCCATCCAACACCTCCCAGCGCTGGGCTGCATCAGGGACTATTTCCAGATCAGGATTCAACTCGACCAGGGCACTGAAGATGTTGTCGATGATGTGGTTATCCCAGCCGGACCCACTGGCCATAACATCTAACGATCCCAGTCCTGGCATCACGCCTCGCAGGGGATGAGGCGCTGGGGGGAGATTTTGATACTTTTGAGCATCCTCTGCCTGTTTCCACAGTTTGAAGCCTTCTTGGTAAGCTCCCCGGGCGGATTTGAAGTCCGAGGCGTTGTGATAGGCCAACCCCAGCTTCAGGAGCGTTCGGGCTGCTCTTTCCAGATCTTGATCTCGCAGTATCTCCAAGGCTTGCTCGTATCCGTCAATTGCTTCCTGGTAGGCGTAGATCGCCCGGGCGCGATCCGCAACTCTCAGCAAGTATTCCAAGCTTTTTTCTATCTCGCCGGCCTCTAGGTATAAATTGGCCAGGGATTCGATTTCGTTGGGTTGGAGATCCTCAAGAGCTTGGGCTGCTAGGCGGTTTAATCGGCGGCGGCGCAGTCTTCTGATTCCACTAAGGAGGGCAGTAGGGATCATGGCGTGCGTGAAAGCGAATTGTTCGTCGCGGTTTGTGTCCAGTGCTTCGATCAATTGGGCGTGTTCCGCCTCTTCCAGCGCCTCAATCAGCTCATCCTCGCTCTGATCGGTGGCGCGCAGCAGCGTTTTGGTTTGGAAAGTCCGCCCCAGGACAGCAGCTTGCTCCAGGGTTTTTTGGGTGCCCTCCGCTAGTTTTTGGAAGCGGGATTGGATGGCGACCTGGATGCTTTGGGGCACCCCCAACTCCGCCATGCTCGGTCGCTGCCAGCGCCCGCCTTTAAAGGTTAGCTTGCCGCTCTCTACCAGGGCTTTGGCCACCTCCTCAATGAAGAAAGGATTGCCTTCCGTTTCGCGGTAGATACCTTCGAGAAAATCAGGCCTAATCTCTTCCGCAAACAGGATTTCCAGCATCTGCTCGGTTTCTTGGCGGTCCAATCGGGAGAGTTTGATGCGCCTTCCAATTTTCTCTCGGTTGAAATCCATCAGCATCTCATGCAAAGGGCGGGCTTCATCTAGCTCCACTTCTCGATATGTGGCAGTGATCAGCAGCCTGTTCTGGCGGGTCTCTCGACCTAAGTAGCGAAGCAGCGATATCGTGCCGCTATCAGCCCAATGGACGTCTTCGAGAACCAGCAGAACAGGTGACTCCCGGCACAGGCTTGTAAACAGGAAAAGGATGCTCTCCATCAGTTTCTGTTGTTCGTAGCGCGGGTCGTCTGTTTCTGTGACCTGCAGATTTGGAAAATCTCCTCGCAGTTCCGGAACCAGTTTTAGCAGGGATACCATAGCATCCTCAGGTAGCTGGTGGATCTTTCTCCCATCACTACCAATCGCTTTGCGGACAATTTGCCGGAATGGGTTATAGGGCGGACCACCCTCCGCGTAGCTGTCGCCCATGAGTGATCTGCCGCCCGTCACGTGAGACTGGGCGACCAGTTCGTCCACCAGGCGGGTTTTTCCAATTCCAGGTTCACCACTCACCAGCAGAACCTGCCCTTCACCACTCACAGCTTTCATCCA
>JASFVL010000244.1:0-6161 GCA_050049875.1 Anaerolineales bacterium
TTGTTATCGGTGAAGAATAATCTGAACCCATTTAAAATCTTGTACGTATAAATAATGATCCCCAATACTTGGTGTAATGAGTAGCTCTTCTATAACAAATCAAAATAGGCCGGAATGAATATATCTAAAAAGTGGCTAGCCTTAATCCTTCTCGGGACCACATTGATAATCCTTATACTTCTATCCTCAGGTATCTCAAGCGTCGAATTTCAACTTGGTCAACCATTCTTCATGAGCAGAGAAGCTATTGAGGATCCAAATCTTCCTGAGCTCAACTTTCGCATGTGGCCCCTCAATGGAGTATGGGAGATAGTCGCAGCGTTCTTCTTGTGGGTACTCTTACCCATATCCATAATTTACTTCATCGTCTCTCCCGATGCGCGCAAAAAATCATTACGCCAAGCTATCCGAATGAGTGTTATCGCTTATTCACTATTTATTCTCTTACGCCAGTGTGGAAGAATAAACACGGAGCGTTTTCTTAACATCGAAGAATTATTCAACTCATCGGCTGATTCCCCTAATATTAATAATTTTAGCTCATCTTCATACTTAGAACCATCACCTTTAGTACTCTTCTTTGCAAGCTTATTCCTTGCTGGTCTTATAATTGCTGGAGTCTGGATATTTTGGCGCAAGGTACATCCACCTTCTGAGATTGAACAAATAGGTCGTGAAGCGCAATTGGCCATATCAAAGCTTCAAGCTGGTCAAGGTATGACAGACACAATATTAGCTTGTTACTTTGAGATGAATAGAATACTTGGCGTTAAAAAAGGTATCCACAGGGCTGATTCCACGACTCCTCGCGAGTTCGAGCAAGAATTGAAAGAACTTGGGCTGCCTCAAAAATCTTTAGAGTCACTTACCAGGTTATTTGAACAAGCGCGTTATGGTAGAAAAGAATTTAAAGCCAGCCAACATCAAGAAGCTATTGCATGTTTGAATGAAATTGCTAAAGCTAGCGAGTCATTGTAATGAAAAAAAATTATCTAATTATGACCAGTGGCGCTATCATAATTGCCATTATTTTATATTGGTTCTTTAGAGATCTTATTCGTGAGATTGTAATAATGCCCGCGACTTATTTTTTATGGTTAACCAAGATGATCTTTGAAAGTTTCAACCAACAAGCTATATGGATATCTCTAATCATTGTAGCGACCATAATCATTTTCTCTACCCTCTCCCCAATTAGTGAACGCCAACGCAAAAAACACACAGATAGTTATGAACCCCTCAACCGCGTAGCACAGTGGGCTAATCGATTGCATGATATAGATCGCGGGGATTATCTAAAGTGGCGTCTAGCTCAACATCTAAGCAAATTGACAATTGAGACTTTAGCTTACCGGAACGGTATGACAGTAGAACAAGTAACCAAAGAGTTAGAGATCGGAAATTTATATACAACCCCAAAAATTCATTCATACTTAAAAGCAGCCCATAACTCTAAACAGATCCCAACTTCACAAAATCATATTCTCAAGAAGAAAAAAACTTCCTTTTTAGATCTTGATATCGAACATCTTATTACCTACTTAGAAAAGTTGCTAGAGAGTTGAATGTTGATAATTGGGTAGGAATTGGTATTTGGATAAAGACTAGTGGATAACCCGATAAAAATAGACCAAAGACTAATCATAATTATCGCCTTAACTATAACCGTGTCCGCGTTCATCATCTTGTCAAGTGGTCTTTCTAAAATTCATTTAGAGCGCGGCAAATTCCTCATTCCTGAGAACCTTGCTACTCAAACTCCTTCAATAACAGATATTCCAGAAACAAATGTCTTTAAATCCCCCCTAAACAAAATAGACGTCTATAAAATACTTTCTAGGGTTATATTCTGGGTCCTATTACCATTATCCTTCCTCTTTACGCTCTTATCACCGGGTAACAGGAAACGGCGTTTGATCATACTCAGTATAACCACTTTCAGTTTATTGTTGTTTATCTACTTATGGTCTAGCATAATTCAACAAGCCAATTTAGATCAATTCCAACAAGAGATCCAATTGACTCTAGTACCAACAATGCCATCGGGAACTGTATTTCCCCGTCCCGATAGAATAGATACTTCTCCCATTCTTTATTATTCAATTGTATTATTTGTTTTTCTCAGCTTGTTGTTGGGTTCTTGGATGATTTGGCGTCGAATCCGATCCAGAGAGGTCTCACTCAAAGTATTTGCCAATACAGCGCAAAAAGCCCTCGACGAATTGCAAGCCGGGATTGAGATAAGGAATGTTGTCATCAGGGCATATTATCAAATGAGCCAAGTTTTAGATCAAGAGTTGGGTATAACTCGGAAAGATGCTATGACCCCCCGTGAATTTGAGGTAAAACTTGAAGGTGCAGGACTACCAGCAGAAGAAGTTCAGCAGCTGACCAGGGTGTTTGAGGCAGTCCGCTATGGAACCACCCAGGTAAATTGGGAACTCGAACACCAAGCAATTACTAGTTTAACTGCCATCATCGAGGCTTGTCGAAAAATATGATGACAAAACGACTGCGGGTTCTCATCTTTCTTATAATAATTTCTGCATTTTTAACACTCTTCCTATTGAGTAGTATTGGGGGTTTTTTTGTCAAGATATTAACTGATACTATCCGTCAGATTGGATATGTGAGCAATCTTCTAATTCAAAGCACTGACCAGCTTCTTATCTGGATCAGCTTAATCATTATCGTGATTATTTTTGCCATCATTACAATAAACAATTTACGACTCGTCAAGGAAACACCAAAGGATATCAACAAAGAAACAATCAGTCCATTAAAAAGATGGGATCATCTTCTGCGATTAACACATGGAGGGATCTACTTTAAATGGCGCTTATCCCAACAACTAAGGATCATCACTTTAGAAACTTTGGCTCACAAAAATGGGCTTACATTACAACAAGCCAACACTTATTTGACATCTAGTAACCTTGAAGCACCAAAGGAAATTTGTGATTACCTACTCGCCGCCCGCAATCCCAAAATGATGAGTGATTTTTCCACTGATCTTAAATCCACAAAAAGGAGTACTGCCCTAAATACGGATCCAGAGCTTATCATCCATTTTCTTGAAGAGATTTTGTATAAATATCCATCCACTGGTGAAAATAAGGTATGAGTGAACCTACTTATGGACAGTAAAATACATCTCGAAAATATCTTATTTTTAAGGTAATGGAGAAGTAAAAATCTTAGCAACCTATAAGCTTTATCCCAAACAGCCGCTGAATCTGGTGTTAGCAAATTAATCACCTTTCATTAAAAACCTGAATCATCGGAGAACCGATATGAAAATGAATATCGCTGACATATCAAAAATCAGCAAAAGAATCATTACGGAGGTCGAACGAGCGATTGTCGGGAAGCGGGAGGTGTTAGAAGAAATGATGACTGTTCTGCTTGCAAATGGTCATATCTTATTAGAAGATTATCCTGGTTTAGCTAAAACACTGATCGCCAATAACTTTGCTTCTGCATTAGGGTTGGCATTCAAAAGAATCCAATTTACCCCAGACTTACTACCTGGAGATATCACAGGAAGCTATGTATATAACCGTAATAAAGGACGTTTTGACTTGAGAAAAGGTCCAATATTCGCAAATATCATCTTAGCTGATGAGATCAATAGAGCTTCACCAAAAACTCAATCAGCATTGTTGGAAGCCATGCAGGAATATCAGGTTACCTTAGAGGGAGAAACATTGCAGCTTCCCAACCCTTTTATTGTGATCGCAACTCAAAACCCCATTGAATATGAGGGCACTTTCCCGTTGCCTGAAGCTCAGTTGGATCGTTTCTTAGTTAAGTTATCAATCGGGTATCCCAACCTAGATGAAGAGCAAGAGATTCTCCGTCGTAGAAGGGAACGTCGTAAAGATGATTTTGATTTTAAACAAGTTGCCACGGCAGAAGAACTTATTAATATCCGCCGTCTAGTTGAAGACATCTATGTGGATCCCGATATAGAACGCTATATTGCTAGTATCGTTGCTCAAACCAGACGCGACCAACGCACAGCTGTTGGGGCTAGTCCACGTGGATCTCTAGCCCTTCTCAAATTGGGTAGGGCTTATGCTGCCCTCAAAGGACGCACTTATGTTCTTCCAGATGATATTAAGAGATTCATCAAACCTGCTTTAGCCCACCGAATGGTGCTCAAACCTGACTTATGGATGAACAAACTTGCTGCTGAGGAAATCCTTGAATCAATCAGTAATTTAATTCCAGTACCCGTTATTGATCATAATTAGTACGAACCAATCATCTTAGAATAACCATTATTTACTGCTATCTTGGTTTCATTTGGGTGCATAACAATTGGAAACCGCACCATGCAGAGAATACTAATAATCAGTATCGTCATCTACCTATTGATTTTATCAGCGCTAATAACGCTCAACGGAGACTTATTAGCATTTGCTCTGCCTTTTGTCATCTACTTTAGTGCAGGCTTACTATTCAAACCTGAGAAGGTAAAACTTCGTGTCAACCGAACTCTCAGCACAGATCGGGTCACTCCATCTATGCCAGTTGTGGTCGAAGTATCTATTAGAAATCTGGGATCAGGTTTAGAGAACGCATTTTTCTTTGACGCCCTCCCACCCAATATTGAGATCGTTGAAGGTAATGAAAACATCCTAACATCCCTAGACCCCGGTGAGACATCAACCCTAGAGTATACAATTCGTGGAAAAAGAGGTTATTACAATTTTTCGGGGATAAACCTGGTCGTCAGTGACAGTCTGGGAATCTTTAAACATAAACAAACAATACCAGCTGAGGGGAAATTACTTATTCAGCCTGAAGTTAAAAGAATAAGTCGTATCGCCATTCGCCCCCGCGGAACGCGTGTCTACTCTGGATTCATCCCTGCTCGACAAGGTGGTCCAGGAGTGGAATTCTTCGGAGTGCGTCAATATCAACAAGGAGATCCGCTCAGATGGATCAATTGGAAGGCGAGCGCACGCCACCACCAAGCATATTTCATAAATGAGTTTGAACAAGAACGCGTCGCTGATGTAGGTCTCATCCTCGATACACGGCGACGCAGTGAAGTCAAGTTAGCAGAAGGGGAATCACTCTTTGAACATTGTATTTTGGCAACCGCTGCACTCTCAGAGACTTTTTTGAATGATGGTAACCGCGTAGGATTGCTTTTGTATGGCACGCATCTAGATTGGACGATACCAGGTTATGGAAAAATACAAAGAGAACGCATATTACAATCGCTAGCCCGGGCTGAACCCGGGGACAGCCTAATTTTTGGAACGCTAGACCATCTACCAACTCGTCTATTCCCCCCAAACTCACAGCTTGTCATCATTAGCCCCCTACAGAAGGATGACCAGGAGATGCTTATCCGATTAAGAGGCCGTGGTTATGCTCTGTTAGTTATCAGTCCTGACCCAGTATCATTCGAGATCAAATATACCCAAATGGATACCACACTAGAACTAGCTGCACGTATCGCGCGCCTCGAGAGAACGTTGATGCTTCATAAATTGCGCCAAGCAGGTATTCAAGTCCTGGATTGGGATGTTGAGACTAACCTGGATGCTACTTTACACGTTGCCCTTAGCCCAGTTATTCCACAGATCCACGCCAAAAATCTGTAGCCATGAACAATACTAGAACCACATCAATTTTTTACATTATCACGAGTACAGCACTGTTTTCTTTTGTAATTGGATTTACTCTCAGCCCATACCCAGGTCTTGCTGCACTAGTAGCTCCTCTAGGTATAATGTGGATACTTGCATTGAGACGAGATAAGCCGTGGATAAAGAATAGCGTATTATTATTAATGATTTTGATTACCATCTTAGCAGCATCGCTTGGTGTTGACCAATTTTTATTACTCATAAATAGTACATTAACGCTTGCGGCCTGGGACCTCTTATATCTCCACACAACCCTTACACGAACTGAAAATATACTAAACGAAAGTGTCTTAATCAACACCCACCTTATACGCTTAACAATCGTCTGTGCTCTAGGCTTTTTTCTTGCCCTGATATCTTTCTTCCTCGAACTCGAAATTTCGTTTGGGTGGGCTCTATTCTTAGGTTTGCTCCTGATAATCTTCTTAAGCAGAACAATAGGATTAACCAGACAAAAGAAACAATAATAAAAATATTTGGATATATAACCAACGA
>JASFVL010000245.1:0-6137 GCA_050049875.1 Anaerolineales bacterium
GTGTGAGCGCGCCCCCCCTGCCAGAAGATGCCCGCTGGCAATTTACACCTCGCGTCATATCAGGGGAGCACGTCGGCTCAGGCGATATTTTAGGCGTAGTCCCCGAGTCACAAACCATCGAACACCATATCCTGGTCCCGCCAGGTCATCGAGGGCGAGTGACCGAGATTCAAGAAGGGAAATTCACTGTAGATGACGTAGTAGCGCGCATTGAATTAGAAGGAGATACCAAAACCGATGTGCTCGAAATCACGTTAGTTCAGCGTTGGCCCGTTCGTCAGCCGCGCCCCCTGGATACGCGCTTGCCACCACGTGAACCACTCATCACCGGAACCCGCATCATCGATACCTTTTTCCCAGTCGCCAAAGGTGGCTCCGCCATTATCCCTGGTGGATTCGGGACCGGTAAAACAGTTACAGAACATAGTCTAGCCCGTTGGGCAGATGCTGACATAGTGGTCTATGTGGGTTGTGGTGAGCGTGGCAATGAGATGACGGAAGTATTGGAAGAGTTCCCGACCTTGGAAGACCCACGTACTGGCGCGCCCCTCATGGAACGCACCGTTTTGATTGCCAACACATCGAATATGCCGGTAGCGGCTCGCGAAGCCAGTATCTACACTGGTATCACCATTGGTGAATACTACCGTGATATGGGCTACGATGTGCTCATCCTGGCTGATTCTACATCGCGTTGGGGAGAGGCTCTACGGGAGATTTCAGGGCGCTTGGAGGAAATGCCCGGCGAGGAGGGGTACCCGGCTTACCTAGCTGCCCGTTTGGCTGAATTTTACGAGCGCTCTGGCCGCGTCATCAGCCTGGGTGGATTATCGACATTCGAGGGGGAACGCCGTAAAGGATCGGTCACGGTAGTAGGAGCGGTATCGCCTCCAGGGGGCGACTTCTCTGAACCCATGACCCAAAATTCAATGCGGGTGGTAGGCACCTTCTGGGCGTTAGACTACGACCTCTCTCGTCGCCGCCATTTCCCGGCCATCAACTGGACGCGCAGCTTTTCACTTTACGACTTCCAAGATTGGTATACCGGAGAAGTAGCTGCAGATTGGGCTGAGCTGACGGGAGAGGCCATGGCCTTGCTCCAGCGCGAAGTCGAATTGCTCGAAATTGTCCAATTAGTTGGCCCTGATGCGCTAGCCGAAACCGAACGGGCGGTGTTGGTGGTAGCTCGCATGCTCCGGGAGGATTTCCTCCAGCAATCAGCCTATCATCCCATCGACCGATTCTGCTCCATGCGCAAAGCATATTGGATGCTCAAAGCCGTTATGGATTTTTATGATCACACCCAGGGAGCCTTGAAAGCCGATGTATCCTTGGAGAAGATAACTAGTCTACCGGTGATTGATGACATCGCCCGGATGAAAGAGCTCCCTTTGGACGAGGCCGAGAGTGATATCAAATCAATTTTAGATCGCGTACACTTCAATTTTGCCGAGTTAGGAGTGGACTGAGATGTTGAAAACCATCCCCCGGCCCAGTTTAATCACGAAGGAATATCGTACCCTCTCTCAAATCAAGGGACCTTTGATTTTCGTCGAACGCATCTCAGATGTGGCCTACAATGAGATCGTAGAAATTATTGACCCCGAGGGGAACAAACGCCTGGGCCAGGTGCTGGAAGTCGATAGTCAACGTTGTATGGTACGAGTATTTGTGGGAACTTCTGGGTTGGATCTGGAGCGAACCCGGGTGCGTTTTACTGGTGATGTAGCCCGGCTGGACGTAGCGCTCTCGATGTTGGGTCGCGTGTTGGATGGGTCTGGCCTTCCTATGGATGGTGGCCCCTCCATTATCCCAGAGACCTCACTGGATATCAATGGATTGCCCATCAATCCCTCAGTACGTACCCATCCCAGTGAGTTTATCCAAACTGGAGTCTCGGTGATTGATGGCCTCAATACCCTGACTCGCGGTCAGAAATTACCCATTTTTTCTGGTGCTGGATTGCCTGCCAACGAACTAGCAGCGCAGATTGCCTCACAAGCTTGTGTTGTCAGCGGGAATAATAGGAGCAGTGAAGAACCTTTTGCGGTTGTATTTGCTGCCATTGGGATTACACATCGCGAGGCCTCATTTTTTATGGATCAATTTCGGGCCAGCGATGCCATGGACCGGACGGTTTTATTCGTAAACCGAGCTGATGATCCCACTATCGAACGTATTCTGACCCCGCGAGCAGCGCTGACCACCGCTGAATATCTGGCCTTTATCCATCAACGTCATGTGCTTGTCATCCAGGCGGATATGACCAATTACTGCGAGGCTTTGCGCGAAGTTGCCGCGGCCAGTGAAGAGGTGCCAGGACGACGTGGTTACCCCGGCTATATGTACTCAGACCTGGCTAGCTTATACGAACGTGCCGGCCGTATTCACGGCAATCCTGGCTCAGTGACACAACTGGTAATCCTCACCATGCCCGATGATGACATCACCCACCCCATCCCCGACCTGACTGGCTACATTACCGAGGGGCAGATCGTTCTGAGCCGTGACTTACATCGCAAAGGTATTTATCCCCCCATCGATATATTACCCTCCCTTTCGCGCTTGATGAACGCCGGCATCGGCGAGGGGAAAACCCGCTCAGACCATCGCGCAATTGCCGATCAGCTATATGCTTTATATGCAGAGGGCCGAGATCTACGCCGTTTGGTGGCGATCATCGGCGAGGCAGCCCTCTCCGCTGACGACCTCTGTGTGTTGGATTTTGCCCAACGTTTCGAGGATATCTTTGTCGACCAGGGTCTAATAGATCGAGATGTTGATGAAACGCTCAATCTAGCGTGGGATTTACTTTCTCCCATGCCGGTCAGGTTGCTGAAACGTATTCCTCAGGAGCTTATTGAGAAATATCATAAATCATTATGAAAAAGACTTCAGTCACCCGAATGGAACTCTTGGCTCGCAAAAAGCAAATTGCCTTAGCTAGACAGGGCCGAGAATTATTAGAACAGAAACGTACAGCACTGATGAAAGAATTTATGCGTATCGTAGATACGGTCATGGAACGTTCTGACGCCTTGCAAAATTCAGCTGATGAGGCTCGTCGGGCTTTAGCTCGGACTGAGGCTATTGCCGGAACAGAAGCTCTACGATCAGCATCACTGGCATCGCGGTCCGAACTCCCGCTTCAGGTTATGACAGCCAGTGTGATGGGTGTAAAAGTTCCTCACGTCGAGCAAAAACGTGTAACGAGATCGGTAATAGGGAGAGGGTACTCAATTGTAGGTACTTCGCCCACAATTGATGAAACTGCCTCGGCTTTCGAGACCGAAGTGGAATTAATTCTCAAATTAGCAAAAAGCGAATTGCGTCTTAAGCGTTTGGCCGCTGAAATCCAGCGTACCTCTCGCCGTTTGAATGCCCTTGATCACCTCTTGATACCCCGCCTGGAAGACGAACGGGATTTCATCCAGACGGCGCTGGATGAGCGCGAACGCTCTGACCATTTTCGGCTTAAGTTGGTGAAGCGGATTCTTGAACAAAAGCGGTAGGAAGAGAGACACGTAATGAAGAAAAAAAATATTCCAAAAGAACCTGAAGAATGCATTGGACGAAGCCCCCAATCGGCATTGGAGAAAGAGCTAATAGAAAAATACTTGCGCGACAAAGGATATCGAATGGTAGATCTGCGCATTTTGCCCAAAACCCAAGCCAAAAAAATCATGAAAGAAGCTTGCCTGTACGCTTCACTCAAGCTTGCAGAAATTGAATCCAAAGCAGGTTTTCGCCATAAAATAAAATATGACACATAACTACTCAGGTGGTTAAGACAAATTGAGCAGAGAGAAAAGACGGAACAAAGGGAGTCCCCAGGAAAGTAAAGCCTCTCGCTTCCTAGGGTCACGTCTCGTGGTGGCTTTTTAGGTTTTTTTCCTTGACAATCGCTTTCTTAGATGCAACGCTATGTTATTGAGCATCTGATATCTTGTCATCTACTTGAAGAAACAGATGAATGACAAAATCTTCACTAGTCATTAGGGCCGCTCCTTTTATGGGGCTCACATTTGGAGTAGTGCACCTCCTGACTTTTCAAACTGGCACCATTTGTTATCTAAAATATTCGCTTCAAGGAGGTAGATAATGAACACCAAGAATACACTCAGTGTTATCAAAGCTGATGTGGGTGGATTTGTAGGCCATTCCAGCATCCATGAGGATTTGATCAATGAAGCCAAAGAGCGCCTGGAATCAGCCCAGGCCCAAGGTCTGATCATCGATTACCACGTCACCGCTTGCGGTGATGACTTGCAACTGATTATGACCCATCAGCAAGGTGTAGACAACGAAGAAATCCACCGCCTGGCATGGGTAGTCTTCGAAGCCTGCACTGAGGTTGCTAAACGTCTCAAACTCTACGGAGCGGGTCAAGACTTGCTGGCAGATGCCTTCTCCGGCAACGTCAAAGGAATGGGTCCTGGGGTAGCTGAGCTTGCCTTTGTGGAACGGAAGTCGGAGCCGATCATCATCTTTATGGCCGACAAAACTTCTGCTGGAGCTTGGAATCTACCACTCTACAAGATGTTCGTCGATCCCTTCAACACCGCTGGTTTGGTCATCGCGCCATCTATGCATGCTGGATTTCTATTTGAAGTGCACGATGTTTTAGAACGCAAACACATCTTCTTCGACACACCAGAAGAAATCTACGATCTGTTGGTCTTCATCGGCGCGGCTGGTCGGTACGTGGTAAAGGCGGTCTACACCAAAGATGGGGAAATCGCTGCCGCGACTTCGACTCAGAGGCTGGCTCTCATCGCCGGACGCTACGTGGGCAAAGATGATCCAGTCTGCGTGGTGCGCTGCCAGAGTCAGTTTCCGGCTGTAGGTGAAGTACTAGAGCCTTTCACCTTGCCTCATATTGTCGAGGGCTGGATGCGCGGCTCTCACTACGGGCCGTTGATGCCGGTGCCTCTCCAACAGGCTACACCCAGCCGTTTTGATGGCCCACCCCGGGTTATTGCATTGGGCTTTCAATTGTCTCATGGGCATCTTATTGGCCCCCGTGACATGTTTGACGATCCTGGTTTTGATGAAGCGCGCGACTTGACCAATATGATTGCTAATCATTTGCGTCATCACGGACCCTTCGAACCGCATCGATTACCGATGGATGAGATGGAATATACCACCCTACCCCAGGTGATGGGTAAGCTGAAGGAAAGGTGGAAAAAATTGCCGGCATAGAATAATTGTTAAATATAGAGGAGATCGATTATGTTTGACCGTATTCTTGTCCCTTTAGATGGTTCTTCTCTAGCCGAATGTGTGCTGCCTCATGCTATAGCCATAGCTCAGGCCTTTGATGCCCAGGTCACATTATTACGAGTGTTAGAGCGTACCCACGGTACTGCTCTCACCCAGGCGATTAATCCACTGGAGTGGCAGCTCATTAAAACTGAGGCCGAAGCCTATCTGAACGAAGTGACCGCCCGTCTACAGAGCTTCGACATAAAAGTTCAAAAAAGGCTCGAGGAAGGGCAGGCAGCAGAGCATATCATTGAATTTGCTCACCGAAACGATATCGACCTGATCACTCTAAGCAGCCATGGGCAAAGCGGTTTGAGCGGTTGGAATGTCAGCAGTATCGTACAAAAAATTATTCTGCGCGCCTACACATCAACGCTCATCGTACGAGCCTATCACTCTACCCCAGAGGACCTGGTAAGTTTTAGGTACCGGCAGATCCTGGTTCCACTAGATGGATCCCGAAGGGCTGAAAACGTCTTGCCACCAACAATGATTCTCTCCCGTTTCTTTGGATGCCAACTTCTCTTAGCGCAACTAATTAGCAAACCGGAAATGCCCTCTCGCACACCTCTCACACCTGGGGAAATCGAATTAATAAACCAAATTACCGAGCGCAACCTGCGGGAAGCAACACGATATTTAGATGAGATTCGGTTCCGTTCGACGGAGGGAGTGGATACCCGCTTGCATATCAGTGAGGGCAATAGCTCAGCGTTGCACAATTTGGTGGAACTGGAAAATGTGGATTTAGTCGTGTTGAGCGCTCATGGTCATTCCGGTAATCCCAAGTGGCCTTATGGTAGCTTCACGCTTAGCTTTATTGCATATGGCACAACACCACTGCTAATCGTGCAGGATCTCTCTCGGGA
>JASFVL010000246.1:0-6113 GCA_050049875.1 Anaerolineales bacterium
GACTCCCTTGGGCTATCGGGATACACTGAATCTCCGGGATGCCATTGCGACACGTCTGTCTGGGGAGGGCTTGATCCCTTCAGGTCTGGAGGTTCAATTGATCATCAATCAGGTTTTGGCAGCTCGTTTAGATCCTCTCATCCCGCCCACACCCACACCAACCCCAACGGTTACCTTTACATATACGCCGGGTCCTAGCCCTACATCAACGCCGACAGCAACCACCACGCCGACCAGGACGCCCACGCTAACAGCGTCATCCACATCCACGGCAACCCCCACCGCTACTGCCACCGCCACGTCTACAGCGACTCCGTATCTTGGATATATTACGAGCATCAGCATACCGGGCCTGCGCATGCACCAGTCTCCAGAAGGTCCGGTTATTGCTACTCTGCGTTTGGGTCAACCGCTTATTGTTTTGTATGGATATGAGATCATCAATGGTTTGGTGTGGATTGAAGTCCAGGATGAGGAGGGGCGCATTGGTTGGATTCCAGGGATCTATATGCTTACGTTGACACCAACCCAGACCTCGACGCCGTTGCCTACTGAAACGCAATTGCCTGAACTATCCATTACTCCCCACCCGTTTGACACACTCACACTAACGCCCAGCCCGACGGGCACTCCCTGACAATTTTCGGCATAATTCCTGCAATTAGACCCTTTGGATGAAGACATACAATACCCGATCCGTAGAGTTATCTATCCGGTGGATGCTTTGATTTCCCGATATCCCTCAGAGAGTTTTGTTCCAGAGATGCGTAAATTCTTGTGCCAAAAATTGAACCTGCTATATAATATTCATACACATTTCTTACATGCTGTTGATATCCTTGACCCCTTCGAAATGATATAATGCCTCAAACTTAATCGTAAAAGCGCTATATTTAATGACAAAATGTGGGGATTGCCCACTTTTTGACGTTAATTCCCTCAAAGGATGGTGACTACCCCCAAAATTTGGGTTTCACTGGATATAAAAACAATGCAAGAAGGTAAAAAACCATGATGCGATTTGATCGTTTCACAGAGCGTGCTCAGGAAGCTGCACAGCGCGCTGCTGAGATCATACAGAGGTATGGTCACAACCAAATTGATACGGAACACATTTTGCTAGCCTTGATTGAACAACCTCAAGGCGTGATTACACAACTCCTGGAGAATCTCAACATAGACCGGGAAGCCCTCATCGAGCGCCTGGATTATGTCCTGCGTACCAGCCCTAAAGCCAATATATTCGGCGGCGGAGCGGGGCAAATTTTCATCACCCCGCGCGTCAAGCGTATTGTTGACCTAGCTAACCAAGAAGCCAATCGCTTGAAGGATGAGTATATCTCCACGGAGCACATTTTCCTAGCGATTTTGAGTGAGCGCAGCACGCCAGCTGCTCGTCTGTTGGAGGGTGCCGGGGTGACCCGCGAGCGGGTTTATGACGCCGTTCAACAGGTTCGGGGTGGGCAGCGTGTCACCGACCCTCAAGCCGAATCCCGCTACCGCGCTTTAGAAAAATATTCCCGCAATCTGACTACCATGTCCAGAGAAGGCAAGTTGGACCCGGTCATCGGCCGAGATGTCGAGATTTTGCGCGTTATCCAGATTCTCTCCCGCAGAACCAAGAACAACCCAGTTTTAATCGGTGAAGCAGGAGTTGGTAAGACCGCCATCGTCGAAGGGTTGGCGCAAAAGATCGCTAACAATGACGTGCCTGAGATACTCTCCGGCAAACAGGTGGTTTCTTTGGATCTGGGAGCGATGATTGCCGGTTCACGTTTCCGGGGAGAGTTCGAGGAGCGCCTCAAAGCCACCATCGAAGATATTCAGCGCGCCGAAGGGGAAATCATCCTCTTTATTGATGAGCTGCACACCGTTGTGGGAGCCGGTGCTGCTCAAGGCGCTATGGATGCTTCCAATATGTTAAAACCCGCTCTGGCGCGTGGTGAGCTTCAGTGTGTGGGCGCCACCACGTTGGGTGAATACCATAAACACATTGAGAAAGACAGCGCGTTGGAACGCCGCTTTGCGCCGGTCTACGTTGAAGAGCCGGGAGTGGATGAGACCATCGATATGCTCCGGGGACTGCGTGACCGTTATGAAGCTCACCACAAAGTCAGTTTTTCTGATGATGCCTTGGTGGCTGCTGCCCGCTTATCCGATCGCTATGTCACCGATCGAAATTTGCCTGACAAGGCTATCGATCTGATGGATGAAGCCGCTGCTAAGTTGCGTGTGGCTCTGTATTCCTTGCCGCCTGATTTGAAGGAGATGAAGAGCGAAATTGATCGCCTTTTGGCTGAGGAAGAACAAGCCGGTGTTGAGCGCGACTACGAACGGGCGGCCGAGAAAAAATCCGAGCGGATACGGCTAGAGGACAATTTCCGCGAACGCCGCGATAAATGGGAAATCGAACACGAACTCGACGAAGTGGTTGATGAGAACGATGTCGCAGATGTGGTCTCTCAATGGACAGGGATCCCTGTGAGTCAGATGATGGAGACGGAGGCGGAAAAACTGCTCAACATGGAAGGTCGCCTGCACGAGCGCATCGTCGGTCAAGACGAAGCCATCACCGCTATCTCTGACGCGATTCGCAGAGCACGATCTGGCTTAAAGGATCCCAAACGACCCATCGGTTCTTTCATTTTCATCGGTCCTTCGGGTGTTGGCAAGACCGAGCTCGCTAAAGCTCTGGCTGAATTCATGTTTGACAATGAGGACGCCTTGGTGCGTTTGGACATGAGCGAATATCGCGAGCAGCATACTGTCTCTCGCCTCTTTGGAGCACCTCCGGGTTATGTGGGCTACGAAGAGGGTGGACAGCTGACCGAAGCTGTGCGCCGGAGACCGTACCGCGTGATTCTCTTTGACGAGATCGAGAAGGCTCATCCTGAGGTATGGAACGCCCTGTTGCAGATTTTAGATGATGGTCGCTTGACCGACGGGCAAGGCCGCATCGTCGATTTTCGCAATACGGTCCTGATCATGACCAGCAACTTGGGCACGGAATACGTGACCAGAGCCGGCAGCTTAGGCTTCTTACAGCACACTGGCGACGCCGAAGAGCGTGCGGCGAAAGAAAAGATCGAGAAAGCGCTCAAGGGCGCCTTCCGTCCAGAATTTCTCAACCGGATCGATGAGATCATCACGTTCTCCTCGCTCACTCAGGATCAGATGGTGGAGATCGTCGACCTGCAGATGATGGAGGTTGCAGAACGTTTGAACGAACACGGTTTAGGTGTTGAACTGACCCCTGCTGCTCGGCAGTGGTTAGCGGATGCTGGATACGATCCCGCTTTTGGCGCCCGTCCCCTCAAGAGAGCTCTGCAGAAAAATGTCGAAAGCCCGCTTTCGATAAAACTGTTAGCCGGCGAGTTTAAAAAGGGCGATACCGTCTTGGTGGATGTGGACGAAGAGCGGGACGAGTTAGAATTTCTATTAGCGGAAGAAAGTGTCCAACTCGTAGATGAGGAGGATAAGGTCAGCGTTTGACCTCAATAAACAGCGTTTTCAAAAGCTCCTGCTTTTAGCGGGAGCTTTTTTCAATCTTATCCTATTCACATTTTTGATCAGCATTAAGGACAATTCTCATACTATGGGTTGTCAGATGACACTAATCGATGAGTGATTAATGTCAATACAATGAGGAGATTTGCCACTACAAAATAAGGCTCACTCTCGCTACAGTATAAGGACTGTGTGATTGAGATGGAATGTTGTGGGGTTGAATTATATACTCCCTGGCTATTCCAGGTCCTTTCCAAGAGCCAATCTCTTCTCAAAGGGCGAAGCGAATAGGTTGATGGTTAAGTAGTTAAAGCGATGGCAGAGATATTTTTTGATCATATATCACTATTCGATGGTTTGGATGTATCTCAACGCGCCTTGTTAAGGCCGCTGTTTGAACCTTGCCATTGTGAAACTGACCAGATTATCTTTCATCAGGGAGATCGCGCAGATTATCTCTATGTAGTCGTCGAGGGTGAGGTCTGCATTGAATATAAACCTGACGACGGTCCTGTCCTACCGGTTACAAAGGTGAGCGCTGGTCATGTTTTTGGTTGGTCGGCGGTTCTTGGGAGCGAATCATACACCTCCAGGGCGATCTGTGAGACCGACTGTGCTCTGATGCGCGTTCGTGGAGTCGATCTCAAGTCATTATGTGATAAGTATCCGGATACTGGTATACTTATCTTGGAGAATTTAGCCGCAGTTATCGCTGAGAGGTTGCGCGGCACCCACACTCAAGTAGTGAGTCTCTTACGATATGGCTTGACCAACAGTGTCGGTAGCTAGGAGGAATACATATGACCTCACCGAATGAAGACCAAAAATATTCACCCCAGGATCACATGCGTGCTCTTATAGAACAGGTCAGCGCTTATATTGAGCAATATCACGGCGGATCAGTTGATTATGTCTCTTTTGACGGCAAGGTCCTCAAAGTCCGCCTCGGCGGTGCTTGCGTTGGATGCCCACTTTCAATGGCGACCTTACGCGGCTGGGTAGAGGGAACCGTGCGCCAGTTCTTCCCTCACTTGGAAGCTGTCGAAGCCGTTGATTAAGCATTCTGATTGGGGGGAAGCCCGCTAATAAATATTCGATTAAATTACAAGCACCCGCCTCGCAGCGGGTGCTTTTTACTCTCTGCGAATGCGAGAATTGGCTATGCCGCTTCTTCCCCACCGTGTCCTTCTTCCACGATTGGGTTGCGTGCCAGGAAATCTTCCACCCACAAAACGTTGTCGCCAGCTCGGCGAACAACGCTTAGCAGTTGGTCCATGGTGGAGACCTCCTCCAACTGTTCGTTGACGAACCAGCGCAAGAAGTCTTGGGCGATGTGATCTTTCTGTTCGATGGCTAAATCCATCAGCGCGTTGATCTGCCTGGTGACCTCCATCTCCCAATCCAAGGCGAGTTGGGCGCACTCCTCCGCTGATTTGAAATCGAATTTGGGTCCATCAACGCTCGGAATGCGCACCTGCCCCCCGGCTTCGTTAATGTAATGCACGAATTTCATCGCGTGCATGCTCTCTTCGTCTGCCTGACGGTAGAAGAAGGCAGCTAATTCGGGCAGATTCTCCGCGTCGAAATAAGACGCGATGCTCACGTATTGGAAGCTGGCGCCAAATTCTGCACCAATTTGCTTGTTCATTTGGCTTTCTAGTTCTTTACTGATAAGCATATTTATACTCCTTTATTAAATGAATGGATTTTGGTTGGAAGTAAAAATTAGACTCACGGGAACGGATAATCGATCTCTTGCCTGTACTACTGCCTTCACGGAACCCGTGATTTCACGATGATTAAATCCCTATGCCACACAAGACAATTATATCATTCCAGAGATCGTGTACTAGTTTATCTAGAATTGTGGTGATTCGCTCGCAATTGTAGATAAATCGTTGCAAAGTTGTTCCAGATGTTGAAAATCACAAGCTCATGGCACAGCCGTCGGCGCGCGGATCGCTTCCCCCGGTCAGCACTCCGCTCAGCGGGTCTCGTAAGATAATCTGGCCGCGCCCGAAGAGCCCTCGTGCGGTCCCGCTGACCGGAATGACCGAATGCCCCATCATCGCCAGTTGCGACATCACCTGGAGGGGAATGCCATCCTCCAAGGCAACATCTCCATTCGCCCTTCCGTCCATGATGCAAAAGCGCGGCCGGTTCAGAGCTTCTTGGGGGTCCAGTCTATCGTCTGTGAGGCCGATCACCACTTGGGTGTGTCCCTGGGGCTGCATAAACCCACCCATCACGCCGAAGCTGGCGACCAACAAATCCCCTTTATCGCCTTGATCTCCATTTTCCTCGTGTGTGGCAAGTGTGATCATCCCTGGGATGATCGTGTGGTAGGGACGTTTGCCCGGAGCCAGAGCGTTGGGATGCTCGGGATCTAGGTCGAAGTTGTGTCCCCGATTTTGTAAACTGAAGCCCCAACCTTTGGGTACGATGCCAGTGCCAAAGCCCATGTAGTTGCTGTTGATGAAGGAGCACGCATTGCCTTCTGAGTCCACAACACTTAGATATACGGTATCGGATGAATATTCTGGAGTCCCAACCTTTTGATCGAGTTGGGCGCGCTGGGGATCGATCTGCTTCCGGCGTTGGCCGGC
>JASFVL010000033.1:0-21407 GCA_050049875.1 Anaerolineales bacterium
CTACGAAGATGCCCTACCGGATTACCTTCGCGATGTTTTGGTCAATAGTCTTTGCCTGATGACCAAAGGGAGTTGTTATGTCTGCACCGAGGGTGCAGACCCCGATCGGGGTCTGCTATCCATTATGGAGGCCGCAGGGGACATTCCTTTACAGGAAACGATCTGTGTGGCTTGGTGGGGCGACTTCCCGATCACGTTTTTCTTCCCCGAACTAAGGTTGGGAACCTTACGAGCTTTGGCTGCTTACCAGGCACCCGATGGAAAGATCCCCTTTATTCTAGGTGAAGCTGAGAACCGCCTGGATGCCCCCCATTACATCACCCAGTACTTAGTCAACGGCATCTTTTTCGTGCAAATGGTCGACAGACTATGCACACGAGTGGGCGATAAAAACCTCATAAAAGAATTTTACCCCGTTGTTAAACGTGCTATCCAGTATGAAATGTCCCACAGCCCACATGATGATGGTTTGCTCACCTTGCGGTCGGATTACGGTCACGCCCAACCCTGGGATGGTTGGAATTGGAAAGGCAACGCAGTCTACATCGCCGGTCACTGGATCGCTGCCCTCCAAACTACACAGCGCATGGCGGAATATAGCGGTGATATAAATTTCGCCCAGGTATGCCAGGAATGGATTCTAAAAGCCCAGTATAATCTTGAAGCACAGTTATGGAATGACGAAACTGGTTCTTACCTGCTCTGGTTAAACCCGGGAGAAGCCAACCAATCAAGCGATGTAATCCTAGCCTACCAACTCGATGGGGAGTTTCACAACGCTTACCTCGGAATCTCGGGAAAGGTATTTATGCCGAAAAGGGTAAAACAATCATTAAAAACGATCTATCAAAAATGCATAAAGGAAATCCCAGCCGGCGCGGTTAGCGGTGCTAACCCGGATGGTACGCTGATTGGGGATGGGCCGGGTTCTCAACCATCCGCTATTTGGGTCAACGGCAACGCCATTTTAGCAGCCTTATATGCATACAAAGATCACCGCGAGATTGCGGATGAGTTGTTGCATAAAACGCTATCGAATTTGGTCTTGAATCGCCAACTTGGCTGGAACTTCCCTCAAGGATTTGATGACCCCGAAGGTATAAACAAACACTCCTGTAATTATTACTGGGGGATGGCCTTATGGGCAATTCCTTCTGCATTCATGGGACAGAATATCGCCGAGTTGTACCAAGATGGTGAATTGGTGGATCGTGTCATGAGAGCTCACACCCAAACTTGAAAAATGAGCATTACCGAGATGGGACACAAAACAGAGCAATAAAGAAAACGGATACATTTGTAAACAAGCCCCTCACACCTCCTCAAAGAGCAAGAGCTCAGACATTCCCGCGTTCTCCAAGCGCACGGATAACCCCTGCCGCACCAGCTCCAGGCCGCTTATGGACACTGCTGTGCTTAAACTATCGTAGGTCACCCGGTAGTTGTTGGCAGGATCAAGCCCCCTGGGTTTGAGAATGTAGGTATCGCCCTCATAGGCATCCTTCGGGGGGATCACTTCTATGTCGTCTACCAACTGATTGTGATACTTATGCACATACAGATCCCCTTTGCCGTTTCTCATGCGCGCGATAAAGGCCCATCCCTGGGTACGATCTGGTGCGGTATATTCCATCGCGAACCAGGGGCTCGATTCAACTCCACCGTGAGCGTTAACCGGCTCATGGTGAAACACCTTGCAGGTGGGGAGTAGCGGCCGGATAAACTCGGTGTAAATCTTTCGATAGTGCAGAAAGCGAGCTTTGCGCTGGGGGCTCAATTCCTCCACACTGGGGGCTACCGTCCCGACGAAGATTTGCGGGATGGAAGTGGCAAAGGACATCCGCAGGATCGTATCCAGACTCTGGGGTTTGCCCATGCCGCGACCGCCGTCAGCCCCGTGCAGAATGAGAAGGACCTCGGGAGGCAATCCCAACGTCAACCCGCTGTAGACTTGAAGCTCCCGGGGCAAGCTCAAACCGTCGGTGAGATAGATTTCATGGAACCGGCTGGCTGTGCCCAAATCGTTGCGCGCGCCCCCAGCCGCGCACTGCTGCAGGATCAGCTTGGGATAGTCCTTGCGAAGTCCCTCATACAAGTTGTAGAACACATCGTAGTAGCGCCAGTAATTATTCTCTACGATGCTATCGCGCTCCGTCGTCGGACCATCATAAGTGAAGCTGGGGTTGTAATCGACGCGATACAGATCCAGTTCATATTGCTCAATCAGCCTACGGATTTCGGATTCGGTCCAAGCGGCAGCTTCTGGGATCGTCAGCTTGAGAACATTTTTTGGACCAAACCATTCAGGGTGCTGCTGATAGATTGTGCTCTCCTTGACCCTGCCGCGCCCCGCTTCCGTTTCAACGTACAAGCCAAAGAGCATTCCCTTTTCACGCACCCGCTTGATGACTGGCTCCAGACCGTTAGGGAACCGCTCGGGGGATGGAAACCAATCCGGGGTGATATCCCACCAATAGGCGTCCAACAGGAACAGCTCGGCGCCGATCTCCGCGGCCACATCAACGCATTTCAGGGCGCTCCGCTCATCAAATGGAGTGTGGTAGCCTTGATCTGCTGGAACTAAGTACTGGATTCGGTGGGCGCGCTCAGGGATAGGTTCTGGCAAAACAGAAATGCGTAAGTGATCGTGCATCGCTTGGACGGCGCTGTCAAAAGACCCCGAAGTGTGGCCGATGTGGACTGCAGGCGTCGACACGGTTTCCCCAGGGGCAACAACCCGCTGCACTGGGATGGCGTCGGGGCCAGCTTTGAAAGTCAGCCCAAAGTCATCTCGGATAAATTCCATGATCCAATTTGCGGTCCAGGCCAGATGACCGATGAAGTATTCTCCAGTGACCTCGTTGCGCACGATGAAAAAGGGATCGTCGTGTCCCTGCCCTTTATCCGATCTGACCCGCGTTGCACCGAGGGGCAAAGATTTCCAGTTAAACCAGCCCTCACATGCCCAGATATCTTCGGTGAAATACCCCAAGGTGAAGTTGCGACCAGGCCACAAGCGTCCTGACCAGGGCTTCACCTCGGTTAAGGGAAGAGACTTCTCGCCCGTGTTGGTGATGTCAAGCCAGCGGGTCAATACCGGCGTGCCATCTAAGAGCGTATGCACATTTACCTTGATAGGTTGATCTTGATGAGTCAACGCTACCACAATATGTCGTGACCCCCTTTTCGTCTTTTCCACTTCCTCCGCAGATTTCACACTCCAATCTGCGGACAACAATTTGTGGTCAATTCCCAACTGGAAAGCCTCAGCAGACCAGGACTCATAAGGTACTTTGATGCGACCATCGGCCGACCAGTAACGACCTGACCACTTTCCTCCATCACTCGATTCGACATAGATAACTTGTCCAGATGTGTATCTAATCAGCGTAGGGGGTGTTTCACCGATATGAACGTCCATATAACCCCAACCAGTTTTTGGGGAAGTACCAGAATTGATCATTTCAAACTCCTTTCGTCATTCATATTAGCATTGAGTCCTTCATGTTCGTGGAGAGGCCTTATTACGCCTTCAATCCATGTTATAATTTCCAGCTAAACAATATTCTACACGAGTAACGCCGCGGGTGGGAAAATTTTACAAATCCTGAATCCTTCTGTCAATACCCAATCCTTCAACCCTCACGCTCCAAGTTCTCAAGCCGAAAGTGATTCCCAATAGGATGCCTGCCCTCTGACAGCCAATGATTGCTGAGCCCCCAAACACAACCTACAAGAGGCAGACGTCTTGACATCTGTGTGACAAAATGTCCGACGAACCCAACTCTAAACGAGAAGTCGATCTAGAACCAACCAACGTCGAAAAAATACGCGGTTTACCCTGGAGCCTCGCCATGAACGCATCAGTGAGCGTTTTTGCGCAACTTGTGTTCTTTGGCTCAGGGTTTGTACTTTTTCTCGATATCCTCGGATTGAACAAGACACAGATCGGCTTTGTGCAATCTATAGTCCCCTTCACTGGTCTGCTTGCGATCTTTGCAGCTCCGTTTATCGCCCGTCGCGGCTACAAGCGTTCATTCCTAAACTTTTGGTTAACACGCTACTTCTTCGCAGCGTTCCTGCTCATAACGCCTTGGATTGCGAGCTCTTTTGGCCCCCAAGCCATCCTGGTGTTCATCGCAGGGATTATGATCACATTTTCTGTTTTCCGGGCACTGGCAATGACCGCGCTCCTACCGTGGCAACAGGAGTATATTCCTGCCGCAATGCGGGGGAAGTACTCGGCTATGAGCCAAGTCATCACGAGCGTAACTGGTTTCCTGACGGTTATTGGCTCTGGATATCTTCTGAAGCGATCTTCAGACATTCACACCTTCATTCTCATCTTCGGCATCGGAATCGCCTTTGGTTTCCTTTCTTTCTGGACAGCAACCCGCATCCCAGGAGGTTTGCCCAGCAAAGACGCTGCTAACCGGCGAGTACTTTCCAAAGACACTTTCATGCCTTTAAAGGATCGAAACTACGCCCTTTTTCTCATCGGCATCGCTATACTCACACTAGCTTTCGGACCTCTGGGGCCCTTTGTGCCGCTTTATATGCGCGAAAAAGTTGGGCTCGATCCGGGCTCGATTGTCTTGCTGCAAGTGGGTTCCCTGCTTGGCGGTGTGTTGTCAAGCTACATCTGGGGCTGGGCAGCGGACCGCTATGGCAGCCGTCCAGTGATGCTATCTGGCCTATGGCTCCACGTTGGTCTGCCCATACTTTGGCAGCTTCTTCCCAGGGGTACTAACCTGAGCTTGTACCTGGCAATGGGCATCTCGTTTTACGGAGGAATAGCCGGTGTTGGTTGGGGAATCGGTTCAAGTCGATTGCTTTTCGTCAGGCTGGTCTCACGCGAAAACCGCTCAGCTTATATGGCCACCCATAACGCATGGACTGGAATTATTGGCGGGGTCAGTTCTCTGCTCGGTGGTTGGATCTTGGATTTAACAGCAGGGATCTCTGGAAGACTCTTTTTCATTCCTCTTGACCAGTACAGCGTCATGTTTGCTAGCGCACTAGCGCTCACGCTCATCAGTATCCAAGTCCTGCGTATGGTGCGCGCAGATGGCCGCATCAGTGTAGGCGAATTTGCCGGTCTGTTTTTCCATGGCAACCCCATCCTGGCGATGGAGTCTTTGATCCGTTACCAGATGGCCGGGGACGAACGCGCCATAGTAGTTGCTACAGAGAGATTGGGACAGGCAAGAAGCCCGCTCACCGCCGACGAACTCATTGAGGTGCTCTCCGACCCGCGATTCAACGCCCGCTTTGAGGCAATTGTATCCATCGCGCGCAGCAGAGGGCCAGATGAAAGGTTGATCGACGCTTTGAGCGACGTGCTGGGAGGAAATGAGCCCGCTCTTGGGGTAGTCGCGGCCTGGGCAATGGGTAGAATCGGCGACAAGAGAGCGCTCAAACCCTTACGGGGAGGCCTGAATGCGCCCTATCGGTCTATTCAGGCGCATTGTGCGCGGTCTTTAGGAACGCTTGGAGACACCAAGGCCATCCCTTTGCTGGTGGAAAGGCTGAACGTCGAAACCGATCATGGCTTACAGATCGCTTTCGCCTCCGCGTTGGGCGAGCTCAGAGTAACCGGTTCAGTACCAAGAATCCTGTCCCTACTTCATGCCCAAGATGATTCGATCTCCCGAATGGAGATAGCGCTCGCTTTGGCGCGCATCGTGGGAGACGAACCGACCTATATCCGCCTGCTTCGCCAAATGCGCAAGGAGACCTGCACAGCTGCCTCGCAAGCTGTCTCTGACTTGAAAAAGAGAATTGCCAACCTCCAGGCCGGGAATCGGGGCTTGGAAAGCGTGATCGACGATTGTGCGCAGGCCTTTGCCAGGGAAAATCTGAATCGCGGAGCATTCTTACTTGGCAAGGTCATCGCTCAAATCCCTGGAGAGAAACTAGATGAGGCCTGCTCGCTCATCCTCCAGGATTGTGCCCATCATTTAAAAGCCTATCAACCAGAGCGTATGGAATATCTTCTGCTAGCTCTGCACACCTTGAAGGTTGGCTGTCCTGGGTGATTGCCACTAGCTCTGCCTTGGCAGGATCACCCCAGGATAGTCATCATGTTGTGAATATCATGAAAAATAAGCGGGGTAATGACCGTGCTCAAATAAAGTATCGCACATCGCCCTGACGTTTTTAACTTTACAGAAGCTCGTCACCGAATTCCCTGAGGCGAGCATATAACCACCCCCAGGGGCAACCTCGCGCAGGAGGGTTAGGGTCGCTTCTCGGACCTGTTCCTGGCTTCCTTCAGACAATAAATTCACATCAACGTTGCCGCACAGGATCAAGCGGTCTCCATAGGCATCCTTTACCTCCCCAATATCCATACAGATCGGCTCAATAGGATTAAGGCCGCGTATACCTAGGTCAATCAGGTCTTCGATCAGAGGCTCTAAATCACCATCAGAGTGAAAAAACCAAGGAATTCCAACCTCTTGAACCCGATCTGCAACTTTGTTCACGTGTGGCAGGAACAATTCTCGAAACATGCGCGGGGAGAAAAAAGGACCCGACTTGAAGGCGATGTCATCAGAGGTCCAAAACAAGTCGAAGCCCAGCTTGTCAGCTTGTTCAACCACGCCCGTGCAGAAATCAGTATATCGACGAAACAGCTCTTCTACGAAACTTGGATCATCATGAAGGCTGTAGAAAAAATGCTCCATGCCCAGCGCCAAATAGGTGGAGGATATCCCCACCCGGCAGGTGCACACGGTGGCGTAGTCGCCAGTTTTTTCGAGGAAACGCTTAGCCGGGGCAAGGAATTCGTCACTAGTGGGATCAGGGAACTCCAATTTGTCCAAATCCTTCCAGGTTTTGATACCCCCATCCGCAAAAAACAGGATGCCATGAGCACCAGGGTGTTTAAGCGCTGGGATGGGTGGCAACATATTATAGACGACGACATCCCTGTACAGGGTTTGATTAATCTGCAACTGAATCTCAATAGGAGGACTTTCGTACTCCCCAGCCTCGAAAAATCTACCTGTGGGCAAATCGATGTCTAAAAGGCGGCAAACGAACGGGAAATCGATACCCACCTCCACATAAGGCACCCGATCCGGGATGTCACCTGCTAGCACACATTTCACCCTTTCCTTTGGCGTCATGCTCCTCATAGTTGTATTAATCTCCAGGCCCAATCCAAAGAAAGCGGCGGCGAGATTTCTCTAAATCAGCACCGCGTTTATCCCCCTAGAAATCTATTCACCATACGCGCCGTATTCGCGCACTGCCTCGCGCATGGCGATGACATTTTCCGGTGGGACATCGGCATTTATCGTATTGATAGGCGCAAAAATATATCCCCCACCAGGCTTGAAAGCTTGTATGTGCTTTCGTGCAACCGTTAGAACCTGTTCGGGAGTGGCACCTCCTAATTGTTGGGAGTCAAAGGTCCCTCCCCAAAAGACCAGGTCGCCACCAAACTCTCGTTTGAGCGCCTCCGGCTCCATCTTCGCCGCGCCGACCTGCACGGGGTTCAAAACCGTGAAACCGACCTCGATGAAATCGGGTATTAGATCCCAAACCGAACCACAACTGTGCAGACATATCGCCGCATCTGTGTGCTTTTTGATGGTCTCACAAATGCGTCTATGTCCCTGCTTGAAATAGCGCTTATACATGCGGGGCGAGATCAATAGCCCGTTCTGGCCACCTAGGTCGTCGCTCTCTCGGACCAAATCCACATATTGGCCCGCTCGAGATAGCACCTCCTCCCAATAAGCCACTTTCAAATCGACCAGATGCGCGATCACCGCCTCCGCCATAGCTGGATCAACTGCCAGGTCGCTCAAGAAGTTCTCCATCCCCCGCAACCAAGCCGGCCACTCGAAAATTCCCCCCATGGTGGTCTCCAGAATGATCCCAACCTTTTTTTCATGGGAGAGATGTCTCGCCCGATCAGTAATGCCTTGGTAACGAGCAGGGTCTCGAAAGTCGGGCCAAGCGTAGGTTTCGATATCCTGAACACTGCTGGCTCCTCTCAATGGATTGTTCACGGCGGTAAAGCCGGACTCGCCATCCAAGGGCATTGAGTAGGTAATTTGCCACTCATCCATGTACATTCGGTTGCCGCTTTTTTCAAAATGCTCCGGCTCGCGGTACTTCAATTCCCCGAACTCCAGAATACGGGTATCCACATCCAATGCCTCCAGAACATCTTCATCCAAGGCCGCGATCTGTGAATATGCGTTTTGAATGCGAACGGGGCGAGGCGACAAACCCAATGCTGGAACCAACCTTTCATAGGCTTTTACTGCAACACCGGTGACAATGCTTCCGCCAATATCGAATGGCACACGATCCGGTTCTTTGTGCGCCAAAGCGAGTCTGAATCGTTCGCGGGCGTTCATTGTGGTTTCTCCTAACGAGTAAAAAGGCTTGACGGAATAATTGAAAGCGCTATAATCATTATACTACACGTGTAGAACGCGCCACAAGGCTCTTTATGATCTTGATTTAGAGACTGTCTCGATGTCTGGTGCGAGTGTAAGCCTGTGCCTATATAGCTCCCAAACCCAGATCTTCTCGCGTGACGGTAGTTCCACAATAGTCGGCGGATATGCCTTACACTCATCCCCATCATCTCAGCAGCTTCTTTCCATCTCCCCCACTTCTCTTACAGGTGTTGCATCGTTTCCATTCGGTTCAGTTCTTTTTCACTCATCATCAGTAGTTCGTCGACTATGTCCCTGTCCTCTTTTTCTAGATCCCAAAACAGGACGTTTCTGCTCTGGGTTGGCAAAATGCCCGATTGGGCAACGACTGACAAACAAGTGCTCTAGAAACTCATAAAACGCGCGGCTGTTCTTGCGACGAGTTGCTTTCCAAGTGAAAAAAGAAGAGGAGTGTCATGGAATCTTCTGAATATATTAAATCAAAGGCTTCAAAACGGTTGTTTCCCCCCCATTTGCTTCATGCGAAGTGGCAAGAATTCGATGCTGCAGGATTTTCAAAACCAGTGACGGGGGTGATTTATCGGGGTGAACCCCGCCCCACATGCGGGATGCCCTTAGGAGGAATCGATACGGGCTGCATTGACATCGAGCCGAATGGAATGTTGGGCTACTGCACCATTTTCAACCATCTCATCAACCCCAGACTATTGATCAATCTGCCCTTTCTCGGCTTGCACTGTGCAGGGAAAACCTGGGTTTTGGCCTCAGACACCTTGGGCAAAGAGGAAACACCAAAACGCGTTGATAATCCAATTGTTTTCCCTGGTACAGACTATACCCAGATTTACCACGATATTGGGCTGGCTGACGTGGAGATAGCAGATTGGATCGATTATTGGGGGCATTACCCGGTTTTGGATATGGAGTATGAAATCCGGGCGCCGGTTAAGTTGAGCTTACGCGCCTGGACACCCTTCATTCCCGGAGATATCGTCGCTTCAATGACACCAGGAGCTGTGTTCGAGTTGTTTTTGCGCAACACAACTCAAAAGAAGCAGGGGGGGACATTGGCATTTAGCTGGCCCGGTTTTGAATTGACTCGGGAGGACACGACCAAAGAAAAAGTAAAACGGGACACCTTAGTCGGAGATATAAACGGAATCTATGTAACAAGCGGTCAAAAGAACAATGCATTTGAAATGGCCTACACACTGGCAGTAGTGAACGAAGAGTCAATCCGCATTGGCGGACCTTTGAACGCTGTTGGAAGTGCCTGGGCAAAAATTGGGAAGCAATTACCAGAACCTGAGCAAGGAGAAACAGGGGCGTCCTTAGCTCTCGACTTCTCTCTGGAGCCCGGGGAGGAGAAGAAATATCGATTTGTGCTTGCTTGGTGCGCCCCTCAATGGGATGCCGCTGGAGCACCGTCCCCGCTCTCTAAAGAGCCCGAATTTGCCACTTACCTGCCGGAAACAAATCTTTTCACACATATGTATGCTAAGTATTATCCAGACGCCCGGAGCACTGCCAAAAGATTAGTCAAAGAAGCTGACAAACTGCTAGAACGAATAATTGCCTGGCAGGAAGTCATATATTGCGATCCTGATACTCCCGGATGGTTGGCAGATTCGCTAATAAACATTTTACATCTCATCACAGAAACAAGTGTCTGGGGGCAAGCTAAAGACGCCATTGGTAAATGGTGCAAACCCGAAGATGGGCTGTTTGGGATGAATGAATGTCCCAGGGGTTGCCCCCAGATTGAGGTATTGCCATGCAGTTTCTATGGGAATATACCAGTCGTCTACTTTTTCCCAGAAGCCGCATTATCGACTTTGAGAGGATACAAGGCGTACCAATTTGAGGACGGGCGCCCTCCATTAACCTTTGGTGGGGTTACAGCTCGAGTGAAAGCGAATAAGCCTCCATATGAATTGACCAAGCCTGATATTGGATACCAAACTGTTCTCAATGGTGCTTGTTATATCGTCATGGCTGATCGATACTGGCGTATATCCGGAGATCAACGGTTTCTAGAAGAATTCTGGGATTCACTAAAACGCTGTAATGAATTTTCGATGAACCTGCGTCCGTCTTATGGACTCTCTCAGGTCATATCCATGCCGACTCCAGGCACCGACGCTCCATTCGATCTTGGAGATACCGAATGGTTTGAAGCCCCTGAACCAGGCTGGAAAGGCTATGTCACCCACGCTGGCGGTATTCGTATGGCCCAAGTGATACTCATGCGCCGAATGGCTGAGGCGATGGATGATATTGAGTACGTCGAAAAGTGCAATCGCTGGTTGGAGGCCGGTGAAGATGCCCTAGAAAAGCACCTTTGGAACGGGTCGTATTACCTTAACTTCTACGAATCAGAAACAGATCTCAAATCAGGTTTTATTTTCGGTTATCAGCTTGATGGCCAATGGATTACAAATTATCACGGCGTCCCCGGGGTTTTCCCATCAAAACGAGTTGAAAAAACCTTGGAGACCATTCGAAAATACAATTGTTCACTCAGCCAGTCCGGGGCTGTGAACTACGCGAATCCTGATGGAACTGCTGCTAACCTCGGCTATCGTTCCTATGGGCCTTATAGTTACTTCCCTCCAGAAGTATTTATGTTAGCTTGCACTTTCATGTACGCAGGTCAAAAGGAATTCGGATTAGAGCTTTTGCAAAAGTGTCTAAAAAATATCGTCAAATGGGGCTATGTCTGGGATGGTATTAACACCACTCGGGGAGATAAAGACACTGGAGAACGAAACTATGGTGCTGATTATTACCAGGATATGATGTTGTGGATTGTGCCCTCAGCAATAAGAGGAGAAAACATTAAAGGGCCAATACTATCAGGAGGACTGGTCGATCGGGTGATTGATGCAGGAAAGAGGCAACATTGTATCAAATACGAGGATAACGAAAAAGCCGCGCGTCGCCTGGCATAATAAATGGTTATCGAAAGGAGGTAAAAATAGATGCTAGATTGAAGGGTCATACAGCATTAATTCCAGGTGGATCCCCCGGCATAGGTTTGGGCATAGCTAGATCACTCGCTCAAGAAGGAGTGAATCTGGCCATCGCAAGCCGCAATCCGGATAATACGGCTATTGAGGAATTGCGTGGTTATGGTATTGATACACTCCGCGTTACAGCCGATGTCAGTAAGGAAGAGCAAGTAATAAGAATGGTTGCTGAAACCATTTCCCATTTCGGTCATCTGGACCACTACGTCAACAATGCCGTCTGGGAATGGCACGAGCCGGTCACGCAATTGACCACTGAAGCCTGGATGAATACAATGCGCACGAATCTGTCAGCCTGCGTATGGGCCTGTCGTGAGGTGTCTCGACATATGATCCAACGGGAGAAAGGCAGCATCCTAATCGTAGGCTCCACGGCTTCAATGGCACCTCTTTATAAAGAAGCTTCCTATCGAGTTAGCAAAACGGGACTGATCGCCTATGGAGAAGTCCTGGCTATCGAACTTGCGCCTTATAACATCAGGGTCAATATGTTGATTCCAGGCCCGTTCGTCACCCGCATCACAGAAGCGTTCTTTGCAGGTGAGAAAAGCGAGGTCCTAAGGAGGATTGTGCCGATGAAACGCATTGGTCAGCCGGAGGAATGCGGACCTGCAGCCGTGCTGTTACTATCGGACAAGCTCAGCAGTTACACTACCGGGAGCATGCTGGTCATTGATCGCGGCTTACGCCTGCGCCCCATTGAGATGTACACGGATGAAGATATCCTAGCGATGAACGCTCCACAATCATGGGAAAGGGATTAACCCATATGCCAAGGACATCGCTCCCACTAAAAAACCCCAAACCGAACGTTTCTCGTTTCCTTGATATTATTCGGGGGAAGATTAAACCGCAGCGCCCGCCTCTCATTGACCTGAAGGTTGATCGAGCTGTGATGAAACCCATTGTTATCGAGTTGTTAAACCGGCGTTGGGTGAACCTCGAAATGTTGAGCTTCCCCGCACTCTTCAATGCACGGCCTCAACCCCCCTTAGATCGAGCGGACGAGATCGCTGCCTGGGACAATTTCGTCGAGTTCTGGTATCGACTGGGTTATGACGCGATTCGGTTTGAGGTGGGGATGATCTTCCCGCGCATAGCCCAAACGGCAGCGGACGACACAATGACGAACAGGGAAAGAAGGTGGGCTGACCTCGGCGAGGGGGTAATTGTAGATTGGGAAAGTTTTGAAGAATACCCGTGGCCAAAATTGGAGGACGTGAATTTTTTCCCTTTAGAGTACGTCAGCAGTCATCTTCCAGAAGGGATGGGGCTGTTCATCAGCCACGCGGCTGGCGTTTTTGAACATGTCTCGGAACTGGTTTCCTTCGAAAAGTTGTGCTACCTGCTCTACGATGATTTTGAGTTTGTGCGCGCTGTTTGCGACCGCATCGGAGAATTGATGGAGAGCTTTTATCGTCAAGTGATTGATTTTCCCCACATCTGCGCTATCTTCCCAGGCGACGACATGGGCTTTCGCACTAGCACATTGATATCGCCTCAGGCCCTTCGAGAACTGTTCTTGCCCTGGCACGCGCGCTTCGCAAAAATTGCTCATGACAGCGACCTATCTTTTTATTTTCACTCTTGTGGAGATGTTTACAATCTCATGCCGGATCTGATCAACACCGTGAATATAGATGCCAAACACTCATTTGAGGATGCGATTCTACCTGTGGAAGAATTCCTCCGCCAATATGGCGATCGCGTGGGAGCATTGGGCGGACTGGATGTGGGTTATTTGAGCCAGCACACTCCCGAAGAAGTAAAGGTATACGTTCGAGAAAAAATCGAAAGGTGCACGCCCTATAGCAAGTTCGCCGTTGGAACGGGCAGTTCGGTTACCAGCTACATTCCCCCACAGAATTATCTTGCAATGCTAGAAGCAGTGTTAGGGACCGCGGACTCCCCCTAATTTCTGACGGTAATTTACTACCAAAACCGTATATAGACAATCGATTATTACCTGATCCGGGATCAAGTAATAATCGATTTCTTAGAAGCCGTAATGTAAAGAATATTTTGTCAACACCGGTGGCAACTGCTAGTATTTGATCACTCCACTCCTCGGTGTAGGTACATGTAGGCTTTTGTCCCTTTGAGGCTCAATCTGGAACGAATACTGTTGAAATGCACAAGCAATATCCAGACCCACCCAAGTGAAGCAGATGACCTTGTAGGGTCTTTAAACAACGGAAATAACATGAAACATAAACATAACTGGGAAGAGGTGAAAAAACGTTTTTCTGCCTGGTGGCACGGAGAAGGTATGGTCTTATTAATTACGGCTCCTGCTTCCAAGCATCTGTTCGATGCTGAAAAACCAAAACCGCCTGATGACCCGAGAGAACGTTGGTTGGATGCCCAATACCGCATAGCGTACTCTGAATATGTCATCTCAAGAATCTATTATGGTGGTGATGCTTTTCCCGATATGAATCATTACATGGGCCCTGGATGCCTGGCTCTTTACTTAGGCTGTGAAGGTGTATTCCCGGCTGAGGAGGGAGGTTTTGGCGAACAAAATGCAACAGTATGGTTTAAGCCATTCATCTTTGAACCCGATAAGGCACCAACCCTGTATTATGATGCGGAAAACTATTACTGGAAACGACATATGCAAATGATTCGTTTGGCAGTTAGGCGAGCTAAAGGATGCTACGAAGTGGGAATGCCTGAATTGGTGGATAATATTGACATCTTAGCGTCAATGCGCGGAACTCAGAATCTATTAGTCGATTTGCTTGAACGGCCCGCGTATGTTCATGATTATCAGTCTCAGATACTCGATTTGTATACCAGATATTACGATGAGTTGTATGAGGTCATTAAAGGTGACGATGGAGGATGTTCCTTTTACGGGTACCATGTCTGGGCGCCGGGTAGAATAGCGAAGTTTCAGTGTGATCTCGCTTGTATGATTTCGCAGAAAGCGTTTAGAGAGTTTGTCCAACCATACCTAGTCGAGTATTGTAATAAGGTAGAGTATAGCGTGTTTCATTTAGATGGTCGTGGCGCTATCCGTCACATTGATGTGATCCTTGAAGTAGCCAGTTTAAATGCAGTGCAATGGGTGCCCGGCGCAGGTGAAAACAGTTTAGGTCATGACTGTGGGAGTCCAAAATGGTTCCCTCTATACGAGAAAATCCGAGCTGCGGGCAAGTCATTGCATTTGCATATGGCATCTAACAATATGAGTTACTTTTTGGATCAGTTCGGACCCAAAGGTATATACATTTCCACCTCTGCTCCTTCAGAAGAAGAAGCCAATCGTCTATTGAATGAATTCTATCAATAATGTGGAGAGAAACATTATGCACAAGAAATTATTTCCCACAGACTTACCAAGTTTGGAATGGTGTCAATTTGAAGCTGATGGTTTCTCAAGCAAGGTTTCAGGAGTGCTTTTCCGCACTGGTAAGCCCCCTTGTTGTGGGATGCCTTTGGGAGGCATCAGCACTGGCTGTATCGATATCGATGTGCGTGGCGTTTACGGGTTGAGCAACATTTTCAATCCTAGCGCGCCCTTTCCCTTCCAGGAGCACTGGCGCATGCCGCGCAAGTCACCCAGCTATCAACCGATATTGGGTCTTTCGGTGAGTGATAAAACTTGGGTGCTTGCCGACAAGGAGATTGTCGAAGGTGGAGCTATTTCGATCTGCTCTGAGCCATACTACTTTCACGAACTGCGGGGCAAGAGCATCGAGCACCAAACGATCGCCTGTTCGGGTATTGAAGGGGTTTCCTCCGCACGTGATATACATTACTGGGGTCACTATCCAATCGTGGACATGGAGTTCGAAATCGATGCGCCTGTCTCCATAGGGATGCGTGCCTGGTCACCATTCATTCCTGGTGATATCGCCGCCTCCAATATCCCCGCAATTGTCTTTGAAATCCATTTGTGCAACATCTCAGATCAAAGACAAGAAGGGACGCTCATCTTCAATTTCCCTGGGCCGGATGAACAGGAAGCCCATAGTGTCGAGTTCACCCGTCATGTCCTCAAGGAGGATTTCCTCGGAACACTAGTCCGGTCTTTGGGTGGGGTGGACTACATTGCGGGGATCATCGGCGACGAACGGGTTCGCTTTGGGGCAGGATTTAACGATGATTCATCTGCTTGGTCGCATGTCTCTGAAAGGCTGCCCCAGCCTTCTTATCGAGAGCACCGCGGCGAAAGGCTCTATCGTGACTCAAGCAGTTCTGTAGCCGTAGATTTTGATTTGCAAGAAGAGCAGGAAAAGGTTGTGCGCTTTTTCGTTGCTTGGTACGCACCCGTATGGGAGGGGGCTCAAAACAATCTCTCCTCACTGGGAGATAACGTGGCAAACACCTACCAAGATCGGTTTCGCGTGCCCTGGATAGCCTCGAAATGGGCGGGGCAAACAAACTACTACACCCACATGTACGCGTCTCGATATAGCAGTTCCGTGGACGTCGCCCGTCACATCGCGCGGGATCACAAATCTTTGCTAACGCGCATTCAGGCTTGGCAAACTGTTATCTACGCTGAGGATAAACTGCCCGTATGGCTGCGAGACTCTTTGATCAACAGCCTGGCGCTCATCGCAGAGGACAGCTACTGGGCACAAGCCAAGCCCCCTCTGGGGGCTTGGGCTTATCCAGAGGGAGTGTTCGCTCTCAACGAAAGCCCCCGCGGCTGCCCTGACCTAGGAGTGATCCCCTGTGATTGGTATGGAAACCACCCCATTGTGTTTTTCTTTCCAGCCTTGGCTCGGACCACACTGCGAGCCTTCCAACGCTATCAGAAAGAGGATGGCGAAATTCCGGTATGGCTGGGGAAAATGGGGGATCTACCAGATTTAGCCACGCCAGCCTACCATTGGCAGGTATCACTCAACGGGATGTGCTACGTTGATCTCGTCTATCGCCTGTGGCGGAGAACCAGCGATGACTCTATATTGCGGGAATTCTACGACTCTGTGAAGCAGGCCACCACGTTCACGATGAATTTGCGCCAGGGACCAGGCGGTATCATCAGTATGCCCGAAGAGGGGGGCATGGAGTGGTTTGAGCACGGCGAGTGGGCGGGAATGGCAACTCACATGGGTGGATTGCGTTTGGTGCAATTACGGATGGCCGAACAAATGGCACTTGATATGGACGATCAGGAATACGCCCAGCAATGCAGGACCTGGTTTGAGGAAGGCTCCCAAGCCATGGAAGAAGAAATGTGGACTGGCAGCTATTACCTCAACTTTTATGAGAAGGAGACCGGGAAGTTATCCGACGACGTGATGGGTTATCAGCTAGACGGGCAGTGGGTGGCGAATTACTACGGCCTAGAGCCTGTCTTCTCTCCAGAGCGGGCCAAAATTGCTTTGGAAACCATCCGGCGGACGAACATCGCTCTGACGCCTGATATAGGAGCTGCCAACTTCGCTCGGCCTGATGGATGCGAGCTGTCTACCGAATCTAAAGTCGCCTTCTATGGTCCTTATGCTATGTTCCCACCCGAGTTGCTCATCTTAGCAATGACGTACATGTACGCAGATGAGGTGATATTTGGTCTGGAGCTGGCTCAAAAGCACTGGGAGAACTTAATCATCAAGCAACGCCACCCCTGGGATCTACCCAATATCGTGCGAGGAGATACGGGTGAACGGTGCTTTGGGACAGACTACTACCAGAATATGATGCTCTGGACCCTGCCGACCGCTATTAATCAACAGACCATGACGGATATCGTCCAACGGGGTAGTTTTATTGATCGGATCATCCAGGCAGGATTATAAAATTTGATGGGTACTCGCAGGAGAAAACTGCGTCATCCAAGAAGCATTAATGCCCGCCCAATCCGGTCAGGGCAATGCCCTCGGTGATGCGTCTCTGAAAAATAAAAAAGACGATCAGAACAGGGATGACAGCCAGGACGTTTCCGGCGAGCATTTGACCAAAAAAGCTCACCCCACCCCTACCACCTTGGCCGCTGTCCAGCTGGAGAAGAGCCAGCCCAAGCGGTAAAGTCTGCAGCTCATGATCCGTCAGCACAATTAGCGGCCACAAATAGCTCCCCCAAGAACTGATGGACACAAATATCGCCAAAGTCGCCAGGGCAGGAGAGAGTATTGGCAGAGCAATTCGCAGAAAAATGCGCAGCTCGCTGGCGCCATCTATCCGAGCTGCATCGAGTAGTTCATCAGGGATTGCGGCTGAAAACTGCTTGAGCAAAAAGATGCCGAAGCTATTGAACAATCCAGGGAAGATCAGGCCTTTGAAGCTGTTGTACCAACCAAATTGAACAATCAGTTGGAAGAGCGGGACCATGAACACAAAGAAGGGTACCATCATCGTCGCAAGGATAAATAGAAAGAAAGCGTTCTTCCCTGGGAAATCATACTTGCACAGGATGTAACCGACGATCCCGCTGGTCGTCACTTAAGCCAATACGGTGAGAGAGGTGACCCAAATACTGTTTAGGTACAATCTTCCAATTGAAATGCGTTGCAGTAAAGCAGGATAGTTGGCCACAATCCATTCCGTGGGCAAAAACACCGGTGGAATTCTCAAAATGTCCCAGGCGGGTTTGAAACTGGACACGATCATCCAGAGGAATGGAAAGACGAAGATCGCGGAAAAAACCGTCAGAATCCCATACACCAATATCCGGGGAACGATTCTCCGCACTCGCAGATATTGTCTCTCATTGGAAATATGTGCCTTCACTGTGAATGCCTTCATGTATTCTCATTCCAATATTGACAATCCATTCGATTCTATTATAATGTTTTTACACGTGTAGTCTACACGTGTAGTCGCTCACTATCATCATTATAACGTTGTTGACCTATTTTTAGAAGAATAATTCGATGTCTCAAGCACCCAAATAGACCCGGCCAATCAGACAGCATTGACTACCTTTCAATACAGTTTTTATTAGGCAATTAGGAAGCACCCCAAATCATCATTGTCCAATCTCGAAAAATTAGTGAGCGAATATTTCGCGGGAAACACGCATGCTCACCTTAGATGGATGCTTAGGGCGTCAACATCGCTTTCGTGAGCGCCTCAACGCTTTGAGTATCGAAGCAGCCATAATAACCGATCTCAGAGACATCTACTATCTCTCGGGGACTTTTTTAATAGGCCACAGGGAGATGGAATATGCATTGCTGCCCGCCCTTCTGCTGATCGAGACCGATGGGAAGACCCATCTAGTAGCTCACACCGAAGAGGGCGTGCGCGGTGTCGACACATGTGTGATCTATCCTTGGCACACGTTCGGCACGATCCACCCCGATGTCGATCGACAGCTATGCAACACTGTGGTGAGGCGTTTTTGGGATCATCAACCAGTCAATCGGCTTGGTTGGCAGCAAAGAAACATGCCAAAAGCGCTTGGGGATTGTGTCGCCGAAGTCATTTGCCCTGACGAGTGGATCACCATTGATGGTTTATTAGCTGAGATGCAACGTCGGAAAGACTCTGATGAGGTCGATACAATCCGGCAGTGCATACAAATTAATTCAGCGGGCTACGACGCCGCTCAGGGGGCGATCAAACCAGGCACAAATGAACTTGAGGTGCTGGGAGCAAGTCAATACGGTGCCATGTTGGCCGCTGGTGGGCGTATCAAGCATCTAGGCGATTATCGCAGCGGTACCGAGCATGGACCTGCGCGCGATCGTTATATCCGAAACGGGGAACTGTATATTATCGATGCACAAACTTACTATCACGGCTATTGGTCAGATATGTCCCGTACCTACGTGGTCGGGGATGACTTGACGGATACCCAGCTCTCTTTGTTTAACCATATCTCTGCAGTCCACGACCGAGTTCCGGCACTTCTTAAGCCGGGCGTGGATGGTAAAGAAGTTTGGCATGCGCTCGATGCCATGATTCGAGAGCATCCCGTGTTGGCTCACAGGGGACTAATCCATCACGGCGGACACGGCATTGGTTTGCGCGTTCATGAAATGCCGGATATCACACCAGAGCGAGGCGGAGCGATTGAGACAGGCAACGTCCTCGCGGTGGAACCTGGCGGCTATACAAAAAGAGCACGCCTCGGTGTGCGTATCGAAAACATGTATCTGGTTACCGAACAAGGCGCAGAGAATCTCTCCACTTACCCGGTGGATCTACACCCACAACTGATGTCATAAGCCTTTCGCAACCCACGAACCAAGGAAAAATACCAAATGAGGTTAAAAGAAAAAGTCGCTATCGTTACCGGAGCAGCCCAAGGGATGGGCTTGGCGACTGCCAAGCTTTTTGTCCAATCTGGCGCCAGGGTAACCATGATCGACATTAATGCAGAGAAATTATCAGAATCAGCTGAGGATGTCGCTGGCCTTGGCGCAAGACCGCTTACGCGGGTGCAGGACATCAGCGACCCTGAGGCAGTAAGAGCCGCGGTTCAAGAAGTTCATGAACGCTGGGGACGCATAGATATCCTCGTGAATAACGCAGCCATTCAGTCCCCTGGGGGGACATTTATCGACGCTACTGAAGAGATCTGGAGTCGCTATTTAGCCGTTAATGTGAAAGGCGCTGGTTATTTCATCCGCGAGGTTATTCCAATTATGCAGAAACAAAGCGGCGGCAGCATTGTAAACATTGGATCCATCTCTGGTTTTGTGGTCTTTCCCGGGCAAGCTGTTTATGCCACCACCAAGGGTGCGATACAACAAATGACCAAAGCTGTAGCTGTGGACTTCGGTAAAAACAATATCCGAGCCAACTGCATCTGTCCAGGCGCAACGCTATCCGGACCGCTTGCTCGTCGTGCCCCCTCGGATTGGACCGAGGATCCAGCTTTGATCCAGCTTGTCAATCAACATCCTTTACAACGTATCGCCCAACCAGAAGATATCGCATACGCGGCGCTGTTTTTCGCTTCGGATGAATCGCGACACATCACCGGAACGATCCTGCCAGTAGATGGCGGATTCACAGCCAGGTGAGGCTTGCTTGGAACATATTGCTAATCGAGGTTTGACGGTTGACGGTATGAGGAACCTGTCTACTTGGAAAAACTCAATCCGACAAAATCATCATTGGAATTTTGGGACAAACCTGACCGAGACAAGCCTGACCCTTTTCGGGCGCGGGTTTTTAGGCATACAAACTTTTTTACCCATCTTCGTCAGCCAATTTACCGAGTCCAAGATCTTGATCGGACTGGTCAGTGTGGCAATCCCGGTTGGATTCCTGCTACCCCAGTTGTTCATCGCTCCCTTGGTCGAAAGCCGTCATCCCAAAAAGCCGATTGTCCTCCGTTTAGCCCTTGTGGAGAAGAGTTTGTACATCAGCCTTGCAGTTCTAGCTTTTAACAGCGGGAACCTACCAGTATCCATTTTGGTCTCTTCGTTCGTTATCTCCTGTCTACTTATAGGTTTGGCAGGTGGGGCAACCCAAATCGTCTGGTCGGAATTGATGGCATCCGTTTTTCTATCCGGAATCCGGGGAAAGTATTTTGGTACTGCGTTCTTCGTTGGAGGTCTACTGAGCGCTATCGGGGCGTATTGCGGTGGGGTTATTTTATCCCAATACGAATTCCCATACAATTACGCACTCACTTTCTTCATTGGTTTCTGCCTGACGATTGCTTCATGGTTCTTCCTGCTTGGTATCCGAGAGCCCTCCTTACCAGAGCATACTCCGGTCCGTTCTACCCAGCGTGATTTTTTCCGCGGTCTTCCCAACATCTTGAGGCAAGATCGCAGATTTTCCACATTCCTGTTAGCACAAACTCTCATCTTCTTAGGTGGGATGGCCCTAGCATTCGTAGCAGTTTGGGGAAAGATTCGTTTAAACTTGGACGGCTATCAACTTGGAGTTCTCGGCACCAGTCTGTTAATAGGTGGGACGTTGGGATCACTTGTGTCCGGTTGGTTGGGCGATATTCACAGCCATCGGAGGCTCTTAATGGCAGGAGCGGGCTTTCAAATCCTGGGATTTACATTATCGCTTTGGGCATCGAACA
>JASFVL010000247.1:0-6087 GCA_050049875.1 Anaerolineales bacterium
GACAACACCGCGTGGCTATTCCAGGTCAATCTCGTGGAACCGCTGATCCCAAAAGACCAGGTGAAATACAACACCGCAATGGCCCTCATTGAAGCTTTTATCGCGACGGAGAACCTTAGTTTACTGAAAGAGCTCCTCACCGATGGAGGCGCGAATGGAACAAAGGAGGGCGCGTTCGGAACAGATAAAGGCGCGAACGGAACAAATTCATCAGAGGTGGAGGCGCGATTGATCCAGGTGGAGGCGCGAATGGAACGGAACAAAGGCGCGCTCGGAACAGACGATGGCGCGAATGGAACGGAACAAAGGCGCGTCTGGAACGCGTTAAGCTCTTTAAAGCACCTAAAAGTACCAATGTTAAATCTCCTTAATCACCTGGATGGGTTAAGCACCGATTTAGACACTTCCAAACTCACCAGTCAAGTAGGAAAAAGCCCCTTTAACGACATCGACTCACAAAACCTGGTGGTGCTGGAAAATTTACCTGATGAATGGGACTTGGAAGAATTACTCTCCTACTCCCAATTACACCCAGGGACGCGCCAAAAGTTACTTGGTTGGGACATCGCCCCTTGGGTTTTGATATCGCATATGCTCTATGCCCACAGCCGTTTGGCAGCTGACATCAAAGATCCCTTAGCATTGGTTGGCAGTGCGATCCTGAAGGACCCCCAACGCGGCTTCGGCGGCTATTTCGACTTGTTAGCTCAATTACGCCCGCGGGAGTTGGCTGAGTTGATTGCTCGGGGCTTTGATTATGCTGTCCGCTATCCTCTTGAATACCAAAGCGGCTGGAAATCGGGCAATCAAGCTTGGGACGCGGCCATGGGCCAGGCGAAAGCGGAGCAGTTGGCTGCCTTAGCCGCTCGACTGGGAATTAACACCAAACGAGATTACAGCTAGGCCGGTGGTCGTATGCAATGGTGGGCCAGGGAACATTCTATGCTTTCCCTTCCCTGGGCCCGTACCCTTCCTTTAATAATAGTGCGTTACACCAGCTGATATTTTCGTGACGCACTGTCAGCCCCGTCCGTGGTATCATCCCACTCGCTATTTACCGGATTAGCCTTCAGGGAACTTGACGCTTGACGAAGTTGGTGGTTTTCGATACAAAGGATGATCCGCTTTCGCTAGCGAACCTTCCATGACCAACAATGTACTGCTCGTCTCCGCTGGAATTTTGCACCCACCATATTTTGGTCGTCTTCAGTTGCGCCGCACTCTGAAAGGGATGTCCAGCTACCGGTTTGAGCGGGTTGCTCGTCTGGAGGCGCTTACGGAGCTCCCCTTGGAGCAGTTTGGAGCGCTGGTGCTGTACTTCCATCACCAAAGGGTTTCTTCAGATGCGCTTCAAGTCTTGGACGACTTCGTCAAGGGGGGTGCGGGTGTATTAGCGCTTCATTCAGCCTCAGCATCCTTCAAGGGACAAGCGCGCTACTTCGATCTTTTAGGGGGGCGTTTCGTGCGCCACGGTCCGGTGGGAACTATTCACGTACAGCCCGCTTTAAAAGAGGACGAAATCTTCGGACAGCAGGCGCCTTTCACCGTTACGGATGAGCTGTACCGTCACGAGTACGCAGCCGATAACCGCATCCGTTTTTACGCCGAGGCGGAGGGTGGGCGGGAACCGGTCGTATGGACGCGAGCTCATGCGCGTGGGCGGGTTTGTTATTGCGCGTTAGGACACCGCTCGGCCACCTTGCGTCATCCCACGATGGAGGTTATTCTGCGACGCGGTCTGACCTGGGTATGTGAAGGGAAATCTGCGGAGGCGCCGTGACGTGAAGACAAGCCTGCGTCTGGGAATCGCTGGTTGCGGCGATATCGCCGGCTTCATGGCTTGGTTTGCCCGCTTGAACCGGTGCATCTCGCTGATCGCCTGCTGCGACCGAGAGCTGGAGAAAGCCCGGCGATTCGCTCAACACTTCAAAATCCCCCAGGTCCATGAGACCTACGCGCACATGCTGGAAAGTGCCTCCTTGGATGCGGTCTACTTGGCGGTACCCCACGATTTGCACTACACTATGTTGATGGAGGCCCTTCGGGCGGAGTTACCCACCTTGGTGGAAAAGCCAATCACCTGCACATTGGAAGAGGGGCTGGATGTTGCCCGTATGGCGGATCGGGTGGGGGTTCCCCTGGGGGTTAATTACCAATACCGCTACGACTCTGGTTGCTACGCCCTGGCGAGAGCTGTACAAGAGGGCGCGCTGGGTTTGATCTTTGCGGCTCGCTGCAACCTGGCTTGGCGCCGGGAGGACGATTACTTTGAGCGCTCGAGCTGGCACGCGCAGTTAAAAAGAGCGGGGGGCGGCACGCTGATCACCCAGGGCAGCCACCTGATTGATGTGGCTCTATGGGCGCTGGGCGAGCGGCCCCGCTCGGTGATGGGATACAGCGCCCGGCGCAAGTTCCCCCAAGTGGAGGTTGAGGATCTGGTGCAGGCCACTATTGAGACGGAGTCCGGTGCGCTGCTTCAGATCTGCAGTAGCATGGCTGCCAAACCATCAAGGCCTTTGAGCATCGAGCTCTACGGCGAAAAGGGGACCGCTGTGTACACAGACAGGCCTTGGCCGCGCGTTCGTTTTCGCGGCGTGAGGGTGAGACGGGCGCGCCCCCCTGTGAGGGGGATCCATGCCCTAGGTCGCAGCCTGGAAGCTTTTCGCGCTTGGGTGATGGAGGGAAAGCCTTATCTGACACCAGCCTGGGAAGCGCTCCCCGCTTTGGCCGTGGTGGAGGCAATTTATCGCTCGACCGAATCTGGGCAGCGGGAAGTGGTTGTCCCTGTGCAGCCCTTGGAGGGGACAAAGTGGGCACAATCTCAGTGAAATGAGGCTTCGTTATGATCAGCGCTCAATCAAAAAATCACCAGCCTTGGAGGCGCTATGAGCAGAAATAACCGCTACCGTCCCGGCAGCGGGACCGCCCTGTTCATCTTTCTGGTCGTCGCTCTGGTTGTCTTGGAGAGCCTCACGGCTGTTAAGCCGGAATGGCCTGAGCCTGGTGAGGGAGATCCTGTACCTCCGCGCCCTCAACCCGATGATCCCCCCTTTCACCGCACGCCGCTGGCGCCGACTTTTGGGAAGCGCCGTGCTCTTTTCCTGGATTGGGTTGCAGATCATGAAACCTCCGAAGGCCGCGGCGGCATTTGGACGGACATTGCCAAGCTGGAGCAGGATCCTTCAGCCGTACCATCGGAGGCCGCGCTGAACAGCGCGCTGGAATTTGTCGACGCTCGTGAGGACACCGCTGATTTTGTCATGGCTGGTTTGCTGCGCTTGTATTACAAACATGCTGGCAGCGGCCGCCTCAGTTCCGAACAAGAAGATGACTTGGAGGATACCTTCCGTAACTTCAAATACTGGCTGGACGAACCCAATCCCACCCTGATGGAGCTGTGGACGGAGAACCACCAAATCTTGGCTCACAGCGCCGAATACTTGGCGGGGCAGTTGTTCCCTGAGGAAATTTTTCCTAACAATGGCAAGAGCGGTCGCTGGCACATGGAGGCCGCTCGTGAGCGGATCCTGCGCTGGATCGACTGGCACACCCGCACAGGGATGGCGGAGTGGGACTCGGTCATCTACTACCGTATGGACATCGCCGCGCTGCTCAACCTGGTGGACTTCGCTCAGGATGAGGAGATCTCCCACCAAGCCGCCATGATGGTGGATCTGCTGCTCTTCGATATAGCGGTGGATTCCTACTACGGCCAGTATGCCACTTCTTACGGGCGCGCCACCGCAGGTAGCATCAAAAGTGCTGCTGGGCAAAGCATGCTCACCCTGCAGGCGTTGGTTTGGGGATTGGGACGCTTCCAATCAGTGGGGGAGATGGCCAGCATCTCCATGGCGACCAGCCAGCGCTACCAGCTCCCTGTGGTGATCGAAGCGATCGGCCAGCACATGCCTGAGGAACTTATAAACCGCGAGCGCCACTCCATCGTTGTCAGCGATGAAGCCGCCGCCCGCTATAACTTGAGCTTCGACCAAATCGAGGACGTGCCTATCTGGTGGGGAATGGGGGCTTTCACACACCCCAAGGTGATTGATCTGACCATCCGCACCGCCGACCAGTGGCAGCTGTGGCACTACCCGGACTTCCGTCCCTTGGAGGACTTAGCTGGGGTATTGCAGAGACTAGGACTGCTCAGCGAAGCCAGCGCTTTGCTTGACCCTGATCCCAACGGCGTTGTCACCTCGCAGGTGAACAAGCTTACTTACCGCACGCCCGATTACAGCCTATCCAGCGCGCAGGACTACCGCAAAGGCGAGAAAGGCTACCAGCAGCATATTTGGGGGGCCACCCTGAGCCCGTATGCTGTGGTGTTCACCACCAACCCTGACTCCCTCCGGCAAGATGACAGGCATCGCCCCAGCTACTGGGCCTCCAATGGGCGCCTGCCGCGCACGGCTCAGTACCGTAACCTATTGCTCGCCTTGTACAACATCAACCGACACCCCAGCCCGAGCATCCTGGAGGCCCGGCACTACGCCTTTACTCACGCCTACTTCCCCAAATGGGCTTTCGATCAAGTCGTCGAGGTGCCCAGTGAAACGGGCGGCGGTTGGGTCTTTGGGAGGGCCGGGGACGGCTACGTGGCGCTGTATTCGCACCAGCCCTACGCCTGGCAGGAGCAGGGCCCGGACGCCGACCAGGAGATCATCGCTTTGGGCCGCCAGAATGTGTGGCTCTGTCAGCTGGGGCGCCGAGCGGTGAACGGAACCTTTGAGGATTTTGTGGCCGCAGTATCTCGAGCACCGTTGGAGGTGGACGGCCTGCAGGTGGATTACCAAGCGCCAAGTATTGGTACGCTGACTTTCGATTGGAAAGGACCACTGACAGTGGAAGGCGAAGAGGTACCCCTGGATGGCTACCCGCGCTGGGATAACCCCTACCTCCAGGCTGCTTTCGGTGACCTACAGTATACGATCGCGTTTGAAGGTATGAAACTGGAGCTGGATTTTGCCAATGGGTTGCGGGAGATGGGTGAATGAAGTCGCTGGGTAGCTCAGAAGCGGTCAAGCTCCGCGTTGGGGGTATGTCCCAGCTTGCTGCGCGCTTTCATCCAGCTTTGGATATCAACTTCGATTTGCTCGAGCGGCACCAACCCGGCAGCGATCTTTTCAGCCTCTCTGCGTGCGGCGCTGGTGAACCCCCCTCGGGAAAAGAAGACATAATGAACTGTCCATTTTTCATCGGGTCGCACCTCATCTGTCTTGCTCGCCAAGGAACGGATCACGCCCTGCCCCACTTTGCTGGTTCCCCACTTGCATTCCCCTAAGAGGATATCTTTTGTGCGCCAATTGACTCCCACCACATCGACCTGGGCGCGCCGTGACCAGTGGCTCCCGACCCGCTCCGGCAGGAAAGGAAGCAATCCCCTATCCGCCTGAACGGCGACCCAATCCCGGCAGAGTTCCTCAAAAGTGTGGGTTCCAATGAAGTCAATGAGATGGTCTTGCATCAAACTGACCGCTTGATCAACCATGCCCCGCTCGATGAAACCCAGGTTTGGCGCCAGGAAACGATAATAGAAGCGCAGATAAGGGTCCACAATAACGTAACGCCCTTTGCGGCTGCGCTCGGGTCGTCGCACCGTGGCGGGTACCTGGCGCTCGACATAGCCCAGTTCTTGTAAGACGCTCAGGTACTTGACGATATTCGTGCGGTTGATGCCGGCCATTCTGGCGACGTCCGACAAGGCGTGATAGCCAGCCGCAATCGCCTCAATGATCGCCATGTAATTACGCGGCTCATCGAGTTGCTCGTGGAGCAAAAAGACTGCGTCGCCCAGCATGATGTTGGCGGGTGTGACGACACGTTGTTTCAGGTTCTCTGGAACGGTCAGGCGATCATCAAACAGTTCTAGGTATGCCGGTACCCCCCCTGTAATGGAATAAACCGCCACGCGCTGCTCTGTGCCATAGTGGGGGAAAAGCTCGACCAAAGCGCCAAAGGGGAGCGGCTGAAGGCGGATTTTACCCGTCGCCCGCCCGTACAGCGGGGCTTGATAATCCAGCACGTGTCGCTGAATCATGCCTGCCAGCGAGCCGGTCAGAATCAGGAAAACGTTTGAATGCTCTC
>JASFVL010000034.1:0-21401 GCA_050049875.1 Anaerolineales bacterium
TGCTTTAGTGGATATCCGAATTACATCTTGGCGATTGCCTTTCCCGACAATAAGTGCTTTCCCTTCATTCCAGTCGATGTCTCCTCGGCGGAGAGAACAGGCTTCGTGGACTCGCAGACCAGTTTCAGCCAATGTGATAATAAATGCGCGGTCACGTAAGTTTCTAAGAAGCTGTGCTTTATTTTCTGTGGGAAGGCCTGCAAGATCATTAGCATATTTCAACAGATCGACAATAGATTTTTGGGGGAATTGGGGTAATCGTTTCCCTGGTCGTCTGGAGCGTTGTCGTATCAACATCCGAACGCGGGGCAGATTTACTTCACATAATTGCTCTGCGAGAAGATATTCAAAGAATCCAGTTGTCGCAGTCAAATACAGACTTTCTGTTGATGGCGACATGTCCTTCAGGTCGCGAGCGAACCATGATATGGTGTTTTCGCTAAGTTCGACAACGTTAAATTTCTCAGGATCTAAATTATTGTCCCGTAACGTTTCTGTGAACGATTGGAGAGCATTTTTGTAAGTTCGTGCCGTGTTTTGGCTGCGGGACAATCGTACGCTGTTCAGGTAAGCGTTAATTGCTTCTAGAATTGTCATAGGTTATTTATCATATCCCTATTTATGTTTATGTTAATGATACTTATCAAAAGCATAACTCAGAAATAATTTCTTGTCAACGTTAATAGCCCTCCCCACTAATAAATGCTGCATTCTGTGATCTAAGTAATTATCAAATCAGTGAAGATGTGATTATTATTATTTTTCTGGTTTAAAGATAGATTTTAAGCATTCGGTTGTTGCTTAATATTTACCCTACCCTTCTGCTGATTGAGTTGAAGCTGTAATCATAACTTAAAAGCATATCCCAAAATTCCTTATAAATGCTTGATAATTTTAGTTATAGATCTTGTGTAAATAGAACAAGTGTGCTATATTGGTGCTAATGGATAATTTACAGCGTTTAAATACTCTCTCCAATCAGATGTACCTTGAGCCGGCGGAGGATTCCCACTGTCCCCAAAAAGCGAGAAAGCGGGATGGTGATATTGCTGTTAGCAAGGCAGTATTACCAAATGGGAAGCGTATCCGGCTTCTTAAAACTTTGCTCAGCTCAGCTTGTGAGAGGAACTGTTACTATTGCCCATTCCGATCTGGCCGAGATTTTAGACGTGCAACGTTTAAACCTGATGAGTTTGCTTACTTGGCATCTCAGCTCTACCATACAGGAGTCGTTGAGGGAATTTTTCTCTCATCTGGCATTGTTTCTGGAGGCATTGCAACACAAGATAGACTGATTGCTGCGGCAGATCTTTTGCGCAATAAGTTTAGTTATCGTGGTTATTTACACTTGAAGATTATGCCTGGTGCAGAATGTGATCAGGTAGAACAGACCATGTTATTGGCAAATCGTGTCTCGATCAACTTAGAGGCGCCTAACCCGGAGCGTTTGTGTTCATTGGCCCCAGGAAAACGTTTTAATGAGGAATTGCTCGATCCCCTGCGTTGGATCAACAAAATAAGAAAGGAAAAGCACGCGGCACGAGGCTGGAAGGGTAAGTGGCCATCATCCGTTACTCAATTTGTGGTCGGCGGTTCTGGGGAGAGTGATATCGAACTTCTAGAAGCTACTGAGAACCTCTATCGGGAGGCGAGTGTCTCACGTTCATATTATTCCCCCTTTCGTCCGGTACAGGGTACACCTTTAGAAAATCATCCCCCCACCCCACTTCGTAGGGAGTATCGTCTTTATCAGGCTTCATTCTTGATTAGAGATTACGGCTTCACTTCCCAAGATCTCTCATTTCTTGATGATGGAAATTTGCCGTTAGATGTAGATCCTAAATTAGTATGGGCTCGTAAGAATTTACAGTCCAAACCTGTAGAAATCAATCGTGCTGATCGGAGATTGTTATTACGAGTACCTGGGATAGGTCCTAAAGCTGCAGAGGCCATCTTAAAAATACGTCGCCAGAGGTTGATTAAAGATTTACACTTTCTAAGTAAAATTGGTGTGAATAGCTCTAGAGTTGCGCCATTTGTTTTGGTGGGAGGCAAAAAGCCGTCGCGTCAGTTGGGTTTGTTTGTTTCTTGATGGGTAAGTGTGGTGAGTGGTAGGGAAATGACTATACGCAAAACCTGATAGCAACATCCATAACAGGTTATCTGCTCTACTTTTTCTGATTTATGAGAATCAGTCCAAACACCCAATTTTAGTAAGTTGAGCTATTGCTACTGCTCCCATCTAAATCCCTTTACCCCTACCAACCTAATAATAATTGTCATTTCATCACATAATTTTGTGATTTTTAGCACATACCAAATTCTCTATTATTGATAGAATCAAAATATCTCGTAATTGCACCGCTGATACACCCACATGAAAAAAACGATATGCCCAACAAGTTTCTACGCAGAATTATTTTCATAACTGTATTATTCTCCAGCTTATTATTCCGAGAGGTGGCTTATAGTCAAGCGGAAAAACCGATCGTACATGCTTTGTTATTCTTCTCCCCAACATGTGGGCATTGTCATAAGGTTATAACCGAAGATTTACCACCTTTGATTGAGAAATATGGTGATCAACTGCAGATTCTTGGGATCAACGTAAGCACCCCAGAAGGTCAGAAACTTTATCAATCAGCGATACGAGAGTACCAGATGCCGGATCCAGTTGGAGTTCCAATGCTTATTATTGGACAATCCTATTTCATTGGCTCGATAGACATACCAAAAAACCTGCCAATTATCATTGAGGATGCTTTAAGGAAAGATGGAATTCCGTGGCCAGATATCCCAGGTTTAAGTGAGATACTGTCTCAGGCAGAAGAAGATAACTCTACTACTAATCAGCCTACATCAAGCATAACACCATCACCTGCGAATTCCGTAACCGACTCAGGTGACTCTCAATTAGTATCAACAGCTGAAGCTAATCATTTAGCTTCTGATAGTAAAGATCTTTCTGGCAATATAGAAGAAGGACATGTCGACAATAATCCTATCAGTATAATCGGATTTGGCGAGAAATTCATTATAGATCCGCTCGGAAACTCGTTCGCTGTCATCATCCTACTCTTTATGATTATTAGCCTAGCCTTTGTCGTTTATAAAACACTCAAACCAGCGCCAGTTCGAAGCAAGAAACCAGGTTGGCTATTGCCTCTACTTTCAATTATTGGATTGGTTATCGCAATATATCTATCCTACGTTGAGATTACCTTGACCGAGGCTTTCTGTGGTCCTGTGGGGGATTGCAACACCGTGCAACAAAGCGAATATGCCCATCTTTTCGGTTATGTTCCAATAGGGATATTAGGCATCATCGGCTACTCACTGATTCTTGGGTCTTGGGGATTATATGAGTTCGGACCAGCCCAATGGAGAAAAATAGCTGCAATCGCCAAATGGGTATTGGCACTATTGGGTACCGCATTTTCAGTCTATCTAACCTTTCTAGAACCTTTTATTATTGGTGCGACATGTGCCTGGTGCATAACATCAGCAATTATCATGACGGTTTTACTTTGGGTATCCACCCCACCCATACAACAACCCTCATAAAAGATTAAATAAACAACATTACAGCATCGATATGCAGGTTATTGGGCATGGAATCCTGCCATAATCACCTCTGTAAAAGACGTGATTTCTGTATCTGGAGCAAAGTACATATATTGGATGACAATACTCACTTTTATCTATAATTCGATTGTGGTATCCTAATATCATTAAGATGCATGAATTACCCATCACACAAAATGTTCTTGAGATAGCCGAGCGCCACGCAAAAATAGAAAACGCATATCGTGTCACGAATATTTACTTGGTTATTGGTGAATTATCTACGGTGATCGATGAGTCGGTACAATTTTACTGGGATATCGTCAGTAAAGATTCAATCTGTGAGGGTGCTGTATTACATTTCAAGAGAACCCCCGCAACATTTAAATGTAAAAATTGCCAACACACTTATATGCTTACAAAGGGGGAACTCTCCTTGTGCCCACAATGTGACAGCTTTGATATAGATATACTCACCGGGAAGGATTTCCGAGTAGAAGCGATCGATATTGAAACTAAATAATAGTTTACTCTATTCTTGAGAGGAATTGCCAGAGTGTCAAAAAGGATATCAGTTGTTGAAGAAATTCTTGGCGCAAATGATCAGATAGCTTTAGAAAATCGGCAATATCTCGATCGTATGGGAGTATGTTCAGTAAATCTAATGGCTTCACCTGGTGCTGGCAAAACGTCTCTAATTGAATGTACAATCAACGCATTTTCTGAAACGTACAATCTAGGAGTAATCGATGGTGATATCGCAACAAGTATAGATACAGATAGAGCCATCGCAGCCGGCGCGCAAGCAGTGCAGGTAAACACTGGCGGCGAGTGCCATCTCGATGCAGTGATGATGAAGAATGCTATCAAACAGTTGGATTTGACTTCAATTGAGCTTCTACTGGTAGAAAATGTCGGCAACCTAATCTGTCCTGCCAGTTTTCAGCTAGGAACCCATAAAAGTGTGCTGATTGCTTCAATTCCAGAAGGTGATGATAAACCATACAAATATCCAAGTATGTATAGGGATGTTGACGCCTTGGTTATCAATAAAATAGATCTGCTTCCATATATCCCGTTTCGGATGGATTATTTTCAAAAGGGAGTAGAAATTTTATCCCCCAACTTAGTGACTTTTCCTATCTCATGCAAAACAGGTCAAGGCTTGGATAATTGGATCAATTGGTTGAAACTACAGATTGCACAGCAAGATAAATGACAGATTTAAGTGGAGCAACTATTCATATAAATGGCATCGTACAAGGGGTAGGATTTCGTCCATTTGTGTTTAGTCTGGCACAACGCTTAAATCTCCTTGGTTGGGTGCGAAATACATCTGCTGGGGTCGACATTGAAATCGATGGAACTGAGGAAGCGCTTAAGGCCTTTTTGCACGCTTTAGAAAATGATGCCCCTCCTCTAGCAAAAATTGATGCGATCCAAGTAAATAAAAAACCCCCTGATGGATTTTCTAGTTTTGAGATCATACATTCCCACTCAATTCCAGATGCTTTTCAACCCATCTCTCCTGACGTATCCATATGCAATGATTGTTTGAGAGAACTTTTTGATCCAAAGGATCGCAGATTTCGTTATCCATTTATTAATTGCACAAATTGCGGTCCACGCTTCACCATAATCAGCGATATTCCATATGATCGTCCGAATACGACCATGTCGCCCTTCAAATTGTGCGATCAATGCGCAATGGAGTACCATGATCCGTTGAATAGACGCTTCCATGCGCAACCGGTGGCTTGTGCGGTTTGTGGGCCGTGTGTTTCCTTAGTGATGGTGGATGGTAATGGCTATACGAATTCGGGTTCTCGATCTTTTAAGAATAGCCAAGACGCGATCCTTCAAGAAACGAGAGGCTTATTAGCTACCGGACACATTGTCGCGATAAAAGGCTTAGGGGGCTTCCACTTGGCTTGTGATGCTACTAATCCAGGTGCGGTAGCTAAACTAAGAGAACGAAAATTCCGGGTTGATAAACCTTTCGCCATCATGTTTCCAGATATAGAGACCGTCGAAAGACATTGTCACGCAAATCAAAAGGAAATTGATCTACTCTCATCCATTGAGCGTCCGATTGTTTTACTCGAACGTAGAGGAGATACAAATATTTCTCCGGATGTTGCTCCAAAACAGAACACCTTGGGTGTGATGCTTCCCTATACACCATTACATTATTTGATTCTTGAACCAAAGGACGGTTTCCCAGAAGCTCTAGTTATGACCAGTGGAAATATGAGTGAGGAACCCATATCAACAGACAATCAAGAAGCCATTGAACGATTATCCGGAATAGCAGATGCTTTTCTCATGCACAATCGAGACATCCAAACTCGCTGTGATGATTCGGTATTAAGGGTTGTTGAGATTCCCCCAGCGAATGGTAAAACTCATTTAGCTAAAACTCATCATCATAAATCCTCAAATGTAATATCATATCATCTTCGCCGTAGCCGGGGCTATGCGCCCAATCCAATAAACCTTCTATGGAAAACACCCCAGATTTTGGCTACCGGACCCGAATTAAAAAACACTTTCTGCTTAACAAAAAACCATTATGCATTTTTAAGTCACCACATTGGTGATATGGAAAATTACGAAACGTTGAAATCGTTTGAAGATTCCATAAGTCATTATGAAAAACTGTTCCGAATTAAACCTGTAGCGATTGCTTGTGATCTACATCCGAATTATCTTGCAACCAGATATGCATTAAAGCGTGCTGAAAGCGAGAACATCTCCATTATTGGTGTTCAACACCATCACGCACATATTGCCTCATGCTTGGCAGAACACCGCATTCCAAATGATCATCATGTTATTGGAGTATCCTTTGACGGTACGGGTTACGGTGATGATGATGCAATATGGGGTGGTGAGTTTTTTATATCAAATTACGAAGAATATCAACGTGTAGCTCATCTAAAATATGTCCCTTTGCCTGGTGGAGATAAAGCAATCAGAGAGCCATGGCGTATTGCTTTGGCATGGTTGTATCAATTAGATATTAGATGGAATGATAATCTCAAGCCAATCGGTTTCATAAAAAATCACAAAGATTCAGCTCTGATAAACTCTTTAGAAATTCTTCGCACACAACTTCAAAAGGATATCAACGCTCCAAAAACCTCAAGCATCGGCAGGCTTTTTGATGCTGTTTCATCGCTAATTGGAATATGCCACCAGATCAACTACGAGGCTCAAGCAGCAATCGAAATTGAAGCTGTAGCAACCTGTGGCGATGAGTCCCACTACACTTTTAACCTTGATGAACGTAACGTCTTAGGATCAGACTGCATAGAATTAAATCCTGAGCCGGTTTTTCACGCAATCATTAATGATCTGGCAAAATCCACTCCAGTTTCAAAAATTTCAGCTAAATTTCATAATGGTCTCGCAGATGCCGTTTGCCAGACTTGTGCATTACTACGGGATCAACTCGATATTAATGAAGTTGTTCTAAGTGGTGGTGTCTGGCAAAATATGTATTTGCTCAGGAAAACTCTGGATGAATTATATAAGCACAATTTTAACGTCTACATCCATAACCGGGTTCCAGCAAATGATGGCGGGTTAGCCCTTGGACAAGCGGCGGTCGCATATCACATGCTGAGAGATCAAAAATAGATCTAGAAACTAAGGAGCTGATTATGTGTTTAGGTGTACCTGGTAAAGTTATTGAGATATATACTGCCAACGATTTAAAAATGGGCAAAGTTGATTTTGGAGGGGTCGTCCGTGAGGCGTGTTTGGAATACTTGCCCGAAGTAAATATCGGTGATTACACAATCGTTCACGTAGGTTTTGCCATTAGCTTATTGAGCGAGGAGGAAGCCCAGGCTTCCTTGGAAACTTTACGGGAAATTGCTAACATTGAAGAAGAACTAGGTCTCGAAAACAATTAAAGTCGTTTTTAAATGGATGTTGGTTCTATAAGTAAATATAATATTTACACCGATCCATGAAATACATTACAGAATACCGAAAAGCCGATTTAGTCAACGGAGTTCTTAAGAAAATCAAGAATGTGGTGACGCGACCTTGGGTTTTAATGGAAATCTGTGGTGGTCAGACTCATGCAATAGTGCGGCATGGGTTAGACCAACTCTTACCAAGGGATATTGAACTCGTCCATGGTCCAGGTTGCCCAGTATGTGTTACACCTATCGAATTGATAGACAAAGCGCATGCCATTGCTTCACAACCAGATGTAATATTCACCTCCTATGGTGATATGTTACGCGTACCTGGTTCTAAACAAGATCTATTTTCAGTTAGGGCAGCTGGTGGAGATGTAAGAGTAGTATACTCACCTCTCGATGCGGTTAAGATCGCAAAGGATAATCCTGACAAAGAGGTAGTGTTTTTTGCGATAGGATTTGAAACAACAGCACCACCGAACGCAATGAGTGTATTAGCAGCAGAAAATGTGCGTCTGGATAACTACAGTGTCTTGGTATCACATGTGCGCGTACCTCCTGCAATGCACGCAGTTCTCAGCTCCCCCCAAAATAGAGTTCAAGGCTTCCTTTTAGCTGGGCATGTTTGCTCAGTAATGGGATACTGGGAATATCCCCCTATTGCAGAAAAATATAGTGTTCCGATGGCTGTAACGGGTTTTGAGCCTCTGGATATCGTACAAGGGATATTGGATACTGTACAACTATTAGAAAATGATCAGATAAGAGTTCAAAATTCATACCCACGATCAGTTACATTTGAGGGCAATAAACAGGCTCAAAGTGTGATAGACAAAGTATTCACCGAATGTGATCAAAAATGGCGTGGCATTGGGACGATACCCGCCAGTGGATGGCGTTTGCGCCCAGAATTTGAGGCGTTCGATGCCGAATACCGTTTCGATGTTCAAGAAATTCAACCAGAAGAATCCCCTCTTTGCATATCAGGTTTAATCCTTCAAGGTTTAAAAAAGCCATTGGATTGCCCTGCGTTTGTCAATACTTGTTCACCAGAAAATCCATTAGGAGCAACGATGGTATCGGCTGAAGGAGCATGTGCTGCATATTACCGATATGGTCGCGGTCTCCATGTCAGCATTCAAAAATGAATCCTCATTTTAAACTACTAAATAAGAATGAAAATTAACACTCCCACTTCATCAGTTCAAGGTCCAGTATGCCCAATCCCTCTCTCTCATGGAAAAAAAATAGTTATGGGTCATGGTAGTGGGGGAAAATTAATGCACGATCTGATAGCAAAGGTTTTTCTTCCTCCCATAGAAAATCCTATTCTCCAGGCAGCAAATGATGCCGGCTTGGTCAATCCAAATAACAAGATGCAACTAGCCATAAGCACAGATTCTCATGTAGTGTGGCCTTTGTTTTTTCCAGGAGGGGATATTGGCAAATTAGCCGTCTGCGGCACTGTAAACGATGTAGCCATGATGGGCGCTGTACCAAAGTATCTAACAGCAGGCTTCATACTCGAGGAGGGTCTAGATATCTCAATATTGGAAAGAGTACTGCATTCCATGAGTGTAGCAGCAAAAGAAGCTGATATTGATATTGTTGCAGGCGATACCAAAGTTGTACAAAAAGGGAAAGCTGATGGTCTCTACATTAACACTGCTGGGGTTGGTATAGTAAATGCTGGTATAAGGATCAGTGGAAACTTAGCTGCTCCGGGAGATGTTGTTATCTTATCGGGTCCTATTGGAGAACACGGTATCTCAGTGCTTGGAGCACGAGGTGAATTAGGTTTCGAATCAGAAATCGTTAGTGATATCGCCCCTCTCAACCATTTAGTTGCATCAATGTTGGAGTCCAGCAATCATATTCATGTGCTCAGAGATCCGACTCGCGGTGGAGTAGCGTCAACATTGAATGAAATTGCCACACAATCCAATGTATGCATTAAACTAAATGAGGAATTGATCCCGGTCAAACCCCCGGTTCAAGCCGCTTGTGAAATGTTGGGATTTGACCCGCTGTATGTCGCCAATGAGGGGAAGCTAGTAGTAATTGTTCAAGTTGATGATGCTGATAGGGTGTTAATGGCTATGCGCAATAGTCGCTATGGTAAGCAGGCAGTGATCATTGGGGAAGTTCTAGAAGCTCCCCAAGGTCGTGTCTTAATGAAAACATCCTATGGAAGCACGAGAATCATCGATGTCATGGCGGGGGAAATGCTCCCGAGGATCTGTTAGTCTTATTTTTCTCGATCCAACCACAGTTCCCTGTATTCCCGATTCCAATCCACTGTAAATCGAAGTGCTATTATGATTCCCGTAGCAGCTGCTACCCATAATATGTCACCACTTTGGCCTAATACCCATAAAACAGGTGGTATTAGTAAGCCAGAAAGCAGACTGCCGCGCGCCGCGTGGTGAAGTGTAAGAACAAAGGTTAGTAATACCGCTACTCCAATCAGAAAACCTAGGGGTGATACTGCCAGAAAAGCTCCTCCTGTAGTCGCTAATCCCATACCGCCTCTAAATTGCGCAAAAATCGGCCAACAATGACCAGCTACAGCCAAAGCTGCTGTTAATGCGATTATCCAACTGGGCTGTTTATAAAGGATCGCTAAATAAGTTGGGAGAAATCCCTTGCCTACATCTAAAATGAACACAATAATCCCCCACCCCCACCCCACAATACGAATTGTATTCGTTGTGCTCGCATGACCCGATCCAGTCTCGCGCACATCTAAGCCTTTGACCCAATAAGTAATCCAAAGAGCAAAAGGCAAGGATCCAGACACATAACCTGCGATGGGAAATATGAGAGTAAGCATCTTTAGTTTGGTATCAGGATTTATTTATTACAATCCAAGATGTATAATTGTCACAAATAATTTCAACCTTCGAATCCAAATGGGCAAAGAGATTGCCAATATCTATTGGATTCATAAAGTGACTCCTCATCAACGCCAATTTCTCAAAAACCGCTACGATTTTTACAGGAATCGATCGAATATCTGGTTCTTCGATAACAATCCTGCCTCCCGAGTCCAGTATCCGCCATAACTCTTGGGCAGTTTTTTTCTGATCGCAGACATGATGGAAGGCATCTATCATGATAATGCGATTGAAAGATAATGACGGAAATGGAAGAGTCTCCACGTGGGAACAAACCAATTGTAAATCATCCATTTTCTTGGCTTGATGCAACATTCTCTCGGACAGATCGACTACCACAACCTGTTTAGCTTTTTCACGCGAATATCTTGCAATACGCCCAGTGCCACCCCCAGCATCCAGCAAAGTTCCTTTTGTAGGTAATGACGCATATTCAAATAGTTTGTCTGGATAACTCGGTTTAAAAACTCTGTCGTAGATTGGAGCAAGAATATCAAAGTGATTAAGAAATGGCATAATTGGTTTCTATGGCGAATCTAATTTTCCAACGAATGGTAAGAATAGTTCGATTCCTGCCCCCGATGCATAGGGGGTAAAATTCACTAAAACAAGGTTTTTGTCACAGGCATCAAAGGTATCAAAATATATTTGAGGTGATATCGCATTCCCTGAGAGATCGAATAATTGAATCCAAACCATATTTTGCGAAGAAACCGCTTGATCGGCTAAAATAATTTCATAACCCCCTTTCCCATAATCAGGAGCAAGCCCAGTAAGCGATAAACCAAAAACTGGCTCCCCCTCTATTACTCCCCCTGCTTCAACCACGATATTAACTACAGGTTCAGTATTATCCCCAAAAACCTGTCCAGCTACCCCCAACCAATTGCAGCCACTCTCGGGGTGAAATATATTGGGTAGATACACTGGAGATCCTGTTTGAATATTATACTGATATTCTGATCCACTACCGAGGACTTCTGGTTGAAACATTACATCTGATTCAGTAGCGAATAATTCGATTGCACTTGGGGTAATAGTACTTGTTGGTGAAGGAGTATCAGTAGGCTGTGGGATCATCGCCTCAGGAGATGTAACAACTTCGCTTGACATAGTTTGAGTTAGTCTTAATGGGATACCCGTCCCTAACTCGTTCTCTGTTTCATTCTGTGAAATTTGTGTGAAAACATCACACGCGGAAACCGTACCAACGAAGATCACCACGATTATATTGACAAATGCTAATTTTCTCGGATTGATTTTAAGATTGTCATTTTTCATATTTGAATTAATTTTAAACATAATCACCATTATAAACCGAGTATTCATCAAGGTTTACATGAATTGTGATAGTGTAGACTTTAGTGTGTAAATTAAACTGCGGTTTCTGGTAAAGTAGAGACACCAGAAGAGCTCCTTCAAACCAGAAAAAAAGGTAATCAACCAGAAGGAGGTACTGATGTCTCAGAATGATGATACCCTAAGACAGAAACTGCGACAACAACTGCAAACGATCCAGGAAACGGATGCCGAAACCGATTGGCTTCAAGAGTTGGTCGAGTGGCTAGTCCAGGAACTCCTGGAGCTGGAGTTCAGTGAGTTTCTAGGTGCTGAGCCATACGAACGAAATGAAGACCGTCGAGGCTATCGCAACGGCTACCGGCAACGGGAGCTCTTCACCAGGGTTGGCCGGTTGACCTTGCGAGTGCCCCGGGATCGAGAAGGGAAGTTCAGCACCCGACTATTTGAACGTTACCAACGCAGTGAGAAGGCCCTGGTTTTGGCCCTGCAGGAAAGTTACCTGCAAGGGGTTTCCACCCGAAAGGTCAAGAAGATCACCGAGAAGTTATGCGGGGTCGAGTTCTCCAAGGATCAAGTCTCGCGGATGGCCCAGGAGCTGGATGAAATCTTGGAAGATTGGCGGACGAGATCCTTAGAGAAGAACTATCCTTACCTGGTGGTAGATGCCAGTTCGCCGTTGGCATGCTTCGCGATGAATATGTCCGGGAGGATGGGCATGTGGAGAGCGAGGGCGTACTGACCGTAAAAGGGATAGACCATAAGGGCTACAGAGAGATCCTGAGTGTGTTTGTGGCCCCCGCAGAGGAAGAAGCCACTTGGAGTGCGGTTTTCTCGGATTTGATTGATCGTGGCCTAGACCCTAGAGAGGTGTACTCCGTGGTCTCAGACGAACATAAAGGTCTGAAAAAGGCTTTGCGACGCTACTTTCCAAAAACGATTTGGCAGCGTTGCCAGACCCACTACCAACGCAATGCTGCTTCCAAAGTGACTAAGAAAGCCCGTCATGAAGTCCATCAGAGGCTGAGAGATATCTTTGACGCTCCCAATTTGGAACTTGCTCAAAGAAGAGCAAGTCGTATGATCTTAGATTATCAAAACCGCTTCCCGGATCTGGCTTCCTGGTTGGAAGAAACCATTAATGAAACCCTGGCAGTCTTCCTGCTTCCTCGGGAACACCACAAACGGTTGAGAACAACCAATGGATTGGAGCGCTATCATCAGGAGGTGAACCGTAGGACCAATGTGGTGCGGATCTTCCCAAATAGAGCCAGTTGCCTGAGATTGGTTTCAGCACTGGCGATGGAACAATCTGAAGACTGGCTAACGGGACATCGCTATCTGCCGATAGATCTACTCGAAGAAGAAACCATTCCCATGCAGATCACTGCACCCAGTGCGTCTAGTAGGATGGAACCTAGCATTCCAGATCCTGTACCGGCATAAAAATGTCTATGTAGGGAAGTATTCCCATTGTGAAGGAGCCAAATTTACACACTTTTCTTGACACAACTTGAATTGTTGACCGATCCACCTTTTAAATGCTAAAATTAATCAACTATGAACGAGAAAACTGAAAAAAGTCATAAAAACACTAAGGATTCTCAACCAGAGCGATTTCAGAAAGTCATAAATGAGTCCAAAGAATATCCAATTGGGACAGTTTCATATTTCGGTCCCGATGATCAAGAAGTGACTAAGATTTCCGTAGTTATTTCGACTTCTGAAGAGAGCGAATCAATTTCAAAAAGTTGGCACGGGCTGAATCTAGCTACAGATCAATCAGTAGCCCGAGAAATTGGCAAATTTCTTCAAGCTCATGGAGTTCAGCAAGTATTGATGACAGATGAAATTGTTGGTTGTGCTCATGAAGAAGGTATCGATTACCCTGAGGGGAAGGAATGTCCTCATTGTCCCTACTGGCAATCAGAAGGATGACCCATTTCGCCATGATAGAATAGCATACAACAAACTGAATAATCTCAGTATTTACCGCAAAAATAACATGGAACAACAAATTAAATCATTGAAAGGTACTCGTGATTTCTACCCAGAAGATATGGCCATCCGTACATGGCTCTATGACAACATACGCCACATATCAGAATCATATGGTTATCAAGAGTATGAGGGCCCATTGCTCGAATCTATCGAATTATATGCAGCTAAATCTGGTGAGGAATTAGTAAAGGAACAATCATTTGTTTTCTCGGATCGCAGTGGAGATCTAATCACATTACGACCCGAATTAACCCCCACACTAGTTCGGATGGTAGCCCAACGCCAACAAGAACTTTATTATCCCCTGCGCTGGTGGTCATTTGGTCCATTTTGGCGTTATGAACGTCCCCAAAAAGGGCGCGGTCGCGAATTTTTTCAGTGGAATATTGATCTTATCGGTGTTGATTCCCCCGAAGCTGACGCTGAGATGGCTGCGATTATGGCATCTTTTTTTAAAAAGGTTGGTTTGACATCAGACGAAGTGATCATCTTAATAAACAATCGTCGCCTGATGGACCAACAGTTAGCAGATCTAGATTTACCTGCTGATAAACGCCCCCAAATATATCGCTTAATTGATAAAAGAGATAAGTTGTCGCCCAAAGATTGGGAAAATTATGCAATTGAACTGGGAGTAAATTCATCACAAATCGATGGCCTTAATTCACTACTTGAAAATATGGATCTGTGGGAACAATCAGATGAGCTTATTGACTTCTTCAAAGCGGTAGATGCATTAGGCGTGGAAGATTATGTGCAATATGCCCCGCACATTATTCGAGGATTGGATTATTATACTGGTACAGTCTTTGAAGCTCAAGCCCAAAAAGAGGGTTTGAGACGAGCCGTTTTGGGTGGTGGGCGTTATGACAATTTGATGTCGGATGTAGGAGGTGATCCTTTACCCGGTGTTGGTTTCGCTATGGGTGATATGGTAATCACATTGACGTTGGAGGAATTTGGTCACCTTCCCGTCCAAAGAAACATCACACCAGCACCTGTAATAGTCACAGTTTTTGATAAGGATCATTTATTTGCTTCTTACTCTTTAGCAGCCAACCTTCGTGGTTCAGGGTTAAAAGTCGCATGTTTTCCCATAGAAGATAAATTGTCAAAACAATTTAGGTATGCGGATCGAATTGGTGCAAAAGTAGCTGTTGTGCTAGGACCGGAGGAGGTTGACAACAATCAAGTAGCGATCAAGAATTTAAAATCCCGTGATCAACAAACCGTTCCTAGAGATGAAGTTGTCGAAGCGATAAATCAAATCCTTGCTGGTGAATCGCCTTCGTGATAAAATTCTTATCACAAATCATGGCGGCTGTAGCTCAAAGGTAGAGCGTCGCACTGTGGATGCGAATGCTGCGGGTTCGATCCCCGTCAGCCGCCCAGGTAAAAGTAGTCTGTCTTATTTATCGATGACCGCAAAATATTGCTAGCGGTCATTTTTATCATCATCGAAAAGCCAGTGATTTACTATGGAGTTTTCACTTCATGAAACGTCTTGCTGCTTCTAACGCCATGTCAACTGTTCTTAACATGTCTTCGGTCTTCATTTTGGGGGAGAGAGCAACCAGCCGTAAAACTTTCTTTCTTTCTAATTGAGTTATTGAAATTGAATGTTTTCCTTCCCGAAGAATAGATCGAAAAATTAATTCTTGGAGATTGTTCAATTGATCTTCTGGAAAATCGTCAGGGCGGACACGAAAGCACACAATCCCTGTATCTGGGTAGAGAGCTAACTCAATACCAGTTACATTATTGAGACGATTTGCTAAATTTCTTGAAACCTCAAGTGGTGCCCTCAAATTATCTCTCAATCCCTTTAATCCTTGATGCTTTATGGATGTCACAAGCGAGAGAGCCGAAAATGGGCGTGTAGATGGTGGAGATTTCAACCCAGGGTTAGGTTCCGTGCTGTCAGGAAGATTAAAATATTCACTATGTATCCTCATCCGCTGGAAATTGCTACCGCGTTTCAGAAACAATAATGAATTAGGTATTGGCACCCTCATCTGTTTATGAGGATCCCAAGTGATTGAATCAGCTTGTTCAAGGCCACGAAATAGGTGCTTCCAAGCCGGCACAAGGCTGTATGCCAAACCATACGCACCATCTACATGTAACCAAATATTTTCACACTCAGCAATTTCTGCAATAGGCTTGATTGGGTCCACCGAACCTGTTGAAGTGGTACCGGCAGTTGCAACAATACAAAAAATATCCCCTTTGCTCCTCATCATCTTGATTGTCTTTTCTAGATGACCTATATCAATGCGCCTGTTTTTATCTACCTTAATGGGTACCAAACATTGATCCCCAAGACCAAGGGAGCGTACAGCATGCCTCAATGAGAAGTGAGCTTCTCGGGAAATTATTAATTTTAATCGTGAGAGGTCTGAGAATCCACTCAGCCCTTGTTGGGAAAAATCAAATCCCTCCAATTCAGCTTTCCAATGAAGTGCTAGATACACTGCCTGAAAATTTGCATAGGTCCCACTGTACATAAAGGTTGCATCCGAGCTGGGCAGTAACCCGAATAGTCGACATAATGCTTGGCAACACAACTCCTCTAACATGGCACCACCGGGAGAAACCTGCCAATTGGTAACTCCCTGGTTGTAATCCAAGGCTATTCGAGCTCCTAATTTCGCACCATTTTCAGGGAAGGCGTTGAACATGGATTGAAACCCCCTCAAATCATATTGCATCAAATGTGGAAGCAAATTTTTCTCCATCAATTCTTTTATGGCATCAATTGACATCTCCTCCTCTGCAAAATCAACAAAAGGCTCAATATCAGCCCGAACTCTATTTGGAGATGCTCCAGAATAAATCAAATTTTGGTTTTTATCTACCATAGGAAATCTTATTTTATTTCTCGTATTGTGGTTATGTGATTTATAGATAACTAAACTATGACACTAATATTATATTGAGGCCGGAATCGTTAGGTCCAATACTCGATGTAGATACTGACCGCGCCCTTTTTCTGCTAAACATTTATCACCATCAATGATAATCTCTCCCCTCGACAGAACTTTTTCAATTTTTCCAGTGATCGGGATATTCTCATACGAAGAATAATCTGTAGCCATGTGCAAGGTTTCTTGCCCCATGACCCAATTCCTATTTGGATTGAAAATAATTACATCAGCATCAGCTCCAGGAAAAAGATTCCCCTTCTTAGGCCACAACCCAAAAAGTTTAGCTGGTGTGCTGGATACTAACTCAACGAACCTGGATAGAGAGAGTCGATTTTTCGCCACTCCTTCAGAGTACAAAATGTTGAAACGCGGTTCGATCCCAGGTAATCCATTAGGGCAGAGATCAAATCGATGTGCCCCAAAAAGCTTCGCTTCCCACATATAAGCCGCATCATCAGAAGTTACCATCGATACTCTCTTATCTTGAAGGGATATCCATAGCTGATCTTGATTTTTACGATCACGAATCGGCGGTGAACAAATCCATTTCAATCCATCATCCCGCATCAACCACTGATCCGTGAAAACTAAATAATGAGTACATGTTTCTGCGATAACATCCAATCCCTCTGCTCTTGCTTGAGCGACGATATCTATACCATCTGCGCTTGACATATGCACAATAAAAATTCGTCCGCCTGTTTTTCGAGCAATTTGAACGCAATCTCGAATTGCTTTGTTTTCCGCTTCTTTTGGCCGACTCTTCAAATGATAGATTGGCTCTACTAATCCCGCACCGAGTGTTGAGGATAAAGCCTCTTGCAAGATCACATTATTTTCAGCATGAACCAACAGCATTCCTCCAATATTTTTCAATTTTTCAGACACAAGTAATAGTTCATCAATGCCAAGCATTAACCCCTCATCCTGATAAGTCATATAGCACTTAATCGTTGGTGCTCCGGCTTCTATCAAGGCTGGTATCTCTGAAATAGTTTCCTGTGTTGGCTGGGTTATCACAGGGTGCACACCCCAGTCCACCAACGGGAGTCCATCTGCTTCACCGTGTTTTTGCTCAAGCGTACTCATCAGTGATTTACCAGGAACTTGGTTAGAAAAATCAATTAAACTAGTCACGCCACCATAAGCAGCTGCCAAGGTCCCAGTATAGTAATCGTGAACACTAATGGTGCCCATGAATACATCATTGAAATGAACATGAGTATCAATCGCTCCAGGAAGAACCAACATGTTCTCGGCTTCTATAATCACATCGGGTGATATAGCGGGCAATTCTCCCACTGCAAGAATACGTTCGCCCTGAATGAGTAGATCGCCCCTGATGACCACTTGTCCTAAAACCAAAGTCCCACCTCGGACCAGCACTTTTTGATTAACTTTCATTAAAAGCTCTCCCGCGGTATATGAATTTCTGAAAAAGGTTATGGTTGTATTTCGTGATAATTAAAACTGTCAGAAGTTACGAAATCGGGTAGGTATGGGGAGATTGGGTGGGCGTTTCCCACCCAATCTCCCCACCCTTAACATCGAATTGCGTAAATCCTATCTATTCTGAGTTGATTAATATAATCACATTTTATCAAATACAAATACTGATGTGGATTTTTGCTAAAAAAATAATAATTGTTGTTGCACCCTGTTCAATAGAGCTATCCTTCCTAAAATCTCATAAAATACCTGTACAAAACATTGACACATGGTGGAATATATGTTATCCTACCTCAATCATACAGCAGATTAATACTATCCCTTTTTATTAAAAAATTTTCGGATCACAAATGGGTGCAACCTATGTCACTTAAAGAACAACCTACATACAATTTGAAAGTCGTCGTCCACGAGACAGGAATTAAGCCAGATACTCTCCGAGCTTGGGAACGTCGTTATGGTCTTCCCGAGCCTGCTCGTACTGAAGGAGGTCATCGTATCTATTCTCCTCGTGATATTGAAATTATAAAATGGTTAATAAATCGCCAGAAAGAAGGTTTGAGCATCAGTCGGGCAGTCAAGTTGTGGCAAAGTATAAAAGACGAGGGTAGAGATCCGCTCCAAGATGAGGGGATGATGCCATCAATAACAACACCTGAAACCGATCTACCGAGTGGTTCGGTCATTGAGGATTATCGCGAGTCTTGGGTAAAAGCCTGTTTGGATTTTAATGGAACATTAGCTGACAGTGTGCTCACACAAGCATTTGCGATCTATCCCATTGAAACAGTTAGTGTGGAAGTGCTTCAAAAGGGTCTCGCAGATATTGGTTCACGGTGGTACATGGGAGAAATATCTGTCCAACAGGAGCACTACGCCACTGCACTCGCTCATCGAAGGATAAATTCTATAATATCAGGTTTACCCGATCCTACAAGATCGGGACGAATCTTAGTAGGATGTCCACCAGAGGAAGAGCATTCTTTCCCCTTGTTATTGATTACACTACTGTTACGTCTGCGGAGTTGGGATGTGATTTATTTAGGAGCGAATGTGCCAGTTGGGCGTTTTAAAGACACAATGCAAACGGTAAATCCCAGACTGATCGTGTTGGCAGCACAGCAATTGTATACAGCGTCAACAATGTTTGAGCTCATTGAAGAAATTAGCGATTCTCAAATTCCAATCGCTTATGGAGGACTGATTTTCTCACGGTTAGATACCTTAAAAGAGAAAGTTCCAGCTCACTTTTTAGGAGAGGATTTACAAAATTCAATAAATCAAATTGAACATATCCTATCTGTCCGCCCCCCAAAACCAACTGTTGATACCATCCCAAATACTTATCTATCAGCTTACAAAAATTTTTCAGATCATCATAGCACGATTGAATCTGCTCTGATATCAGGACTCGAGAGCAATGAAATATCCCCACATCACCTAGCATTAGCTCAAGAGCATCTAACGAGGGATATTAAAGCTGCTTTACGTCTTGGTAACATGAATTATATTGATGTAGAAATCGATTGGATAAAAACTCATATATCTTATCATGACTTGCCGGCTGAGAGTATAGAGATATTCCTTGTAGAATACCGTAAAGCTATCGAATCCACACTCAGTGATAGTGGTCGATTAATTATTGAGTGGTTTGATCGATTCATTAATAATTTTAATAAATAGCTCGGGAAAATCCCATGTTTTTAGTACTTTTGCAGCTCAAGGGTAAAGGTGCCCTACTGCGCAACTTCTGATTTCATTAAATTTGATAGGTCACCGATGAATTTTTGGAGGTTCCCATGATTGTTGTGACAGGTGGTTCTGGATACTTAGGAAGCTATATTGTAAAAAGACTTGATAGTTTAAACAAACCTGTTCGAGTTCTAGTCCACAATACCGAACGTGCAAAAAAAGAGGGTCGTCTAAAGGGCTTGAATATCGATTGGGTTGAAGGAGATATAACCCTTCCCAATACGTTAAGTCAAGCTTTTTCAGGAGCAACAGCTGTTATCCACACCGTAGCTATTGCTATAGAAAAGGGATCAGGAACCTATGAGACGGTCAATTATCAAGGCACTGTCAATGTTGTAGAAGCAATGAAAGAAGCAGGAGTTGAAAGGCTTATTCATATATCCCAGCTTGGTGCCGAACCCAATCTGCCATACCGTTTTTTAGCATCAAAGGGTAAAGCCGAAGATCATGTTACAGATTCTAATTTAGATTGGACCATATTTCGACCATCTGTTATTTGGGGACCTGAAGATGAATTTGCCAATACTTTTGCCCGGCTTGTACCATTCTCACCAATCATATATCCATTGGTGGACAAAAACGCTAAGTTCGAACCCGTTTGGGTCAAGGATGTTGCAACAAGCGTGGTCAAAACTTTAGACGACCTTGGAACTGTCGGCAAAAAGTTTGAACTTGGTGGACCAGAGATCCTTACTATAGAAGAGATCGAACGGCGCACTTTAGAGGCAGTAGGAGCTCGACGAATTTTAGTCCCCTTCCCAAAACCGATTTTAAAGGGTGTGGTATTACTAATGGAAGGTCTCTTACCAAATCCCCCCGTGACGATGAGTCTCCTAGAGTTGCTTGCTGTGAACAACGTAACCGAAAAAAACGATATCTATAATTTCATAGATGTCCCGCGAGCGTTTAACACAGAATATATTTTAAAATATATGAAGAAATTCAATGTCAGCGATACATTAAACCAATTTCTAGGGAAATAAGTTAAAAAAGTGAAACAATTTGAACACCGATTTCAGGTAAACGCCTCACTAAATGTTGTGTCCAAATTTCACTCCGATACAACTTCTCTGAGACTCCTGAGTCCCCCACCAATTTTTGTCCAACTACACCGCGCAGATCCTATGAGTGAGGGATCAATCACGGATTTCACTCTTTGGATGGGGCCTATTCCCATTCGGTGGCTAGCAATACATTCAGATGTAAAACCCTTACACGGGTTTACTGATACCCAAGCTGATGGTCCTTTTAAAAAATGGATCCACCAACACAGATTCAAGCAACTCGATAATACATCAACCGAAGTGATTGATATAATTCATGCCCAAATAAGAGATGATCTCATTTATGGGCTAATTGGGCGCCTGATTTGGCTTAGTCTCCCACTCCTTTTTGGTTACCGCTCTTGGAAGACTAGGAGATTACTCAGCAAATCAAATTAAGTATTGGTCAAAACCCAATAATCGCACTAATCTTAGTAACAGGACTTACGCAGTTAGTTGAGAAAGAGCGACTTTGCCTTTAAGTTTTGCAGGAGGCGGAAAGCCACTGGTAAAGACTTGCATTTGCAAACGTTC
>JASFVL010000249.1:0-6056 GCA_050049875.1 Anaerolineales bacterium
CTAAACCAGCGCGATTGTCCGTGTCGAACTCCCCAACCCGCTCAACCACGTAATCAATCTCAGCGCGTGTAACTTCCGCTTGGCTAAGCGTGACTTCCTTTTGAACAAAACGGGCGGTTGGTACCCTGCCGAGGTCTAAAATGACCTCTAATAGATTGTCGTTGTTGTTTTCGTCTAGAACAGCTTTAGAGATTGTGGGTGGTAAGACCCCCAATAAGGCTTGTAAATCGTCTGTTATTTTTCTTTGAAGCATTTTAATTTTTACAAAAATCCTAAACCGAATTGTTACGTTTAGATTGGGCGATGGGAGCCGAAATGTCCGGTTGACCCTCCAGTTGTGGTAAGGCAAAAGCGCTTTTCACTCGACGGCGAACTGCCAGATGCTTTACCATCACTGCCTGAAATGGTCCCTGTTTGGCGCCAATATTCTCAACCGCCGACTCCAACCAAGACTGGTAAGAGCGTACACATATATAAACAGGGCGCGAGCGACGATCCGGGAGGTATTGAAGCAAACTGGTTAAATGATTATCCACATTCTGGACATCAGGATGAATGATCGGCATTGTCCATATGCCTCGATGCCCATATTTAAGATCCACGTAACCCAACACTTCCCCCTGCTCCCGACTCACCAAGCCTTCTAGGTGGTCTGCTGTGAGCGGTTCAATCTGCTTTACCAAACCAGGAACCAGACTGTGGTAATGGGAGAGCACAGCAATAGAATCCTGTTCTCTAACCGGTCTCCAAAGGTTCTCCGTTCCAGAATCCGGAGCTTCACCTTCAAGCTTCCAAATACGTTGACGGGCGTAGACTCCAAAACCCGCTCGCCGTAAAGACTCAAATGTCACAGAGTTGTCGTCAACCTCGGCAATCAAATGAAAAGCACCCCGTTTGCCTGCCCTGTGCACCAAGTGGTCAAGCAGTTCACTCAAGCCACTACAATCTAACGCATCAACAGGAGCCAAAAAGGAAACCCGTGCGAATGGAGATTCCGTTGTATGGACGACTTGCCCCATCAAAGTTTGACCTTCGTCTTCCTCATCCTGGCACACCAGGGTGAAGATCCCAGTAGAAGGCGCAAGGTAGGACAGCAACACTCCTGAGACCAACATCGGTCCGCGAGTCATGACTTGGGCACTATCAAGGAAAAGGCCTCGGTTGCGGTAACGATGTAACAAGGGGAGATCACGTAGGTCAAAGGGGCGAATCATACTTTTAAACCTGCTCCTACACCTTCAGAGAACTGCCGAACCATTTTTAAGAAATATCGATGAAAACGGTCATCCTCCGTCAACTCCGGATGAAATGACGTTGCCAAGAGATGACCTTGTTGGGCAGCTACGATGCGACCATCCGGGAGCTCTGCAAGCATCTCGGCGTCTCCCAGGACCGACTCGATTAAAGGCGCTCGAATAAAAACTGCGTGGTAGTGATGTTCCGAGGGATCTACCTGTTTTAATGCTGGCACCTCTAAATCGGTTTCAAAGCTATCAACCTGGCGACCGAAAGCGTTGCGCTCGACAGTGATGGTCATTAAATTTAATAATGGTTGCTGACGGCGGGCGTCCCTAGAGAGGAAAATGGCACCAGCGCAGGTACCCCAGACTGGTTTTTGAAGGCCAAAAGACCGCAAGGGTTCCAACAGTCCGAAATCTGCAGCCAGCTTCCCAATCGTGGTCGACTCACCCCCAGGGATGATCAGGCCATCCAGACCTTCCAAATGTCTCGGTAAGCGCACCTCTACCGCCTCAACACCCAAACGATGGAGGAGGGCGGCATGTTCTTCAAAATCACCTTGTAGAGCAAGGATGCCGATTTTGATCGCGCTCACTCCTCTACCATCCCCGGTCGGCGATCAATTCGGGTTCGGGGATATCACTGACCTGACGACCAACCATCGGTTCACCCAGGTCGCGACTGATTTCAGCCAATATGTGGGGGTCGTTATAATGAGTGACCGCCTTGACAATCGCCGCGCCTCGGCTAGGGGGGTCAGCGGACTTAAATATGCCGGAACCGACGAAAACACCATCTACACCCAACTGCATCATCATGGCTGCATCCGCGGGCGTTGCAATCCCACCGGCGGCAAAATTCACTACAGGCAACTCCCCTAAATCTCGAGTTTCCCTGACCAGTTCGTAGGGAGCGCCAATCTCCTTGGCGTATGACATTAATTCTTCTTCCGGCATACTCTGCAAGCGGCGGATTGCTCCAAGGACAGCACGAGCATGGCGAACAGCTTCGACCACATCGCCAGTGCCAGCCTCTCCTTTAGTTCTAATCATCGCCGCTCCTTCACCGATACGGCGCAAAGCCTCGCCTAGATTCCGACATCCACACACGAAGGGTACTTTGAAATCATGTTTATTGATATGGTGCTCCTCATCGGCTGGGGTCAAAACTTCCGATTCATCAATATAATCCACACCGAGAGCTTCAAGTATTTGCGCCTCGACAAAGTGTCCAATACGTACCTTTGCCATCACCGGTATCGAAACAGCCTCCATGATCTGCTGAATCAACCCGGGGTCGCTCATGCGCGCCACGCCACCATGAGCGCGAATATCTGCGGGGACCCGTTCCAGAGCCATCACCGCTACCGCACCAGCATCTTCAGCAATACGGGCGTGCTCCGGTGTGACTACGTCCATAATGACACCGCCCTTTAACATCTGGGCCAAACCTCGCTTGACAGTAATTGTGCCAACTTGTGTGTCCATAACAACCTCCACTTTCAGCAGTTCACAAGATCGAACACCTAACACCGATAAAAAAAGAGCCTCATGATCTGCCAATTTTTCAGACCAAGGAAGCGATACGATCCTTGCTTTCTTTGATTTTGATTCTACCACGCAGCAAATCGCGTGACAATCCGTGGGGAGAGCGCGGTATAATCACTGCCATGTTTATGGCACGCATGGAATTTTTCCCCTTGCAGGTAACATGCTCGGGATTTGAATGACCAATTGCACCCCATGAGAAGGGCTATCAGCGCGGGTTGACGACGAACCTGATAGCTGTGCGAATCTTGCCTTCAATATCTACATCGACGAATAAAGGCGCGCACACGATATCATAGCCATCCTCTTCAAGATAACCTCTCGCTAGGGCCAGAGCTTTTACGGATTGGTTGACCGCGCTTGCCCCAATGGCTTGTACCTCAGCATACTGATGCTCCCGGATAACCCCTGCAATTGCGCCAGCCACAGCCGAGGTACGGGAAGTTGAGGATACTCTTATAATATCTATGCGGTCATCTTCCGATCGATCTGTTTCCATGTTTGGCTTCCTTTGTGTAAAAAGCTTTCTGGCCGCATACGCCTACAATGATTTTACAGGATTTTACAGTTGGAAGCAAGCAGTTAATGACTAATGTGCACTCAAATGTTGTCAAAGGGAATTAAGTGGGGTGTGTTTTTGGGCGGCTGAGCCGGCCAAGAACACACCCCACGTTCTTCTTCATGACAAGTCTTGCGTGTACACTTATGGCTGTGTGCACTAAAACGCTATCAGAAGGATTATGGTTAGGAATTGAGATGCAGACACCATTCAGGAGCTTACGCCTATGAAAGTACCCCACACCACAGATTTAAACCTCTCCACCCGTATTTTACTAGGTCCCGGACCCAGCATGATTGCCCCGCGTGTTTTAAAGGCTTTAGCCACACCGGTAGTGGGACACTTGGATCCCGAATTTCTCGAAGTGATGTCGGAGGTTCAAGACCTTTTGCGCTACACTTTCCAAACCGAAAATGATTTCACCATCCCAATTTCCGGAACCGGCAGCGCAGGGATGGAGGCTGCTTTGTGCAACTTCCTCGAACCAGGTGACCGTGCACTTGTGGCCATCAACGGCTACTTTGGCGAACGTTTGGCGGAGATGGCAACCCGCTATCAAGCTCATGTGGACCGCCTCGAGCGTCCCTGGGGAGAAATTTTCTCTCCCGAGGAGATCGAATCCGCTTTACAGAGAGGGGACTATAAGATACTAGCCTTGGTTCACGGAGAGACTTCTACCGGAGCAGTGCAAAGGGATATCGCGGCCATCACAGCAGCCGCGCACCGCAGTGGAGCATTGGTGGTGCTCGATACAGTGGCCTCTCTGGGAGGTACGCCAGTGGAGGTGGATGCTTGGGATGTGGACATTTGCTACAGCGGCTCGCAGAAGGGTCTTTCCGCCCCACCCGGTTTAGCACCTCTGACCGTTAACCAAAGAGCTTTAGATGTGCTAAACAATCGGAGCAGCCCGGTTGCCAACTGGTATTTAGATCTGACACTGCTTGGACGTTATTGGGGTGAACCACATGCATATCACCATACCGCCCCGGTCAACATGATATGTGCTCTCCGGGAAGCGCTTCGTTTAGCAGCGGAGGAAGGTCTGGAAGCCCGCTTCTCCCGCCATCGGGCAAACGCGGAACTGCTTTGGGATGGATTGGAAAATCTGGGGCTGCCACCGCTAATACCCGAGCAAAACCGTTTAGTAACCTTGACAACCCCTCAACTTCCAACAGGATTGGACGAACTTAACCTGCGCCGTCGTCTGCTGGCTGAATATAACATCGAAATCGCGGGCGGATTTGGACCACTGGCTGGGAAGATTTGGCGAATTGGTTTAATGGGCTTCAGCAGCCGGCGCGAGAATGTGGCCCTCCTGCTGGCAGTGCTGAACGATTTTTTGAAGGCATAAGATCGTATTTATGTCCCGGTGGACGCGTTTTTTCATCGTTTTGATTATCGGAATCGCTTTGGGGCTTGTCTACGCATGGGTGGTAAATCCTGTGGAGTACACCGATACCACCCTAGATAATCTGCGCCAAGATTATAAAACCGATTATGCACTGATGGTAGCTGAAGCCTACCAGGTTGAAGGCGACCTGGATGTAGCTGTGAGCCGCCTGATGCTATTAGGGGGTAAAACCCCTCAAGAGAGTCTGCGCCAAGCGATACTCTTCGCTTCAAGATTGGAAGGGTATCCACTCGCCGACCTGAGTCTACTACGCGCGTTGAGCCAAGACGTACAATCCCACAATCCTACCCTTGAGAAATCAACGCCATGAGAGACGAGCGTGGATCCTGGTATCTTTTAACCGCGTTGGTGCTTGGTTTGGTCATAGGCATCTTGTACGCGTGGGCATTCTCGCCGATCCAGTATGTGGACACTTCACCGGAATCCTTACGAGGTGATAATAAAAACGCATACCGGGTCGTCATCGCTGCCGCTTACGCAGCAACCGGCGACCTGGAACGCGCCAAAGCGAGGCTGAACTTATTGGAGGATCCCAACCCCTCCCAAGCGCTGGCAGCTCAAGCTCAGCGTTATCTAGCCGAGGGACGCCGATATGAAGATGCTCAAGCCCTAGCATTGCTTGCTTCCGCCTTAGGTGAAGCCCCAACACCTCTGGTGACCGCCTCGCAGCCATCTGGCAGAGCAACGATTACCCCCTCACCAATAGCCAACTTTACAGCAACACTTACATTGGAACCAGCCGATCTTGCCACCCAAACGCTGACGCCGACGCAGGAGATCACACCCACCGGGACTATTACCCCCACGCAGGTCATCACCAGCACGCCTACCCGCAAACCGCGAGCCTCGCGAACACCCGCACCTACTTTAACACCCCTGCCAACCCGGACGCCTACCCCAACTTTAGGACCACCTTTTGTGCTCGAAGAACGAAACCAGATCTGCGATCCAAATTTGGAGGATCCTCAAATCCAGGTCTTAGTCACGGACGCAGGGGGCAACCCTGTACCAGGGGTAGAGATCATTATCCAGTGGGATCAGGAAGAGGAAAATTTCTTCACCGGTTTAAAACCTGAGTTCGGATTAGGGTATGCAGACTTCACCATGACCCCGGACGTGGTCTATACACTTCATATCGCCGACGGTGGTCAACTGATTCAAGATCTAGCAACACAAGAGTGCAGCACCAACAACGGGGAGAGGTATTGGGGAAGCTGGCTGTTGACCTTTACCCAACCTTAAATGGAAAATACTCTCGCGACGGCGGTGAGCGCCTCTCTCAAGATACGGCATTTAACTA
>JASFVL010000035.1:0-21055 GCA_050049875.1 Anaerolineales bacterium
TTCTGTTTCAACCTGGTTTCTGCTTCGAATCGACTCGTGGTTTTACCTGTCATCCTTTTGATCAACCCCTGGTTTCCCTGGTCCTATGCTCTAAATTGCCCTCTCCTGCTTCGAATCCCCAAATGGTGCACAATAGTTTGCTTCTAACTGACTGCCTCACATCAATAATGGATTTTAGATGATTGTGAATTCTGGATGTGATCGCGAGAATGATATATCTTTCTGGAATTCCTTATTGGTCGGTGATGACTTTCATCGAACTTTGGGTTATAAATGGGACGTTCAAACTATCGTGTAAAGGAGCAATAGATGAGCAATATTAGTCGTGAGGACGCTCTTGAGTATCATCGCTTAGATGGCAAACCAGGGAAGATCTCTATTGTGCCAACAAAACCATTGGTGACCCAAAGGGATCTCGCTCTTGCATACTCACCTGGTGTGGCTATACCTGTTTTGGAGATTGAGAAAGACCCTTCTCTATCCTATGAGTTCACCTCCAAAGGGAACCTTGTTGCTGTAGTCTCAAATGGAACCGCCATTCTTGGATTGGGTGATCGAGGTGCTTTGGCATCTAAACCCGTGATGGAGGGTAAGGGTGTTCTCTTCAAGGCTTTTTCCGATATTGATGTTTTTGATATTGAAGTGAACACTCACTCGGCTGATGAATTAATTCAAGTTGTCGCAGCGATCTCTCCAACATTTGGGGGGATCAATTTAGAAGATATTAAGGCTCCGGAGTGTTTTTACATCGAGGAGCAGTTGAAGGAAATGTTGGATATTCCTGTATTTCATGATGACCAACATGGAACTGCTATCATCTCAAGTGCGGGACTTATAAATAGTCTTGAAGTTGTAGATAAGCCTATTGATAGCATTAGAATTGCAATTTCCGGGGCAGGCGCATCTGCTATTTCATGTGCTGAATTAGCAGTGAGGTTAGGGGTCCCTCGTGAGAATATTCTAATGGTAGATAGCCGCGGGGTTCTATATCTTGGACGCAAAGAAGGTATGAATCCCTATAAGGATCGATTTGCTCAGGATACGGATGCTCGCACGTTAGCGGATGCTGTTCGTGGAGCAGATGTATTCTACGGACTATCAGTTGCGGATATTCTTACACCAGAGATGGTTAAGAGCATGGCGGAACGTCCAATAATTTTTGCAATGGCAAATCCAGACCCTGAGATCCGATATGAATTAGCAAAAGAAGCCCGCCCGGATGCGATTGTAGCTACCGGTCGTTCTGATTATCCGAATCAAGTTAATAATGTTTTGGGTTTCCCTTTTATTTTTAGAGGTGCCCTTGATGTTCGCGCTCGGGCTATAAATGAAGAAATGAAGATAGCTGCAGCCAAAGCCCTAGCAGAGTTAACAAAAGAAGATGTACCTGATAGTGTGCTTCGTGCGTACGGAGTTGAGACCCTAAAACTTGGAATGGATTACATCATTCCAAAACCCCTGGATCCAAGAGTTTTACTTTGGGAGGCACCCGCAGTCGCCAAAGCCGCAATGGAGACAGGAGTCGCTCGCCTGGACATTGATTTGGATGATTACCGTGAACAGTTAGCTTTTCGTCAGGGTAAAGGTCAGCAAGTACGCCACTTTATCATGAATAAAGCTCGCACAGCCAGCCCCAAAAAGCGAGTTGTCTTTGCTGAGGGAGAAGAAACTAAGATTATTCGCGCTGCGGTACAGGTTCAGGAAGAAGGTATTGGACACCCAATATTAATTGGACGCCCTGAGAGCATACAACAAAAGGTAGCCGACCTTGGTTTGCGATGCTGCCCCGAGATTATAAATCTTGATCACTTTGATCGCATTGAAACTTATGCAAAAGCATATTTTGAGCTGCGTCAGAGGAAAGGGATTACAATGGCTGTCGCGAGGAAACAAATCCAAGATCCAAATGTATTTGGACCGATGATGGTCAAAATGGGAGACTCTGACGCTTTTGTCTCCGGTTTGGTCCATGACTATCCCGAAGTAATTCGACCTGCTTTACAGATTCATCACACCCACTCTGGAGCTCGAATCGCTGCAGCTGCATATATTATGATTGTGGATAGCCGTGAATATATATTTGCAGATGCGACGGTAAACATTGATCCTTCTCCTGACGACTTAGTAGAAATTGCTTGTTTAGCAGAGAAATTTGCGAGACAATTAGGCTTAGAACCAAGAGTAGCTTTCCTTTCTTTTTCAAATTTCGGTAGCACACCACATCCTCTTAGCGATAAAATCCGCCAAGCTGTAAATAAGATAAAAGAAACCAACCCCGACTTGGCAGTAGATGGTGAGATGCAAGCGGATACTGCGGTGGTCCCCGAGATTGTAGAGGAGCGTTATCCATTTAGTCGAGTAAAAGACGCCAATGTGCTAGTTTTTCCATCCCTGGAAGCCGCCAATATTGCCTATAAGTTGCTTGCTCGCTTGGGTGGAGCACAGGCAATTGGCCCAATATTGTTGGGGGTAGGTGCACCAATCCATGTTTTACAAACAGGTGATGAGGTTAGGGACATTGTAAACATTGCTGCGGTAGCGATAATGGATGCGATGAGCAGAGGAGAGCAGGATTGATGCCCAACTTTTTCTTGACCAAACGGTTCCATTAACTGATTAACATCATAGGTTATATGACTGATTATCTATATACTTATGGTAAGATTTTGTGCATTCTGTCTAAAAAGTGGAGGATCTTTTGTCGAAAAAAACGCGTATTTGTTTTGTGTGCCTAGGCAACATTGTGAGAAGTCCCTTTGCCGAGAATATGTTCCGATATCTAGCAGAGCAAAAGAATGTTGCCCATAAGTACGATGTTGACTCTGCTGGCACATCGAGCTGGCATGTTGGAGAACGCCCTGACCCCCGTATGCGAAAAGTCGCAGCAAAATTTGGATTTAAATATGATGGAACAGCTCGTCAGATCGTCCCTGATGATCTAGATTATTTTGATCTGTTAATTGCTATGGACGATAATAATAAGGATACTCTTTTGGGGTTGGCGCAAAATTCTGATCATAAGGAAAAGATCCATTTATTACGTGAATACGACCCGGACGGAGATCCGAATTCTCCTGTACCAGATCCATATTATGGGGGGATTGATGGGTTTGAAAATGTGTACAAAATAGTCAAGCGTTCTTGTCAAACTCTTTTGGAGACACTTGAAGGAGAGGGTAAAAAATAAATTCCAATGTAAAATTATGTAGGAGCAGAGCATCGGCTTAATTTTGAATTCTGCAACTATGATCTAGGGTATGAACAAATTAAACACAACCTATTCTCATGAGATAATGTTCTGTTTATCAGGGGGATAGCTCATGGATGACATTCCTAAATCAGTCAGAAATTGGTTGTTTGAGAATAGTTATGGTCCTATAAACTCTTCCCATTCCGTCGGTGGTGGATGTATTAACGAGGGAAGAATCATCGCTACAAGCTCTGGGAGTACTTTTTTCCTTAAAACAAACCCAAAAGCCCCTCCTGATATGTTTGCATGCGAAGCGGAGGGATTGGAGGCATTAAGGGTTGATGACGGACCTCGGGTTCCCCAACCATTTATTCATGGCGACAGTTTTATCTTAATGGAGGATTTATCGCCTGCACCTAAAAGGAAGACTTATTGGCAAGAGTTTGCAATGGGAATGGCGAACCTGCATCGACATACCAATCCAAATTTTGGTTTTACTCGAGATAATTATATAGGAAGCAACCCACAACCCAATTCGTGGATGGAGGATGGCTTTGTCTTCTTTGGTGAAAACCGTTTGATGTTTCAAGCGCGATTAGCTAGGGATCGAGGGTTGTTAAAAAATGATGGAATATATAAAGTAGAAAAACTGATTAATCGCTTATCTGAACTGGTTCCAGAACAACCAGCTTCATTGATACATGGTGACCTTTGGACTGGAAACGCAACAACTGAGAGTAGTGGAGCTCCAGCGATTATCGATCCAGCCACTCATTATGGATGGGCTGAAGCAGACTTGGCGATGACCAGTCTCTTTGGATCTTTTCCAGAAATCTTCTACAAAAAATACGAAGAGCACCGCAAATTAGTGAGGGGGTATAAAAGCCGTTTTGATTTATATAACCTTTACCATCTGCTAAATCACCTGAATTTGTTCGGTCAGGGATATTTAGCCCAGGTTTTATCAATCTTGAATCGGTTCTCTTAAATAGCTATTTGACATATCTGGATTAGTTTATAGATTGTGTATTATCAGCGCTCAATATATTTACAATAACGTGAAAATGCAATTTATCTATTTCTCAGGTTGATTGGTGTGAACATCTTTCTCATGTAAGTTAAAGTATGTTTGAAAATATCAGAATTCAAATGGTCAAGGTGCGAGACTTATATGCATTCGCTGATGAGTATATAAGAAGTGCAGATAAGGGAGAGTTTGTACCAATAACCATCCAAAGAGCAGTTGCTCAGACCCATAACCCTTATGCATCCCCAGAGGATATTGGACTGCTTGTTGCTTTGAATCCCGATGGTAAATGTGTCGGTTATTTTGGAATTCTTCCAGTTATGCTCAGAGTGCGGACAGAACTATATAAAGCCTATTGGTTTAGTACCTGGAATGTATCGACAAAAGTCCGCGGGATGGGAGTAGGTACTCGGTTGATGCAAGCAGCGTTAACCCTGAAAAATGATTATCTAATTGTTGGAAGTATTCATGCAAGAAGGGTGTGTCGGAAGTTTGGATTTTTGGAAAGGGAACCGCTTGCTTATTACCGTATGGACTTGTCTGGATTGCGCCGAATGAACCCATTAACCATCTTATTGCGTTTGTTTCGAAAGATCGTTCGGTTGCTTCGTATGCCTGACATTAAGATTGATATAACCAACAGGTGGACAAAAATCATTGACGGTATTTTTAAACAACTAATGAAGAATATATTCTACAAGCTGCTTTCCAAGTCCCAACGAAGCGAACTAGTGGATGTGAATATTAAAGAGGTATCCAGGGTTCAAATTAAACCCCCAGATGGATCTATTCGTTCCGAAGTTGAACTCCACCGCAACCCAGATGTAATTAATTGGATGTTGGAATATCCTTGGGTAGCTGAGATGGGCACTTCTCGAACGCAAGGAATGGACTATTATTTCAGCGATGTTCGAGACAGTTTTAAATTCATTGCCCTTGAAATTTATATTAAAAGTGATCAAAACTATCTTGGTTTTCTGGTTATGTCGGTTAGCCAACAAGGTAAGCTCAGATCTCTCAAGTTGTTAGACTACTTATTAAATGATCCGGATAAAACTCGGATTGTATTAGGTTTGGTATTACCTTTTGCTGAAAAATACAATGTTGATACACTTGAAATTCCCCTTGAGGTAGCGGAACCATTAAAAGATAGAATCCTTGGAAAGCTCTTGTTACACAAACAAGAGAGGATTTATCAGTGTTCACCCAAAAGTGTTGACAGCCCTCTGGCCAAAGCTTGGCCAAGCATAAAATTTAAGCTAACCGATGGTGACATGCCGTTTACATGATGTTCAAGCAACCGTTTTTGATCTGATAATGGAAATGTAAGTCGTCATTATTAAGTCTTTATTATTTGATGAGATTTTAACTAATAACTAAGTATGTTCGGACATTTTTTAGAAAATGCCTTACGTAGATTTACGACTATAATCCCAACCTCGATATATGCTTCTATTGTTCCTCGGGACGTGTTGGGGGTCTTTTATCATATTGTCTCTGATGAACGCTTACATCACATCCGGCATCTCTACCCAATTGTGCCCATCGATATTTTTAAGGATGCTATGGGATATCTTAAAGACAGGTACACTCTAATCCGGTACTCGGAACTCCACGAACACAGAATGAAAGGACTTGATTTACCCCCAAGAGCATTGCATATCTCATTTGATGATGGGTATCAGGAGTGTTTCAGTGTAGTGAGGCCGATTCTATTAGAGCTCGATATTCCTTGTACATTCTTCATCACAACTGATTTTATTGATGACCACAAATTGTTTTACCGCAACATTATCTCCCTATGTATCGAGAGTTTTAATCGGAAGTCAGCTCAAGAGAAGAGCAGGGTGTTATTTGATTTAAACCAAGCACACAATATTGCATTAGAGGATGCTACATCCTTTACGAATTGGATAAGAGCACTTCGACCTGAACATGAGGAGTATTTGGAAAAAACGTGCTTCATCTTGGGTATGAACCTTGACCTCCTTCGGAAAGATCTCAGAATATTCATGAACAGAGAACAAATATTAGATTTGTTTGAGGATGGATTCACAATCGGTGCCCATACAAAGACTCATCGGAAACTCGGTTTAATGCCTGATGAAGAAATTGAAAAAGAGATCGTAGATTCGTGCCATTGCATTCAGGATATAACAAATCAGGATATTGTTCCCTTTTCCTTTCCTCATTCTGCCTGGGGAGTTGATCGGAAGCTGCTGGCTGAATTACGATCTATGTACCCTTTAATCGGGTTGTTGTTTGATACAAAGGGATTACGACAGGATGTAAATTATATAGTTAATCGTGTATGGGCAGAGCGCCCCATAAGTCTCAATACTGGAGTGTCATCAATTCATCAAACAATTCGTGCTGCGTATCGTGAGCAATGTGTCCACGCAATTATGGAGTGGGGTAGACGATGTTATAAAAGAAAATCCTCACGATAGCATCATCCGTATATCCATCCATTGCTATTGAGGGGGAAATTTGTACCAATTTGGTCTTAACCACTTGCATAAAACGAATATTTCGTATATACTGTGTTATGTTGTGGGTTAAAGTGGAGGATTGTGGGACGCCGGGTAATTCCGGCGTTCAACAGTTAAGGCGAAGGTAGAACATATGTTCCTGGGTCAATACCGCCATACACTAGATAATAAAGGTCGAATAACCATACCCGCTCGATTCAGGGAGATGTTGGAAGACGGCGCATATATTATACAAGGTTTTGATCGTAATCTCCGATTGATGACTGCCAATGCTTTTGAATACGTCTCCCAGGGGGTCAACAAGATGAGTATAACGGACCCAGTTACACGTCAGCTTCGCCGATTAATTTTTGCGTCCGCTAATCAAGTTGAATTGGATAGTGTTGGGCGTATCTTGATCCCACAGTTTCTTCGTGAGTTTGCCGGATTGGAGGACGATGCAGTTATCGTCGGCGTGGGTGACGCTGTAGAGATTTGGTCGCCTCAGGTTTGGGATAGTCAAGCCGTATTGATGCAAGACGCAGAATCCAACGCGGAGCGATTCAAATTGCTCGACTTGCCGCCCGGACAGGCGTGAATGAAATTTTGATGTGATATTAATCCCATAGTCCGTTCCTCGGCAGATAATGCACGAACCCGTCCTTTACCAAGAAATTATCCACTATTTAAGACCTCACTCATCCGGTGATTATGTGGATGGAACGGTCGGAGCCGGAGGTCACGCTAAAGGAATTTTGGAAGCGAGCGCCCCGGATGGTCGCTTAATAGGGCTGGATTTAGATCCGCAAGCCTTAGAACTTGCACGCACAAAATTAGATCCTTTTAGTGACCGTGTGTGGTTAGTACGCGCCTCATTCGCCACTCTAGATATTCAGTTGGGTCACTCAGGATGGGATCGTGTAGATGGCATCCTGTTGGATTTGGGAATTTCATCAATTCAATTGAGGAATCCCGAAAGGGGATTCTCTTTTCAATTTGATGGTCCACTGGATATGCGCTTCGACCCTAAAAGCGATGTCAGGGCATCGGATCTAGTGAATGAATTGTCGGAAAAAGAGCTGGCGAACCTGCTTTATCGTTATGGCGAGGAGCGAAAATCCCGCAAGATTGCGAGGGCGATTGTGAACTCCCGCCCGATAAATACAACCCGACAGTTGGCGATTGTCGTTTCCAAAGCCACTAGAGGAGGTTATTCAAAGATCCACCCAGCTACACGAACCTTCCAAGCTCTACGCATTGCTGTAAATAAAGAGCTAGAATCGTTGGAGACAGTTCTACCTGTTGCTATTGAATCGCTAAAGTCCGGTGGTCGGTTAGCAGTGATTTCCTTTCATTCTTTAGAGGATCGTTTGGTGAAAAATTATTATCGCCGTGAGAGTCGCGATTGTATTTGTCCATCAGAGCAGCCGATTTGCGATTGTGAACACAAGGCAAGCATCCGGGTAATCACCCCGAAACCGGTTCGTCCTCGTGAGTCGGAGATTCAGATCAATCCCAGATCAAGAAGCGCGCGCTTGCGTGTAGCCGAACGGGTTCTTTATAATCATTAACGGTTTTACAGAGTCGAAAGCCTCACATTTAGTGGCACAAGACTTGCAAATTAATATAATATGAATAGCGTTCAACGATTTACACAAGCTTATGAAAACACACCTTGGCGTCAACAAGTACAAGGGATTGGGTTATTTCTACTAATCTTAGTCTTAGGAGCTTTAGTTTCGGGGATATATCTTAATGTGACTGCAAGGACTGCAACGATAGGGCGTCAAATTCAGAACTTGAACTTCAATATTGAGAAGTTAGAACGAATAAATGCCGACTTACAGACACAATTGGCACAATTAACCACTGCTGTTGAGATGGAAAGACGTGCTCGCCAATTGGGTTTTCGTCCGGTCGAACCAGGAGAAACATTGTTTGTGGTTGTGCAAGGTTACCAAGAACCTTCTCCTACAATACTTGCTCCACCTCCTCAACCAACTCTAGCTTTGAAGACAACGATGCCAACAGATTTCACCGAATCCCTATTGGATTGGGTCAAGAAGCAGATATACTTACCACCTTTACCCATTGTTGAGGTTTGGCCATGAGCCGTTCATCTAATTGGCGATATGCGGCATTGGGTGTGTTTTTTGCTGTCGTTGGTTTGATCATTGTTTTCTATATGCTTCGAATTCAGCTTAGTCCATGGGTAGAAGATTTCAAAGCTCAGGAGAGTATGTATTTGGGATCGTGGCGCACATTGCGCCCTGTTCGTGGAAAGATTATGGATCGATCTGGTCACATGCTTGCTGGTAACCAGACTGTTTATGAAGTGGGAGTTGAATTAAAGGAGGTCGAGAACCCCGAAAGCATTGCTTTAGCATTGAGTGTTGTGTTGGGACTTGATTTCAATGATGTTTTTAAAGTTGTTAATCAAGAGCCCACAGATAGACTCGTATACATCGTTCTTACAGACTTTGTTACTCCGGATGAGATAGCTCAACTAGAAGCTTTACAAGAGGATAATTTTGATGGCAAAAGTTCTGACGGCGAACCGCATAACCTCTCAGGATTGGCATTTCGTCCGCATTTGCAGCGCAGCTATCCAGAAAAAGATTTAGCTTCTAATATCCTTGGGTTTGTAGGAAGAGATTATGAGGGTTATTTTGGCATAGAAGGCAAATTGAATGACTTGTTAGCGGGTGTTCCTAAGACTGTTTGGATACCTCAAGACCCAAATAGGGTTGTTGATCTTCCCGAGCTGCCAGAAGGAGCAACTTTAATTTTGACGATTGACCGAGAAATCCAGGCTGAGATGGAAACTATTCTCGACAATGCTCTGAATGAAAGTGGAGCGGAGTCGGGGACCATCGTGGTTATGCATCCTCAAACAGGAGAGATTCTCGCCATGGCTTCAACACCCCGTATTGATTTAAACGAATTTTGGAGTTATCAGGATTCATTTAAAGAAGGGGAGCCATTTAATCGAGCAGTTCATATTTATGAGCCGGGCTCTGTTTTTAAGGTTATCACGATGGCATCCGCATTGGATGTTGGTGCTGTTAAGCCGGATACAAATTTTTTGGATGTTGGTGCAATTGAAGTCGGTGGTATCGTTATAAATAACTGGAACTTCGGTGCGTGGGGACCGCAAACGATGTTGGGGTGTATGCAACATTCATTGAATGTATGTTTGGCCTGGGTGGCGACCCAAATGGGCGCAAAAGATTTTTATGATTATCTACAAGCTTTTGGATTTGGACGTCTTACAGGCATTGAGTTGGCAGAGGAGTTGCCTGGGCGATTGAAAATACCCGGTGATAGCGATTGGTATGAAGCGGATTTGGGTACGAATTCATTCGGTCAGGGTGTTTCTGTTACTCCTGTGCAGATGCTAATGGCGATATCAGCAGTTGCTAATGAGGGAAAAATGGTAGTGCCACACCTTTTACAAGCAGTTGTCGATCGCGGCAATCAATATGGTTCTGCTGATTCGCCACCTAGAATAGCAGGAACCCCCATTTCCCCTAAAACGGCCAGAACCTTAACTAACATGTTGGTAGCATCACTGGAAAATGAAGCATCTACTGCACTGCTTCCTGGGTACCGTATCGCTGGTAAGACTGGAACCGCAGAGATTCCAACTCCCAATGGTTACACCTCAAGTTTGACGAATGCATCTTTTGTAGGTTGGGGACCTGTTGATGACCCCCAATTCATGATATATGTTTGGCTCTCCAAACCAACCACATCACCTTGGGGATCTGTTGTGGCAGCGCCTGTATTCCGCCAGGTAGTAGAACGTTTAGTAGTCCTAATGGATATACCTCCAGATGGTATAAGGAAGGCTTTGTCAATTAATTCCCAGCCTGCTGTACCCTAATAAATATATGATGAAGTGAGGAAGAATTAACGATACTGAAAAAACATTTATGGAATGAGATAGAAAGCTGGGTTAAATATCACTTAGGAACGCTTGCCCATGATTACACTTCACGATTTGCTTGAAGCTTTAATTGGAAGTCGTCCATTGTGGGCAAATCGATCTTTTACAAATGCTGTAGTGGATTCACGTCAAGCCGTACCAGGGTCGATATTCTTTGCCTTTCCGGGAGAGCATGTTGACGGTCATGATTTCATTGATGACGCCTTTAATAACGGCGCAATCGTCGCGATTACCCAGCGAGAAATGTCACCAGATTATAGGGTTGTTGATCTCAGGTCGGAAGGCTCTCATGAGAAAGAGGGTGAACTAGGCTCAGCCTGGATTGCAGAAACACAGCCATATTTCCCTGTTTGTTTCTGGGTTGACGACACCCTCACAGCCTTGCAGCAAATAGCTCGCTTCTGGCGTAGAAAATTAGATCCGCGCGTTGTGGGCATCACTGGGAGTGTTGGAAAAACTACAACAAAAGAATTGGTTGCTTCCGTTCTGGAACGACGTTATCGCACCTTAAAAAACCCAGGTAACTTAAATAATGAAATTGGTCTACCACTAACATTGCTTCATTTAGGTCAAAGCGATGAACGGGCTGTTTTGGAGATGGGACTCTACGTTGAAGGCGAGATTGCCCTGTTATGTGATATCTCTCTTCCACATGTTGGTATTGTCACAAATGTAGGAACTGTTCACGCCGAAAGAGCGGGTTCCCAGGAAGCAATTGCTCGTGGAAAGGCAGAATTGGTACGTGCTTTACCTTCAGAGCCGGGTGGTGTGGCAGTGCTGAATTTTGATGATCCATGGGTGAGACAAATGGCTGAAGCGACCAAGGCAAGAGTTTTCTTCTATGGTCTCAGTCCAAAGGCTGACCTCTGGGCTGATGGTGTTGAAAGTTTGGGACTGGAGGGTATTCGTTTTAGACTCCATTATCGTGGAGAAGTATTGCATCTGCGGATACCTTTGATCGGACGTCATTCTGTCCATACTGCTTTAAGAGCCGCCGCAGTGGGCATCGTTGAAGATTTGACCTGGCAGGATATTGTGGATGGATTGCGGTCTGAAAAAACACAATTACGTATGGTGATTGCCCGCGCTGATAGTGGTGCTTTGATTTTAGATGATACATACAACGCATCCCCGCAATCGATGCTGGCTGCTCTCAATCTACTGGATGAGTTGGAAGGTTACAAAGTTGCAGTCTTAGGAGATATGTTGGAATTGGGTCAATACGAGAAGCGCAGTCACGAAATGGTTGGCATACGAGCTTCAGAGGTTGCAGACGAAATCGTAACTGTTGGTGGACTAGCTCGCGTTATCGCTGATGCAGCCCGTCGAGCAGGTTTCTCTCCAGCTTCGATAACCGAATTAGAAGACACTGAAGAGGCAATTACGTATTTGAGTAAACAGCTACATGCAGATGATGTGGTTTTGGTTAAGGGCTCACATGGCTTGCATATGGATCGCATCGTAACAGCTCTGGAATCTGATCAATGACTGCTCAAACCCCGATGGCAATTGCTCTAGCCGGATTGAGCTTTATGATCACAATCATTTGGGGAGGACCGTTGTTGCGCATCTTACGGTACTTCAATATTGGTGAGACGATACGTGTAGAGGGTCCCGAACGTCATTTCACCAAATTAGGCACCCCAACGATGGGTGGGGTAATGATCGTCCTTCCAGTTGCATTGGTAACCATTTTGCTTAATGCTGCTTCACTTGTCGGTCCACGTGTATTGGGCCGTTCTGTAATTCTCCCCTTGGGTGTGATGATGTTTTATGCACTCTTAGGCACTATCGATGATTGGGCTGGATTACGAGGTCGCCGTGGCGAGGGCATTCGTGCTCGCACGAAGTTTGTGCTTCAAGCCTTGATTGCCTTGGTAACAGCCTTTGGTTTGCGTTATGTTTTGGATGTGCCCGAACTCTTTCTGCCAGGATATAAGGTGGAGATTTCATTGGGTACTTGGTACATTCCCATAGCTGTGATACTCATCGTTGGGTTCTCTAATGCTGTCAACTTAACCGATGGATTGGATGGGTTAGCTGGTTTGATATCTGCTACTGCATTTGCCGCTTATGGAGGGATTGCTCTCCTCCAAGGTCAGGTTTTCCTAGCCCGATTTTGCTTCACACTAGTTGGTGCGATCTTCGGATTTTTATGGTTCAATGTCCACCCTGCGGAGTTATTTATGGGTGATACTGGTTCTTTGTCTCTCGGCGCAACATTAGCAGTCGTCGCTTTAATGACAGGTCAATGGGCTATCTTGCCTATTATTGCCATAATTCCGGTAAGTGTAACCTTGAGTGTGATAATTCAAGTCCTATATTTTAAGTGGTCTGGTGGTCGTAGAATTTTTAAGATGGCACCGATCCATCACCATTTTGAACTTTCTGGATGGAGCGAAACTCAGGTAGTGCAACGTTTCTGGTTAATAAGCCTGCTGGCAGGTATGGTTGGTGTGGCGTTAGCCTTAGTGTAATTGATGATGGATTGGACAGGAGTTAATGTAGTCATCATTGGGGCAGCTCGACAAGGTACAGCTTTAGCTCGTTACCTAATAAAACATGGTGCAAGTGTGGTTCTAAATGATCGTCGGAAGGCTTTTGAATTGACAAATGTTCAATCTGAGTTATCTGAATATCCTATTCGATGGGTGTTAGGTGGTCACCCACTTGACCTTTTGGAAGATGCGGATATATTATGCCCCTCAGCGGGTGTTCCCCTCTCAATTCCACTCATTGAGGCGGCAAAGAAAAAAGGCATACCATTGTCCAATGACTCGCAGATATTTTTAGCAGTTGCTCCCTGTAAGGTCATTGGGATTACCGGGTCTGCAGGCAAAACTACTACGACGACCATTGTCGGTCGTATCGCGCATGAATCTGTCCTCTATGACCAAAATCTTAATCGCGCATGGATCGGTGGAAACATTGGAACACCATTGATCACATATGTAGATGAGATGCAGAAGAATGATATCGCTATTATAGAATTATCAAGCTTTCAGTTGGAAGCAATGACACTATCTCCACAAATTGCGGCTGTTATAAACATTACCCCTAATCATTTAGATAGACACGGCACCATGGAGGCATATACATCTGCAAAAGCCAGGATCATCAGGTTTCAAAATGAAGGCGATATTGCTGTCTTAAATCAGGAGGACGGTGGTTCTTGGTCTCTATCTGATATGGTCCAAGGTCGTTTAGTAACATTTGGGCGACATAAGTACCCAGAGGCCAAATCCTTGGATGAGAGTCGCTGGGAGGCAGGAACTTTTATAGAGGATGATTGGGTTTGTTTGTGGGATGACAAATCTACAAAAAGGCTTATTTCATTAGATGAGTATGAACTCAAAGGTGAACACAATTTGCTAAATCTGTTAGCTGCATGTTCTCTAGCATATGCCGCAGATTTTCCCATAGAGGGAATCCGAAATGGAATTGTTGGTTTTTCAGGAGTTCCACATCGTTTAGAGTTTATACGCTCTTGGGGAGGTGCTGATTGGTACAATGATTCGATCGCCACTGCGCCTGAACGTGTCATCGCTGCTATTCGCTCCTTTGATGAACCCTTGATCCTCTTAGCTGGAGGTAGGGATAAAGATTTACCTTGGTTAGCGTTTGCTGATTTGGTAAAAAAAAGGGTCAAACAATTGATTTTGTTCGGTGAGGCCGCCGAGAAGATTCAGAAGGCCATTTTAGCATCGAAGGTGCAAAGGGAGTTGAATGTACACATGTGTTCGAATCTGCAGGAGGCAGTGACTACAGCAGTGCAAATAGCTGAACCTGGTGACGTTGTCTTGCTCTCTCCTGGTGGTACGAGTTTTGATGAGTTTAATGATTTTGAGGAGCGTGGAGATTGGTTTCGAAAATGGGTCAAGAATCTTTCTTAAGTCGTGAGAATCAGTCGGGGTCAATAAATTTAATATCCTCGAAGCGATCAGCGCGTCTTGGTATCGACGTACCATTAGTGTTGGTAACTGCTACCCTGGTTGTTTTTGGGCTCCTGATGGTTTATTCCGCTAGTTGGGATTTTTCTTTTCAGGTATTTGGTTCATCCATTTATATCTTCCAACGCCAACTTATGGCATTACTTTTGGCGATTATTGGATTGGTGATCTTGACATTGATTGATTATCGCTTCTTGAAGCGGATTGCTTTATGGGTCATGCTGTTAACCGTAGTTGCATTACTTGCAGTTTTGCTATTTGGAGAGTCAAGACATGGATCGACACGCTCCCTTAGTGGCGGTTCTATACAACCCTCAGAGGTAGCAAAATTAATAACTGTGGTCTATCTTTCCGTTTGGTCATATGCAAAACGTGAGCAACTTGGTGATGTCAGTTTTGGCTTGATCCCGCTTGCAGCGATTCTTGGAATTATTGGAGGATTAATTCTCAGCCAGCCAGATATCAGCGCAGCAGCAACAGTATTTCTTCTTGGTGGAACATTGTTCTTTCTTGCTGGAGCTGACCTTCGGCAGATCGCTTTTTTGGTTATTGCAGCAATACTGATTGGTTGGCTTATCGTCTGGATTAACCCAACTGGAAATGAACGCATGGCTACTTATGTCCCAGGGCTCAAAGATCCGATGGAGGCGTCCTATCATGTTCGTCGTTCATTGGAAGCTTTTGTAAATGGAGGCTGGTTTGGTGTAGGTATCGGGCATGGAATCACAAAATTAATCGGCCTCCCTGTACCGCATAGCGATAGTATTTTTGCTGTTGTAGCAGAGGAAACCGGATTTTTTGGTTCATCTATCCTTGTGATCTTATATGGATTGTTCCTCTGGCGAGGTATGAAGATAGCCAATAATGCTGCTGATGGATTCGGCAAGCTGCTCGCATCTGGACTAAGTATTTGGATTGCAATGGAAGCATTTTTTAACATGGCTGGAATGACAGGCCTGCTTCCATTTGCGGGAAATGCACTTCCATTTATTAGCGCAGGTGGCTCGAATCTGGTTGTCTCCCTGGCGAGTGTTGGTATCTTGTTTAGCATTTCCCGCATATCGGTTAAAGAGCAAGAAGAGAAAGAACGGAGGTCATCTGGTGCGGTTGTTGATCTGCGCGGGTGGAACAGGCGGCGGAGTCTACCCCGCTCTCGCCGTTCTACAAAGACTGATCAAAGATGATGGCGGTAAGACAGAGTTGGATGGAGAACCATCACTTGGAACTCATTTGGATGAAATCCTTTGGGTTGGTGTTGAAGGTGGTTTGGAGGCTGATTTGGTAACTCGGGTGAATGTCCCATACGTAACCATCTCTAGTGCTGGGGTTCATGGAGTTGGGTTAAAAGCCTTGCCAGGTAATCTTTTGAGATTATTCAAGGGTTTCTTTATGTCCCTTCGAGTTTTGAATCGATTCCAACCAGATGTGATGCTATTTACTGGCGGATACATTGCAGTACCCATGGCAATAGCTGGACGAATTCGTCGAATGATATCAACAATACCTAAAAGTGTCCTTTACGTCCCAGATATTGAACCTGGTTTGGCATTAAAAACCATTGCGCGTTTCGCTGATCGCATCGCAGTAACAGCGCATGAAGCAAAACACTTTTTTTCTTTTCATAAAAATGTTAATGTTACTGGTTATCCAGTCCGGAATGATTTAAATAAGTGGAGCTCGATTCAAGCAAGGGAAGTGTTCGGATTACAGGACGGTTTAAAGACACTATTAGTTTTTGGAGGCAGCCAAGGTGCACGCTCGATCAATAGGGCGCTGCTTGAAGCTCTTCAGGAGTTGTTGGCTGAGATTCAGATTATCCATATATGTGGTTCGCAGAATTGGTCTGAGGTCCTTGAAAAGGTTCTATCTATGAACCTCGCTTTGATCGACCGTTATCATCTCTATCCTTATCTTTACGAAGAAATGGGAGCAGCTTTGACGGTAGCGGATCTTGTCATCTCCCGCGCTGGAGCTGCCACATTAGGGGAATTCCCCTTGTTCGGTTTACCAGCGATTTTGGTTCCCTATCCACACGCTTGGCATTATCAGAAGATTAATGCTCAGTACTTAGCTCAACATGGTGCCGCTATTAAGATTAAGGATGAGGAATTGAAATCCAGCATCACATCGAGTGTCCTTAATTTAATCAACGATTCTGATCGCCTTAACCAAATGTCAGTTGCGATGCAATCATTAGCTAGTCCAGGAGCTGTTGATCGGATCGCTAATATCTTGATTACCATGGCGGTTTCTAATAAAAAATTCGACAAGGATTTATAACATGATTAGTCTTATGGTAGTTTTCATTATTTTTGTCATCTTTTTTGCTGTAATGGGAGGCTTACGCGGCTGGGCAAAGGAACTATTGGTTATTTTTAGCGTGGTTTTATCTTTATTTATGATTTTTGCTCTTGAAAAGTTCGCTAATCCGTATGTAATACCCTTTCCGGATGTACCTCCTTACTTAGAAGATGCAGTTAGTGACCAAGCTATGCCCGCACCATTCTTGCAGCTACCCGAACAGTCCCAAAGTATTTTTGAAAGTCAGTTCTGGCTGCGCTTTATCCTTGTAATAATTTTGACATTTTTCGGCTACCAGACCCCTGGGTTGGCTCGTTTGGCTGGCGCCGCCAGGCGCGAAAAAATCCAAGATTTTCTCCTGGGATTGGTGTTTGGAGGAGTGAACGGTTATTTAATCATAGGAACGATATGGGCATATATGCATGCAGCGCATTACCCATTTGAACCTTATATCATCGCCCCAACGATCCAAGATCCCTTGTATGAAACAGTACAAGGTTTGATTAAGGTCCTTCCACCATTGTGGTTAGGCCAATCCCCTTGGATATATGGTGCTGTTGGTATATCATTTCTGTTCGTCTTGGTGGTTTTTATCTAATGATCCACGTCCACTTAATAGGAATTGGAGGGACTGGCCTCTCGGGTATTGCCATCGTCCTTTTAGGAGATGGATACACGGTGAGTGGTTCTGATCAAATCCTCTCACCATTGGCACAAGCTGCTCAAGAGTCTGGGGCGAAGGTTTATATTGGTCACAATCCAGATAATGTTATAGGTGCTGATTTAGTCATACGATCTTCCGCCGTGCCTGACGATAATGTGGAGGTGAGAGCTGCGAAAAAAGCAGGTATTCCTATATTGAAACGCTCAGCTTTCTTAGGGCAGTTGATGGAAGGACGACAAGGTATAGCTATCGCGGGCACTCATGGAAAGACCACAACAACTGCAATGATTGCATGGATGCTCACTAAACTTAAACAAGACCCCACTTTCGTTGTGGGTGGAGTGATCAGAAATCTAAAAACTAACGCTCGATCAGGAACAGGTCCGTTTTTCGTAATAGAAGCAGATGAGTATGATCATATGTTCTTAGGTTTGCAACCCACAATAGCTATTGTAACCAATGTGGAATACGATCACCCTGATTTCTACCCATCTCCACAATCTTTTCATAATGCTTTCCATAATTTTATAAAACGGATTATCCCTGATGGGATTTTGATAGCTTGTGGAGATGATCAAGGAGCAACCCAAATAATCCAAAAAGCGGCAAACTTAGATCTCCGGGTTTTTTCATATGGGTTGAGGAATATTCAGTATAGTTATTATGCAATCAATTTAGTTCCATTATCAACCGGTGGATTTACATTTGATGTATTCAATGGCGGAAAACACTTAGCGAATTTCACCTTGAGATTACCTGGTGAGCATAACGTTCGTAACGCATTGGCCGCAGTCGCTGTTGCTGATCAATTGGGTTTGCCAATGAATGAGACCGCAATAGCGATTAACGAATTCCGCGGAGTTGGAAGGCGGTTTGATATTCGAGGAGAGGTGGAGGGTGTTGTCGTTATTGATGATTATGCACACCATCCGACAGAGATTCAAGCTACGTTGTCTGCAGCGAGAACTCGGTTTCCTGAGCGCAATTTGTGGGTAGTATGGCAGCCACATACCTTTTCACGCACCAAAACCTTACTTAATGGTTTTTCGAAATCATTTGAAGGCGCAAATCATGTAGTGATCACGGATATATACCCGGCCAGGGAAACCATACCGTCTAATTTCTCAGCAGTTCATGTCGCAGAGGCGATTGAACATCCTGATGTACACCTTGTACACAATTTAAAAGACGCCATAAATTTTCTAATGCAACAGTTAGAACCAGGTGATGTTCTTCTTGTACTTTCCGCTGGAGATGCACATGAGATTAGTGATCATGTACTAGAAGGTTATCAGTATGAGTGATTTTATTAGAGAGGTTATAATCATTGCTTTGAATTTAAACGAAGGTAGGTTAGATAATGTCTAATACAAAGCGAATCTATAAGAGTGAGGCATCATCCATAGGGTCAGTTAGGTTAAAAGTATCCGATCGAAAAAAAGCACCTATCAAAAAAACACAATCTACGTTGAAGCAGGATAAGAAATTTATTACACCCGACCTGATATACCGTTTAATTGAACGCATTAAAGAGTTGTAAGTATCAACTGCATATCTAACTTTGTCATGGCACCAACACTATCTGTAAAAAATCAATCTTCCATGATCGATCCGATCCATAAGATATTCGGCGAAAAACTGCGCATGAACGTACCGTTAGCTCCATTTACAGCAGCCCGTGTAGGCGGTCCTGCAGATGCTCTCTTGGAAGTTACAACCGTGGAAGAGTTAGAAGAAACAGCTACTTATTTGTGGGACTTGGAGGTTCCCTTCATAATTCTTGGCGGTGGTTCTAATGTATTAGTCAGTGATAATGGCGTGCGTGGCGTCGTCTTACTTAATCGTGCCCGTGATGTTCTATTCGATATGGATGATACCCCTCCTAAAGCTTGGGCGTCATCTGGCACTAATTTTGGTGTATTAGCGCGTCAAGTTGCTACAAAGGGGTTATCCGGCTTGGAATGGGCTGTTGGCATTCCGGGAACAGTGGGAGGTGCTGTATTTGGTAATGCTGGGGCTCATGGTGGTGATGTGGCTAGTACATTATTAATGGCAGAAATCTTGCATCATGATGGACAAAAAGAAATTTGGGATGTAGATGATTTCTCCTTCGGCTATCGATCTAGCATACTTAAAGATAGATTGTACGATGAGAAGCACGGTCATTTTCCACGGGTGCTCATTCTAGCTGCTACTTTTGCATTACAACACAGCAATCCAGAAGTAATCCGCAATGAGATGGATAAATTTAATGCAAATCGGCGGCAGACACAGCCCCCGGGTGCCAGTATGGGTTCCATGTTTAAAAACCCACCAGGTGATTATGCTGGACGATTGATAGAAGCTGCTGGATTAAAAGGTGCACGAAAGGGTGATGCTGAGATTAGTATGCTACATGCAAACTTCTTTATTAACCATGGAGCAGCTTCTGCAGAAGATGTATATATGCTTATTGAATTAGCACGTAAAAAGGTAGCTAAGGTAAGTGGAGTGACTTTAGAATTAGAAATTCAAATGGTAGGTGAATGGGAACACCCGGATGAGGTTCAAGGACCGGAGATGCAAGTTGGTTAATTTATACGGGAATTCTAGAGTGTTTTTAACAGCGACAAGCGACACTTGATGAGTGATAAAATTCGTGTTGGTGTTCTCTTTGGCGGTCGATCGGGCGAACATGAAGTTTCCCTTATGTCTGCACGCTCTGTTTTAAACGCCATTAATCGAGACCGTTATGATGTTCTTGAAATTGGAATAACTCATCAAGGTACATGGCTAACAGGAGATAGAGTGCTTGAATCATTTTTAATGGGTAAAACTGAACATCTCAATCCTGTAACGATACTACCTGATCCAACTCGACCCGGTCTTTATGTGATCAGAGATTATTTAAAAAGTGATATTAGTACGGATCATGCTGAAATCAGTATTAAATATTTATTTGGTCTGGATGTGGTATTCCCTGTGTTGCATGGAACATTTGGTGAAGATGGCACTCTACAAGGTATGTTAGAAATGGCTGGTTTGGCATACGTGGGTGCTGGAGTGTTAGGGTCATCATTGGGTATGGATAAAGGGGTATTTAAGGATGTAATGCGTGCAAATGATATTCCAGTCCTCGATTGGTTGATCGTCCTTAAATCAGAACTCGAAACAGACATGGAAAAAGTTCTTACTAGAAGTGAATCACTAGCTGCATATCCCTTGTTCGCAAAACCTGCGAATCTCGGTTCTTCTGTGGGTGTAAGTAAATGCAAAAATCGATCAGATCTAATTGAAGGTTTAATGGATGCTGCTCGGTTCGACCGTCGAATAATCGTGGAAAAAGGTCTCAATGCACGGGAGATTGAGATAAGTGTAATAGGTAATGATCGTCCTCAAGCTTCTGTACCTGGCGAGATACGACCTGCTGCAGAATTTTATTCCTATGATGCGAAATATCATGATGATCGGTCAGAATTATTAATTCCAGCACCTTTGCACGCTGATGTTATGGAAGAAGCTCG